>CALLXE010000068.1 GCA_938015875.1 uncultured Robiginitomaculum sp. | reverse complement strand
AATTACGGTGACAGTTACCGAAACTATTGCACAGGCTCGCCGTAAACGGTAAAGATTTCTATGGCTCGTTTATCCCGTCTTGTTGTTCCCGGAAACAGTTTGAGAGAGAAGTCGATAGTTTCGGTAACTGTCACCGTAATTACACAGGCATCGCATGTAAAATCAGCACTCATATCACCCTCCGGGTGTATATAGATTGAAACTTCCAGTTTTATTTACTCGTGAGTAATATTAGTAAATTTTAAAACAATAAATGAAGAAAATAAACCAAGCAGAGCAGACATTACTACCGCGCTTAATATGGTGATATCAAGAAACTTTAACCATGTAATTTGCTGACCATTTCTCAGAGGAATCAAGATTCCATCCTCCGTCTTGCCGATAATTAGTTCCCCACTATAAAAAGATAAAGCAGTTTGCAATGTAGAAAAGAACAACATTAAGAAAAACGTCAAAAGAAATATTCTTCGAATTTCGACCTTAGCTGATTTTGTCATACTGTCTCCTTATTTAGGACCTACAAACGACTGCTGTGAAGGGCGCTCCAATTGAGGAAGAGTCGAATGCCCCCAAATTATACCGTCTACCAGCACGGGACCAGTCATTCCTAATTACGGTGTAATTACACAGTATAGCCCTACCTTTGCTTCCAATATTCTCTAATATCTACTCTGAATTTTGAGCGTATTTTTTATAATTACTTAAGTAACCAACAAAGGTGTTGCAAAACAAATGATTCAATGGCCAGATATCAACAGTGTGTCTTGCAGCAGCAAACGCACTTCTTAGGGTGCTTTCTGTTTTAATCCCCATTCTAACGTCAATGCTTATCAGTTCGATTAGTCGTTTAATCTTAGTGATGTCTTCTCGCTTTAAAAAATGAAGGTCATCATCAGATGTCGCTAACAGTTCAAGTAGAACATTTCCGTCTTTAAGAATTTTTGAACTTAACATTTTTACCTCACCCTATTTAGAGAATTCAAGTCAGCAACAAAGATTTGATTTCCACCACCATTAAGGTTGCCTTGACTCGCAACTCGTCCGTTAAGAATTGGCGTAAATTGTTTGATTTGAAATTGGCCTAAGTTTTGCATTTTATTGCCCCATTCGGGCAGAATTGCAAGGAATTACGGTGACAGTTACCGAAACTATTGCACAGGCTCGCCGTAAACGGTAAAGATTTCTATGGCTCGTTTATCCCGTCTTGTTGTTCCCGGAATGCCCCATCATGTGACGCAGCGCGGTAATCGCCGCGAGACTGTGTTTTTTGATGATGAGGATTACCGGGCTTATATTGATATGCTGCGCGAGTCGGTCGCGGCATCGGGAAGTGAGCTTTGGGCGTGGTGCCTGATGCCTAATCATGTGCATATGATTATTGTGCCGTCCCATGAAGACGGCTTGCGGCAATGCGTGGCCAATGCGCACCGTAAATATGCCCGGCGGATTAATACCCGCAATCAGTGGACCGGGCATTTATGGCAGGGGCGGTTCGGATCGGTTGTCATGGATGAGGCGCATTTGTTTAACGCGATTGCTTATGTGTCATTAAACCCCGTGCGGGCGCGATTGGCGGCGCGGGCCCAAGATTGGAAGTGGTCAAGCGTACACGCCCATTTATCAGGAAAGCCTGATGGCATGACGATGATTGCGCCTGTCCTGAACCGGACCGGAGATTTTGAAACCTATTTGGGCTATAATTTCGGGGACGAGGAATATGAAGCCTTGCGTCGCGCGGAGATTGTCGGGCGGCCCATTGGGAGCGACGGGTTTTTGAAAAAGCTCGAAGATATGACCGGACGGAAGCTGCGCACCGGCAAACGCGGGCCTGCGGGGCAGGGGGATAGGGCGGATTAAGGGCGTTGATTACCCCGCGCCCTTAGACAAACCCCGCCCGCGCCGCTATACCCCGCGCTATGACCCTGCGCATTAATGCCAAAATCAGCCTTCCGCTGTCTGATATAGAGATCAATGCCATTCGCGCGTCGGGACCCGGCGGGCAGAATGTCAATAAAGTCTCCAGCGCGGTGCATTTGCGGTTTGATATCATGGCGAGCAGCCTGCCGAACTCTGCCAAAGTGCGCCTGATGAACCTCCCGGATAATCGCAAGACCAAAGACGGCGTGATTGTCCTTAAGGCCAATGAGCATCGCACGCTGGCGGCCAATACGAAGGCCGCCCACAGCCGCCTTAAGACCCTCATCCAAGAGGCGATATTTATCCCCAAAAAACGCATCCCGACCCGTCCGAGCGGCGGCGCGGTCAGGCGCAGACTTGAGGCTAAGGCTAATCGCAGCGGGATTAAAGCCGGGCGGCGCAAGCCAAGCTTGGATTAGGGGCGGCTACCCTCCCGGCCGTCCCCACGAAAAACATTTGCCCCTTTCGCCCCTATTCGGCATAAGCCCCCTATGACCCATCGCGTAGCTTTATACCCCGGTACTTTTGACCCTATGACCAATGGGCATTTTGATATTATTGCCCGTGCCAGCAAGCTGTGTGACGAGCTTGTTGTCGGCGTTGCGATTAACCGCTCTAAGGGGCCTTTGTTTGCTTTGGATGAACGGGTAGAAATGGTCGAGCTGGCGATTGCTGATTTTGAGACCGATTGCAAAATTCGCGTTGTGCCGTTTGAGGGGCTGCTGATTAAATTTGTTGAGAGCGAAGGCGCATCAATGGTCGTGCGCGGCCTGCGGGCTGTGTCGGATTTTGAATATGAATTTCAGATGGCCTGCATGAATGATGTGCTCAACCCCGCCATTGAAACCGTGTTCTTAATGGCCGATCCGCAGCATCAGGCAATTGCGTCTCGACTGGTAAAAGAAATTGCGCGTTTGGGCGGAGATGTTACACACTTTGTATCCCCCGAGATTACAAAACGCCTGAAGGACAAATATTCATGATTTCACGTATTCTTACTGTTGCGCTCAGCTGCGCTGCTATGGCCTCTTCTGCTTGTGCCCAAGAGGCGCCCAAGCCTGTTCCGCCCGCAAGCGCGGCGGCGACGACATTTACCGCCGATGACAGCGCATGGCGCACCGTCCCTCAAGACCGCCTGATGTATATCGAAACCAATCAGGGCAAAGTCGTTGTTGAATTATTTGACGAGATCGCTCCGCGTCATACCGCGCAGATCAAAGCGCTGTCGAAATCCGGCTTTTATGACTTTGTGACCTTTCACCGGGTTATTGACGGATTTATGAACCAGACCGGCGACCCCACCGGCACCGGCACGGGCGATTCTGATCTGCCGGATATTGAGGCAGAATTTACGTTTCGTCGCCCGGCCGATATGCAAATCACGCTTCTGGATAAGCGCCTGATTGATCAGGAAAATTCTAATGGCGGTACAATCGACGTCGGCTTTTATAAGGGGCTTCCGGTTGCGACCCAGCCGGCGATGCAGGCCAGCCTGACGAAAGACGGCAAGGTCAAAGCTTGGGGGCTGCATTGCTCCGGGGTCACGTCTATGGCCCGCTCGGGTAATCCGAACTCCGGCAACAGCCAGTTTTTCCTGATGCGCGGTCCGGCCAATTTTCTCGATCAAAAATACTCGATTTGGGGCAATACAGTTTACGGCAAGGACGTCCTGACCAAGATTAAAGTCGGCACAAAAGGCGAGACGATGGATTTCGTTCCCGATCAGATGACAAAGGTTCGTATGGGGTCTGATATGCCGAGTTCAGAACGGCTCAATATTCAGGTTTTAAAGACTGACAGCGCCGCCTTCAAATCCCACTTAAACAGCTTTAAATCTCCGGACGGGCAATATCCCGATATCTGCGATATTGATGTGCCGGTTCGGGCTCAATAATTCATACATAAACATTATAAGAACAGGAAATACCATGGCTGAAAAACTCATCATGACCGTTGACGCCCACAAAGGGGCTGAGCAAGAGGTTGTCATTAAACTGCGCGCTGATTTGGCGCCAAAACATGTTGCACAAATCACCAAGCTGGCCTCCGAAGGCTTTTATGACGGGCTGACCTTTCACCGCGTTATTGACGGCTTTATGGCCCAAGGCGGCTGCCCGAACGGCACCGGTATGGGCGGCGCGAAAGACAATATCCCGGCTGAATTTTCCGCCGAGCCGCATGTGCGCGGCATCTGCTCTATGGCCCGCAGCCAAAACCCAAACAGCGCGTCCAGCCAGTTTTTCATCTGTTTTGATGATGCCGGCTTCCTGGATAACCAATACACGGTTTGGGGTGAAGTCGAGAGCGGCATGGACCATATTGACGCGCTTCCCAAAGGCGAACCGCCGCGTATGCCCGGCAAAATCGTCAAGATGACGGTAGCCTAAGGCTGTTTAATCGGCTTTGGTTTAAACGCATAAAGGGGCGGCTCATTGGCCGCCCTTTCCTTTGATATTACTTACCCGCGCAGACCCGCCTTATGCATGTTTCCCTTTTCGACTTTGACCTTCCCGAAACCGCTATTGCCCTGCGTCCGGCCGCGCCGCGAGACAGCGCAAAACTGCTGTTGGTGGACGGGGGACATCTGACCGATAGATCCGTGCGCGATCTGGCCGATCAGTTCGTTTCCGGTGACGTATTGGTCCTCAACGATACGCGGGTTTTGCCTGCGGCCTTAACCGCTAAGCGTCCGGCGAGAGCGCATGGCGGCGGCGGTGATGTGGACGTTACAATCAATCTGCATAAACGCGTGGCGGATCAAAAATGGCGGGCTTTTGTTCGTCCTGCCAAGCGCCTTAAAGATAAAGATCAATTGATTTTTTCAGGCGATTTGCGCGCAACCGTATTTGATAAACAAGACGGGGGGGATATCGGGCTGTGTTTTAATCTGTCCGGGGACGCGCTGGACGCGGCGATTGAGGCTATCGGAACCCCGCCTTTGCCGCCCTATATTGCCCGAAAGCGCGAGGCGGATGCCCGCGACGTGACGGACTATCAGACGGTGTACGCGAAAGACACAGGCTCCGTCGCCGCGCCGACCGCAGGCCTGCATTTCACGCCTGATCTGTTAGCGGATTTGGAGGCAAAAGGCGTCGAAATTGTCCGCCTGACCCTTCATGTCGGGGCGGGAACGTTCTTGCCGATGAAGGCCGAAGATACGACCGACCACGTCATGCACAGTGAATGGCGCGAGATCAGCGCGGGCGTCGCCGCCGCGATTAATGCGGCTAAATCCGAAGGCCGCCGCGTGATTGCGGTCGGCACAACGGCATTGCGCGCGCTTGAATCTGCGGCAAAAGACGGCAAGCTTTCGGCGCAGACGGGGGAGACGGATATATTCATAACGCCGGGATATAAGTTTCAAATTATTGACGGCCTGATGACCAATTTTCATTTGCCGAAATCAACCCTCTTTATGCTTGTCTGCGCGCTGGCCGGGACAGACGAAATGCGCAACGCCTACGCCCACGCAATTATGCACGGCTACAGATTTTACTCATATGGCGACAGCAGCCTGATTTGGAGTCAAACGCTATGACCGGTTTTCCGTTTGAAATTTCCGCAACTGACGGCAAGGCGCGGCGCGGCGTCATTAAAACTGCGCGCGGCGATATTCAAACCCCGGCATTTATGCCTGTCGGGACCGCCGGCACGGTGAAGGGGCTTTACATGGAGCAAGTGCGCTCTGCCGGCGCGGATATTATTCTGGGCAACACCTATCATCTGATGTTGCGCCCGGGCGCTGAGCGCGTGGCTAAGCTGGGCGGCTTGCATAAATTTGGCGGCTGGAACGGGCCTATGCTGACTGACAGCGGAGGCTTTCAGGTCTGGTCGCTCTCGAAACTGCGTAAGATGAGCGAAAAAGGCGTCGAGTTTCAAAGTCATATTGATGGCTCAAAGCATATGCTTTCCCCGGAGCGTTCTATAGAAATACAGGCTGATCTGCTCGGCGCTGATATTTGTATGCAACTCGACGAGTGTACCGATTTCCCCGCGACTCGCGATCAGGCG
>CALLXE010000067.1 GCA_938015875.1 uncultured Robiginitomaculum sp. | reverse complement strand
TCCGCGCTTTGATGGATGATATGCTTGAGACGATGTATGACGCGCCGGGCATTGGCCTTGCCGCCATTCAAATCGGCGAGCCCCTCAATGTTATTGTGATGGATCTGGCCGGTGAGGGCGAAGACCCCGCGCCGCAATATTTCGTCAATCCGGAAATCCTCGAGAGCGTGGAAGAAACCCTGCCTTACCAAGAGGGCTGCCTGTCCGTGCCGGAGTTTTTTGAAACCATTGACCGTCCGGAAAAAGTCAAGCTGACCTATTTGGATTATCACGGCAAACGCGTGACGGAATATGCAACCGGACTTTATGCTGTCTGTATTCAGCACGAAATGGATCACCTTAAGGGCGTCCTCTTTATTGATTATCTGTCCCGCATGAAGCGTGAACGGGCGGTCAAAAAAGTAATTAAGGCTGAGAAGCTGAAAGCGGCCGGGTAACAGCGCTATGACCCTGCGCGTCGTCTTTATGGGAACGCCGGATTTTGCGGTGACGTCCCTGTCTGAAATTTTGGCCGCCGGGCATGAGGTGGTGTGCGTCTATACGCAGCCGCCACGCAAGTCCGGACGCGGGCAGAGCCTCACCAAATCTCCGGTGCATCAATTTGCAGACGTAATGGGATTGCCCGTCCGCACGCCGGAGAGTTTTCGCAAACCCAAAGTCATTGACGGGCTGGAAGCGCTGAATGCCGATGTGGCCTGCGTCGTGGCTTACGGTCAAATTCTGCCGCAGCGGGCGCTCGATGCGCCGCGCGAGGGGTGCTTAAATTTACATGCCAGCCTGCTGCCACGTTGGCGCGGCGCGGCGCCGGTGCAGCGCGCTATAATGGCCGGCGATACGCAGACCGCGGCGCAGATTATGCGCATGGCCAAGGGCCTTGATACCGGCGACATCGTTATGTCCGCCATAGAGCCGATAAAGCCCACCGATACGTCGGGAACGCTGTTTGCCCGCCTCGCGCAAACGGGCGCGCAGCTTTGGTCGCCGGTTCTCGCGGCGCTGTCTCGCGGCGGCTTGCAATCTACGCCGCAAACCGGCGAGGCGAGCTACGCCGCCAAGATTGATAAGGCGGAGTCGAAGATTGATTGGACGATGCCGGCGGCGAAACTCGATTGCCGGATTCGCGGCTTGCTTCCATCGCCGGGCGCTTATTTTATGCAGGGCGATAAACGGGTTAAAGTTTTGAAAATTGCGCTTGAAGACGGAACGGGAAAACCCGGCGAAGTTTTGGACGAGGCAGGTTTGATCGCTTGCGTCTCGGGCGCGCTGCGCCTCATTACCGTGCAGCCGGCCGGAAAATCCGCCATGAGTTTTGAAGACTTTGCGCGCGGATATCAGATTAAACCCGGCGCGGTATTGTCTTAAAATGCCTCGTTATAAACTGACAATCGAATATGACGGCGGGCCGTTTTGCGGCTGGCAAAGGCAGCCGGATCAGGAAACTGTGCAGGGCACGATAGAGCGCGCAGCGGCCAAAATTGAAGGCGCGCCTGTTGACGTATTTGGCTCAGGGCGCACGGATAGCGGCGTCCATGCGCTGGGACAGATCGCGCATATGGATTTCGTCAAAAATATTCGCGCCGATAAAATGCGCGACGCGCTGAATTATCATTTGATGGACGCGCCGATTACCATATTGGACGCGCAAATTTGCGGCGATGATTTCAATGCGAGGTTTGATGCCATAGAGCGTGAATATCTTTACCGCATTATTGACCGCCGCCCGAAACTGGCGCTTGAGCGCGGGCGGGTCTGGCGTATTCCCCAGACAATGGACGCCGATGCTATGCATTACGCGGCGCAGGCATTTGTCGGCACGCACGATTTCACCACGTTTCGGGACAAGTTGTGCCAAGCGCATTCGCCGATAAAAACCCTCGATGAACTCCGGGTATCACGGGTCGGCGATGAAATTCATATCACGGCCAAAGCGCGCAGTTTCCTGCATCGCATGGTGCGCTCTATCGTCGGGACTTTGGCCGAAGTCGGTACGGATAAATGGGACGCGGAAGATGTGGCCATGGCCTTGGCCGCCAAAGACCGCCGGGAATGCGGGCCGGTATCCCCACCGGACGGGCTTTATTTGGTCAGCGTTAAATTCGGCGAGCCGAAAAGTTCATAATGGCGCGCCGCGTTTTTCGACGCGCGCGCCCACGCTGTTTGACTCGTCCGTAACTGATGGGCCTTAAATGCAGTTTCGCCGGTGAACCGTTCATAGACATGATAGCGGGTCGGGATTTGCGTGTCTTGCGTCACTCGAAACGTGACACAGCCATCCTCGTCTTGGGTGGCGCGAATATGTTCGGGCAGGGCGGCGGTCACGGCCGGTAAATTTTCCTCGGGAATATCGATATATCCGGTCAGAGTGATGCCTACCGGCGCGTGATTTTCAGCTTTTAAAGTCTGTGACAGCCCTGCGCGGTAATCGCTGTATTGCGGCGTCCACCCCAATTCCCTCTTAGCCCGACCGGTATCGACCCGTTTGGTTTCAGAATAAAAAGTGCGCGCCATGCGGCTGACATTGGGATCATCGGCGGACACGCGGGGTGGCCGCGCTGCGCCGAGCAGATCTGCCGCATAATCCAATACGTCTTGGGGCGGGGCGGGGGCATTGTCGGCAATATTGTAAATGCGCTGCGGGTCAGGTGCATCTGTGCTTAAAAGGATAGCGCTGCAAATATCATCAACATGAATGCGGTTCACGACATGGCCGGGTTTGATGACGGCGCGGGCCTTGCCCTTTAAAGTTTTCTCAAAGGGGCTGCGGCCGGGGCCGTAAATGCCGGCAAGGCGAAATATGTGCACCGGCAAGCCCGTCTCTATCCATGCAATTTCTGCGTCGGCGCGCGCGCGGCCACGCCGGGTTGCCGGCGTTGGCGGCTCGTCCTCAAACGCCCATTGTCCGGCGCGGTCCCCGTAGACGCTGGTGGCGGAAAGATAGCCCGCCCATTTTGGCGTCGCCCCGGCAAGAACGCCGGCGTTTAACACCGGGTCCCCGTCAGTGCCCGGCCCGACAGAGGATAAAATATAGTCCGCATTTTGCGCTGCGCGTTTCAGGGCATTGGAAGTCATCCGGCCGTCAAATTCTAAAACCTGAACGCCTGCTTTTTCCAAATCCGGCGCTGCGCTTCGGGTCGTCGCGGTCACGGCCATTCCGCGCGCAAGCAGATGCGGGATCAGGGCGCGGGCCGTAAAGCCGGCGCCTAATAAGAGCGCGCTCTCTTGCTGTAATTTAACCCGGCCGCTCATTGCGTGTTCATTCCCGCCTGTATATTTACGCCTTATGATAAAGCGTGTTTTCAAAATTTCGTCCCTAGCCGTATTTGCCGGCCTTGTCATGGCCCAAAGCGGTTTTGCGCAAGATGCAGAAATTCCTGTGGTCACAGCTCCGGCCGGACCCCATTGGTCAACCATTGACGACTTTGACGCGCGCCATGACGCTTGCCTGACCGCCATTGCGAGCGATGCGGACGTGACCTATGAAGACGCCTTGATTTGGAAAAATGACGGCGGCGGTCGCCGCGCCCGGCATTGCGTGGCGATGGCGCTGTTCGCGCTTGGTCATAAACAAGAGGCCGCAAACCGGCTTGAGGCCATGGGCGCGGAAATCGGCTCGGGTACGCCGCAAATGCGCGCGGACAGATATACGGAAAGCGCGGATTTCTGGCTGGCATCCGGTGATGATATGAACGCCGTTCGGGCCGCAGGCAGCGCCCTTGACCTGTCCCCTAAACATTTGGGGGCCCGCCTGACCCGTGCGCGGGCCTATGCGCAAATGGAGCGCTGGGATTACGCGGAAACTGATCTGACGTCGGCTTTGGTTTATTACCCCGGCAATGCCCAAGCCTTGCGATACCGCGCCGATGCCCGCCGCCGTCAAGGCAAACTGTCCGCCGCCCTTGCGGATGCAGAGCAGTCTCTTAGATATGACCCTAAAAGCGTGGAGAGCGCGCTGGTACGGGGCGAAATTCGCGAAGCGTTGCGAGTGAAAAAAGAGGCAGCCGCCGGAATAAAGACCCGGGAATAAAGTTTGCGCTGCCATGACTTTGTCACTGTGATAATATGGCTTTGATACTCGCCCGAAAGGACCATCATGAAATTTGCCTTTAAACCCGCCGCTCTGATATTTGCTCTGTTGATCCCTGCGCCCGTTTTGGTGACGGGCTGCGCCTCTGCGGCTTATAATATCCAAGAAAAGTTCGGGATTGAGAAACGCGATATTTTGGTGGACCGCGTCACCGGCGTGGCCAAAGCCCAAGGCGAGGCCAAGGAAGAGTTTGAAGATGCGCTGGAGGCGTTTCGCTCTGTTGTTGATGTAAACGGCGGAAACCTGGAAACCACTTATGATAATATGAACAAGGCGTATAAGCGTGCAGACGGACAAGCCGACGCGGTTCGCGCGCGCGTTGCTGCCGTTAAACGCGTTGCCCGCGATTTATTCAAAGAATGGGATAGCGAACTGGGCAGCTATTCCGACGCCGGCTTGCGCCGCGCTTCCGAGGCGCAATTGCGCGAGACGCAGCGTAAATATGCCGGCCTGACCGATAAAATGGACGCCGCGACCGCGTCTATGAATCCGGTCCTGTCTGTTTTCAATGACCGCGTCCTGTATTTGAAACATAATCTGAACGCCCGCGCCATTGCGGCGCTGAATTCCGAAACCGCTGATCTGGAAGGCGATGTGGCCCGCCTCATTGCGGAAATGGAGCGCTCTATTTCTGCGGCTGATGCGTTTATCAATGATATGCGTGGCGGGTAAGTCACGCAGCGGATAATTTAAATCGCGCCCCCTTTTATTCGGGATTGCGCCTATTCTCTGTGATTGGCAAGCTCCGGCCGTAATTCAAATCGGGGACACTACCATGACATTTTTAAACGTTTTACCGGTCGCAATACTCGTCGCGGCTGTGACCGCTATGCCTGCATCGGCCCGCAACGCCGCCGCCAAGCCGGGCAATTGCGCTATCGCCGCCGATATGGCCGCAAAGACCGTCAAAAAAGATAAGCGCTTTAAGGGCCATAAAGACATCGCGCCGGCGCTGATAAAGTTTTCAAAAGCGCAAGAGGCTAAAATGAAAGCCGGAATGGCCGAAACCTATAAGGCCTCTAAAGCCTTTGGATGGGACAGATCCAAAGTCGACCAAATGATGAAAGACAATGAAACTGCCATGCGCGCCGGGTTTTTCACCTCTACAATGGACACCGATAAACTCTATATGGACCATGTTCAATCGGTCTATGCTTGCGCTAACGCGCAAAAAACCGCGGATGATTTAGGGCAAACTCCGGAAGCCCTTGTCGCGGTTATTCAAAAAATGGCGAAGATTGTTCGGGAGTAGAGCGCGGCAGCTTGGCCGAGGCACCTGAACCGGTCGATTGCCGGTAAGGCCGTAAACCTGCTAGGGCACGATCATGCTCCCCGGCCCTGCCATTCCCAATCGTGATGTCCTTCTTGATCTGGACGATAAGACTTTGCTGCAACACTGCCGCCAAGAATGCTATCGCGCCTCGGGGCCCGGAGGGCAACATCGCAACACGACGGATTCAGCGGTCAGGCTCTCAATAGCCGGCGGGGCCGTTGTCGCCCTTTGCGTTGACCACCGGTCGCAACACCGCAATCGCGCCGAAGCTTTGAGACGCCTGCGATCGGTCATCGCGATAGAGATGCGCCTGCCGGCAGCGGCGGGCGGTCAGCCCGATATTTCGCAAGGGTCTTGGAAATTAGGTAAAAAAGATCGCCGCTACGCAGGCTTCATCGCCCGCATACTCGACGTTCTGGCGCATCATGACTGGGCCGTGGGTCTGGCGGCGGAAACGCTCGGCATTTCAACCGGGAAACTCGTCCGCACCCTCGCCCGTGACCCCCACTTGTGGAACGCGGTCAACCAAGCGCGAGCGGGAATTGGTTTGGTGAATTTGCGCCGGCCTTGAGGGGGGCATTGAGGACATTAGTTGGGACTTTAGAAGTTATTCATCAAAGATTGGGACGGTTAATATCGAAAATTCTAACTAAAGAGAATAGGCGTGATGAATTTGACCGGCAGCCCCTAAACACCGGCAAGCCCAATCAGCTGTAATTTAACCGCCTTTCCGTCTTATTCGGATTTCACTCTCGTCAAAATCGATATTTACCCCCAGTCCTAAACTCGGGAGGTTTACATCATTCGGTTATTGGCTTTGGCAACCACGTTTTTTTTGCAATAGATGCAGTGGCACAGGTGCCACACCCATTACCGCAAACGATGCACTAAAGGGAAGTTGGGTTCGCTGCTGCGCTTTTTTACAAAAAAGCTTCACGCAGCGCTGTCGTATTGCGGATAGATTCCCATGGGAATCTATCCGCAATACGACGAAGGCCCCGCATTTCTGCGAGGCCTTCGGTAGTCTTAAATCGCGTAAAGCGCTTACTTAACAGTATGCGGCTTGGACGCTGATTTTTTGGCTTGGTCGACAAGCGCTTTAAATGCTTCCGGCTGGCTGATGGCCAGATCGGCGAGGACTTTACGGTCAACTTCAATGCCGGCTTTGTTGAGGCCGTCTATGAAGCGGCCATATGTGAAATCATATTGGCGAACCGCAGCGTTGATCCGCTGAATCCAAAGGGCGCGGAATTGGCGCTTTTTCAGTTTACGACCGATATAAGCATATTGGCCGGCCTTCTCGACGGCCTGGTTGGCCATACGGAAGGTATTTTTACGGCGACCGCGATAACCGCTGGCTGCATCGATAACTTTTTTGTGGCGGGCGTGCTTGGTGACGCCCCGTTTTACGCGTGACATAGTGTTCTCCTATCAGAGATTAAAAAGGGGGCTGTTAGCCGTTTGGCATGAATTTCTTTTTGATGACTTTAGCATCACAATTCGCGAGGATTGTTGTCCCGCGATTGTTACGGAGCTGTTTATTGGTCCGTTTGATCATTCCATGCTGTTTCCCGGCTTGCCCGGCTTTTACTTTGCCTGACGCGGTCAGTTTAAAGCGCTTTTTGGCGCTCGACTTGGTCTTCATTTTTGGCATTTCGGTCTCCATTTTAGGCCCGCAAAGCGGGCTTTGCCTTAAGAACCTGCAGGCATGCCTATAGCCTGCGAGGTTGCTGCTCCCGATGTGGGATTGCGGCTTATAGCCAAATGAGCCGTGAATGCAAGGGCAGGCGGCGTTGAAATACGGTTATTTATCGGCCTTTTTGCGCGTCTTATTCAGCTCTTCTACGGTGAGGGCTTCGTCGTCAGCAGAAGTCAGAGCGTCAGATAAGCCGCCGGGTCCGGCGTTTTCGTTCGGCGTCGATATTCAAGCGAGCCGCCACACCAATTATTGGTGATCTTACCGCCGCGGTCTTTATACCAACTCGCCTCAATTTTGTTCCAGGCGAGCGATTGCAGGCGCGCCTGCATCTCATCGGCAAATTCAGCCTCATACTCCGGCCGCACATCCAGCGCGCCATCGCCGGCCGCTTTGATCCATTGAGCCAAATATCGCGCCTGACATTCGGCAAAGAAAATAACGGAGGTATGGCCGGTGTTTGTATTGGGGCCATACATGATCCCCATATTGGGAAAGCCCGACACGGTCATGCCCAGATAGGCCTGCGCTCCGTCTTTCCAGTGCTCTGACAGGGCTTGCCCGCCGGTTCCGCGCACATCAAGGTTTTTCAAAAACGGATTGGTGTGAAACCCGGTAGCGTAGATAATGGCATCATAATTGCGCGCATGTCCGGTCTTATCGGTTATGCCGCCGGTCGTCATTTGCGCCGGCGCGTCTGTGATCAGGCTGACTGTGTTCCGCGCCAGTGCAGGGTAATAATTGTCGGAAAACAAGATCCGTTTCGCGCCGATGGGATAATCCGGGGTCAGAGTCTCTTGCAGCTTTTTATCACTGATTGATCTGCGCATATTCCATTTTGCCAGGGCTTTGACGATAGCAGCCCGGCCGCGCGCGCCCTGAATGGCAGGCAGGATAATGAACTCTCCTTGGCTCCAAAGCGACAGGCGGCGCACTTTCCCCCACCACGGCGCAAGTTTTGCCAAAGTTTTGTCAAACCGATTGGCGGGGCGGTCTATTTTCGGAATGACCCAGTTCGGGCTGCGTTGATAGACATCCAAATGCCCGGCGATTTTCGCGACTTCGGGAATAAGCTGCAGCGCGCTGGCGGCGCTGCCGATGACCGCGACGCGCTTGCCTGTTAAATTGACAGAATGGTTCCACCGGGCCGAATGAAAGCTGTCGCCCTGAAAATCCTTTTTGCCGGGAAAATCGGGAATGCTCGGATGGTGTAGCTGCCCGACGGCGCTGATGAAAAATTGCGCGCGGTATACCGCCCCGCCGGCGCAGGTCACAGTCCAGCGTTTCGTTGCCGCGTCCCAGACGGCGCTTTGAACCTCTTGATTAAACTGAATATGCGGTGTGAGGCCGAAATCATCCGCGGTCTTCTGCATGTAAGACAGGATTTGCGGTCCTCGCGCCCATTTGAAATCCCATGTCGGGTTCGGCGCAAACGAAAAACTGTAAAGCGCAGAGGCCACGTCACATTCTGCGCCGGGATAAGTGTTCTCACGCCACGTCCCGCCAAGACCGCCGGCCTTTTCCAAAATTGTGAAATCATTCAGCCCGGCCGTTTTGAGATAATGCGCCAAAGCAAGGCCGGAAAAGCCGCTGCCGATGATAACGATTTGCGTATTTATCATGCATGCCCCCTTGAATGTGGGCAAATGGTAAGGCCGCGCCCGATTGTGTCAAATAGTTTATTTTACCCCGTGCCTCTACGCGGCAGGAACATTCTGTGCTAATATGTGCACATAAACAGCAATAAGAAAGGTGTTTTATGCAAATCCAAATCGTCAACAAAGGTATCGATGTTTCCCCTGCCATTCGGGAACGTATTTCAGAGAGACTCGAAGAGATGATGGATAAGTATATACACAGAGACGGGGACGCCCACGTTGCGATCTCTAAAGAAGGGAATGGCTTTCGGGTCATTGCGGATGTTAATTTACCGTCCGGCGTTTCTATGCAGGGCAGCGGGCAAAATGATGATGCTTATGCCGCCGCTGATGAAGCGATGGAGCATACGGAAAAACGTCTGCGCCGCTATAAGCGCCGCCTGAAAGACCATCAAAAAGAAAATACCGCTGAAGCCATGGCTATGTATGTTTTGCAAAACCCGGTCAGCGGTGATGATGACGAGCACGATGAGGCACCGGCCGCCGAGCCGATGGTGATCGCAGAGAGTACCGCCAAAGTGCCCACCATGACCCCGGCTATGGCTTCGTTGAAGCTGGGTCTGACTGACGGCGGGGCCTTAGTGTTTCGCAATGTTAAAAACAACAGCGTCAATGTTGTGTTCAAACGCACGGACGGAAATGTGGGCTGGATTGACATGGGCGCAAAACTCTAGGCTGCACATCGGGCCACACCCGCTTTCGGTGAAAATCGGGGCGCAGAGTTGACGCCGCATTGAGCTTTCGCTATTGGGGCGCTCAATCGGCGGGCCGTACCTGCGTACGGATACCACACTTGCAGAGGTTTTCACCCATGGCGCTTGAAACGCTTTTTCATCCACAATGCGTGGCTATAGATTTGCATGCCGGCAGTAAAAAGCAGCTTTTAAACGAGCTGACAGCCTTGGCGAAGAAGTGTCCTGCTGTTGCGGATACGGCGCTGACGCCGCGTGACCTTTTGGCTGCTGTCATGGAACGCGAGCGTCTTGGTACAACCGGTATCGGTTCCGGCGTTGCGATCCCGCACGCCCGTATTGCCGGCCTTACCCGAATGAGCGCCGCATTTGCCCGCCTTGAGACGCCGATTGAATACGAAGCCGTCGACGATCGCCCTGTCGATTTAGTGGTTATGCTGCTGGCTCCGGAAGACGCCGGCGCAGAGCATTTGCGCGCTCTGGCCCGGGTCTCGCGCTTGCTGCGCCGTGAAGAAACCCGCACCCGGTTGCGCGCTGCGCCGACGGCGGAGAGCCTGTTTAGTCTTCTGTCCGAAGCGCAGTCCGGCAAAGCGGCCTAGCGTTGAACTTGCCAAAGCAGGATTCGCGCCGCGCGCTTCTGTTTCGGGTTTTAATCCTGACAGCCATTTATTTGGGCCTGTCTTTTTTCGGTGGCCGCACCGGCTGGCATTTGCTTTATCCCATCCGCATTTTTGTGACCTTTCTGCATGAGTTTGGTCATGCTGCCGGCGCTGTTCTGACGGGCGGTAAGGTTTATAATATTGAACTGCTCCCGGGCGCCGGGGCGGGCGGCTCAACGCTGTCCTCAGGCGGGTTTCGCCCTGTTGTCATTATGGGCGGCTATTTGGGCAGCGCTTTGTTTGGCAATGCACTGTTTTATATCGCGGCGAAAAAGCCGGACCGGACCAAACCCGTCATGGGCATGGTTATTGCGGCGATGCTGCTGACGGCGGTCATTTGGTACACGTCCGTATTTACGACGGCGGCGCTGCTGGCCTATTCAGGCGCGCTGTATTGGATTGGATTTAAGACTCGTTATGGCCGTGATGTCCTGATGTTGTTGGGCGTGGCCAGCGTAATTTACATATTGCAAAATACAGCAATCGGCCCGTCCGGCGATCTGGCTATGTTTCAGGCTCATATGGGGTTTATCCCCGCGCGCGGCTGGATGCTGATTTGGTTTATGGGCGCCATCGGGCTCTTGCTTGTGAACCTGCGGCTCTTATTTTACGCCAAGCCGGATATACCCTTGCCCGGCGCGATTAAGACGCGCGAGTTTTCATAAGCCATAACGGGCCGGTGATCATCACAAAGAAAACGGTGTTCATCACCACATTCGACGGCACGCCGGCAGCCAATGATCCTGCGCTGTCGATGACCATCCACAGACACGCTGCGATAAGTCCGCCCCGCTTTGCGATGCGCGCTGCCTGGGGCTCTTCGAGCGTTATTATCGGAGCAACGACAAAAACATACAGCGCGCCGAAGCCTGCTGACAGCCCGGATAAAATGGCCGCCCACCACCGGGCATTCCGGGTCAGACTTTCCGGATAACTGGCGGTTTGCCAATCAAATAAAAATAATAATGACTGCGCTGCTCTGTCATAGCCGGCGAAGGCCAGGCTGACAAAAATGACGCCAAAGATTATAAATCCCCATCCGATAAGGCGAAGGCATAGGGCGGCTGTTTTCGGTGTCATAAGTCTCTCCTGCTGAAATGCGCCTTCACGGTGGCTTGCATGGAGAGGTAAATCAATTACCTCACAGGTAAGTGCATTGATAATAAGGCCGGGGTACAATGCCATATGAGCACATCATTCGGAGCTATCATTAAACGCTGGCGCGGCGTTCGCCGGTTCAGTCAATTGGCGCTGTCTCATGAGGCAGGCTTGTCCGCGCGACATCTCAGTTTCTTAGAGACAGGCCGGTCCCGCCCGGGCCGCGACGCCGTTTTAAAACTCGCGCGCGCCATGGATATGCCGCAAGGCGCGGTTAACGACGCTTTGCTGGCGGCCGGGTTTGCGCCGGAGTTTTGCGCGCTGGACCCGTCCGATATTGATTTGGCGCCGATGATGGCGGCGATGATGACGATACTGGAAAATCACGCGCCGATGCCTGCAATAATTTTAGATGGCGGCTGGAATATTGTCGGCGGCAATACCCCGGCCATGCGCATGGTTGATATTTTGCCGTTTCACGGCTCACTTAACGTCGTCGAGGCTTTGCTTAATGATGATCGGAGCGCGCCCGTATTTATTAATTGGGCGCAGATCGCCGACTGGACGTATATTCGCTTGCAAGCCGAAGTCGCGAAAGCCGGCCCGGGCAGTCCGTTGATCGCGCTGCGTGATCGCTTGGCCACAGACATACGCTTGGCCGGCTATACGCCGGACCATTCAGCGCCCACCGGACCGGTTTTGACTTTGCAGGTCAAAGCCGGCGATGTCGTGCTCAGCCTCTTTACGATGCTCGCAGAATTTACCACCGCCCAAGACGTGACCATGAGCGAGCGGCGGGTTGAGTTGTTCTTTGCCGCCGACGCCCAAACCAAAGCGTTTTTCGTCGACGGAAAAATGGTCAACTGAATTCTGGACTATCTTGATGAAAGTCTTGTGGACTCCGAAGTGTTTACACAAATTATTTTATAGTTTTCATCAAAAGAGCGGTAAATAATTTCTATACAACCAGACGATTAAATGCTTTTGTAAAAAACAATAGATTAGGCGTGGGGTAGAAGAATGTCATATGAGGCTCAGTTAGAACTCGGAAAAGAGGGGGGGAATATACTGTTCTGTGGGGCTGGTTTTTCCGCTGAATGTTTGAATTTTTTTGGTGAGCAGTTAGGGGTCGGAGGACCCTTACTGAGCGTTTTAAATCAAAAGCTTGGTTATCCATATTCTAATTTACAGAGTGCTGCCGATGCATACTTGGAACAGTATGCAGAATTTGAAATGATGTCTTTTCTTAAGGACAGGTACGCTATACGCGACAGCTCTTTAGCGGCTCGAAGGATTTTGAATTATAATTGGGATAGAATCTACACGACGAATTACGATAATTTGATTTCTTCAACCTTGTCTGATTTGAATGTTTCTCATGACCGCATTAACAATACTGAGAAAATTTTTGATTATAAAATGCATAGAGCCGGTCGCAAATGGGTCGTGCATTTGCATGGTTGCGCAGAATCTTGGGATATTCACAATTTTTCTCAAAGCTGTGTTTTAGGCCGGGAAAGCTATTTTAATATTAGTCGAGGGTCTGAATGGACGGAGCGGCTACGTGAGGACTATGCGGCTGCTAAGAACGTGTTTTTCCTTGGGTTTTCAAATAGCGATTTTTATCTTGCCAGAGAATTGTATGACAGTTTGGGCAGTAAGGACAAAGTTTATTTTTTGAATCGTCCTGAAGACGTAGCTAATAGAGAGTTGGAGGGATCGCAAAAAAAATTTGGTAAACCATTGTTCATTGGTATTGAAGAATTTGGAATGGCGGTTGAGAAGGCTGTGTCCTCAGACTCACGTCCGCCACCGTATTTGGCCTGTTTTGAAGAGTTTTCACTGCCCGACCTTCCGAAAAACCGGGCGGGTGTTTTGGAGCAAGAAAATTTTTTAATTAAGGGGGTCGAGAGTTTGCCCCTACACTATAAAGATGTATTCGAAGGCTCAGTGAGTTATCGCGCTAAAAGAAAAATAGTCGATGATATAACTTCTTTTTGTCAAGTTTCCGGGCACGTTTCTTTAGTAGTTGGGGGGATATGTTCGGGTAAATCAACAATCCTGAACGAAGTTGCGTTAAACCTCACTCAAAATGGAATTCAGGTATTCAGCTTGTCTGCTAAATACGCTTCATTAGTTACTGAAGCAAAAACAATTATTGATGCTTATCCAGAGGCTGTAATTATTATCGATGACTGTTTCACGCTTCGGAATGAGTTAACAGAAATTATTAAGTTAGCGAACTCCTCCGGAACGGTTTTACTTCTCGCATCCCGAACATTAGCACGTGATGCAGTTGAAGACATCGCCGTTCACATTAAAGATTCTGAAAGCGCATTAAGAGAGTTCGATACCGAAATTTTGAATGCTGATGAAGTTAATAACCTTATAAGCTGTGCAGACCGAATAGGAGGGTTTGCGGGACAGGCAATAAGTGCCACGCAAAAGCAGAGAATTCTTCGGCAGGATGGAAACTCCAGGCTGTCCGGGTTTTTGCTTTATTTATTTAACTCACCTCATATCAAGACTCGCTTTGTTGCAGATTATGAAAAACTGGTTGAAAAGTCGCCAAAGGCTGAGGAAGTCATTATCTTGGCTTTATATTTACGGCATATTGGTGAGATGCCACAAAAGAACTTAATTTCCGAAATGATCGGAAGGGACTGCATGGCTCCTTTACTATCCGCGAAAGGCACTTTTATTCAGAATAGTTATCTCTCCGAGAACAGAGGGGGTTCTACATTTGGTGTTGTTGCATCTGTCAACTCCCGCGAAGCTCTTAAGTCAATTGTTACTGATCAAGAAAAAATTACTGATGTCATAATAGCCGCCTTAAAAAATCTTGAACAACTAAGGTATGATGGTATTTTTAAAAGTGCGTACAGCCAAATGATGCGTTACACGAATTTAAAAGGTGTGATTTCAGATCTAAATATTCAAAATCAATTTTTCGATAGACTCTCTGAACTTTCTTTTTGCAGAAAGCACTATCTGTTCTGGTTGCAATGGTCGATAGCCATGAGAGAGCAAAAAAAATACCTCAAAGCGCAACAATATTTAGACGAGGCTTTCGCGCGGGGTAGGGCTATTGGGCCAGATTGGATGTCCCATCAACTTAATGATCAGCAGGCTGGGCTTCATCTTGAATCCGTTACACCTAGAACGGGCTCTGGGGGGTGTCTTGAGAAGTTCAATCAGGCCTGTCTTTTGATTGAGCCTAGACTTAAATTGCAAGAACAGTCTGCCCATCCTTACACGACACTCCGATACATGCAGGTTTTTTTCGACAAGTCCTGGAGCGCGATTCATAGTAGTCAGTACCGAATTTACAAAGCGAAACTCACTACCTTGCTTGCGATTGTCGAGAAAAATATCAGTAATCAATATGATGGTTATGTCAAAATATGCATGGAGGATGCACAGCGGAACCTAAAAAAATGTATTGAAAGGCTTTCTTAGAAAACATTTATTGTTCCACGAAAGTTCCGGGGTCGAAGTAAATTTACCACCGCCCAAGACGTGACCATGAGCGAGCGGCGGGTTGAGTTGTTCTTTGCCGCCGACGCCCAAACCAAAGCGTTTTTCGCTTCCGGTTAACCCCGTCAAAATAGCGCAGCTTTCTTTTTGCTTCGTCGCGCGTATATAAGGCGTGAAGAAAAGGAGACCTTATGGTCATTTGGGATTTTGTAATGATTTTGGCGGTTTTGACCGTCCTGTTCACTTTGGTCATGGGCATGATTCAATTGGCGAAGAACACGCCCGAAGCCCGGATTAAGTCCAATACATGGATGTGGCGCCGTATCTATGCTCAGGGCATTGCGGTGATTGTTTTGTTTATCGCCGTGGCAGCGAAATCAAAGGGCGCGGGTTAGATGGTCAAGCTAAACAAGATTTATACCCGCACCGGCGATGACGGCTCGACGGGTCTGTCTGATGGCAGCCGTATTTCCAAAGACAGCCTGCGTGTGCGGGCTTATGGCGACGTAGACGAAGCCAATTGTGCCATTGGCCTTGCGCGCTTGCATGTCAACAATGCCATGCTGGACGGCATGCTGTCGCGCATCCAAAACGATCTTTTTGACCTGGGTGCTGATTTGGCGACGCCGCAGCCCGCCGAGGGCAAAAAAGACGAAGAATGGGCTTTGCGCATTATCACCTCACAAATTGACCGCGTTGAACAGGACTTAGACAGGTTGAACGCTGATCTTGAGCCGCTGAACAGTTTTTGCCTGCCGGGCGGAAGCGCCGCCAGCGCGCATCTGCATTTGGCCCGCACTGTATCGCGCCGGGCCGAGCGTAACGCCGTGGCATTGGCGGTGGCGGAAACGATAAACCCACTCACGGTGCGGTATTTGAACCGAATTTCAGACTTTTTCTTTGTCGCGGCGCGGTGGACTAATGATATGGGGCGCGCGGATGTCAAATGGGTGCCCGGGGAAAACCGCTAGGCCGGATATGAATTTAGGCTGCGGTTTCAAAACATCTGCGGGATAAGCCATGATTATATGCAACAATGTTCATATAAATTGGCCGGGCAGTCCTTGCGCGAGAGCATCCGGGCCTATATCTAAGCTATAACAAAAACGACTTTAAATAAGCCGGAGACCTCTATGAAAGTCCTTATCCCCGTCAAGCGCGTGCTTGATTATAACGTCAAAGCCAGGGTCAAAGCTGACCAAAGCGGTGTTGACCTTTCCAATGTGAAAATGTCTATGAACCCGTTTGACGAAATTTCCGTCGAGCAGGCTGTGCGCCTTCAGGAAGCCGGAACGGCGACGGAAACGATTGTGGTCTCTGTCGGCCCGGCCAAGGCCCAGGAAACCATACGCACAGCTCTGGCTATGGGCATGGATCGCGGTATTCACATTAACACTGATGAAGATTTAGAGCCGTTGGCGGTTGCTAAAATTCTCAAAGCGGTGGTTGAAGCCGAAGGCATTGATATGGTCATTGCCGGCAAACAGGCCATTGACGGCGATAATGGCGCGACGGGCTCTATGCTCGCTGCTTTGCTGGACTGGCCACAAGCCACATTTGCGAACTCAATGGAAAAAAACGGCGACAGCCTGACTGTGAAACGCGAAGTTGATGGCGGTCTTCAGACGGTTAAAGTTTCTCTGCCGGCGGTTGTGACCACAGATTTGCGCCTTAACGAGCCCCGCTATGCAAGCTTGCCCAATATCATGAAGGCGAAGAAAAAGCCGATTGATGCCAAGACGCCGGCTGATTTTGGCGTGGATACTGCCCCACGCGTAACCACAGTTAAAGTGACCGAGCCGGAAGCGCGCAGCGCAGGCGTTAAAGTCGAAGATGTTGCTGCTCTTGTTGCAGCCCTGAAAACTGAAGGAGTGATCTAATGGCTATTCTCGTCGTTGCTGAACACGATAATGAAACTTTAAAAGACGCGACTCACAAAACCGTCACGGCTGCGCTCGCTATGGGCGGGGACGTTGATATTTTAGTGGCCGGTAAAGGCGTCAAAGACGTCATGGCCGAGGCCGCTAAAGTTGACGGCGTGCGTCACGTTTTGGCCGTAGACCATGAAAGTCTGCGCCGCCAACTCGCCGAATCTATGCAGGACGTCATCGTTCCGTTGATGAGCGAATATGACGCCATCTTGGCGCCGGACACGACCACCCATAAAAACTACATGCCCCGCGTCGCTGCTATGCTTGACGTGATGCAGATCAGTTCAATTACCGGCGTTATTGACGCGAAAACGTTTGAGCGCCCGATCTATGCCGGTAACGCCATGGCGACGGTAAAGTCAGGTGACACCAAGCAGGTGGTCACAGTGCGCACCACCGCGTTCAGCCCGGCGGGCGAGAGCGGCAGCGCAGACAGCAAAATGCTTGCCGATCCGGCCGGTCCGTTCAAATCCGAATATATCGGTGAAGAACTGTCCAAATCTGATCGTCCTGAATTGACGGCTGCCAAAATCGTTGTCTCCGGCGGACGCGGTGTTGGCTCTGCTGAAAACTTTGCGATTATCGAAAAGCTTGCTGACAAGCTCGGCGCAGCGGTCGGCGCGTCTCGCGCCGCCGTTGATGCGGGTTACGTTCCCAATGATTACCAAGTCGGTCAAACCGGCAAGGCTGTCGCCCCTGAGCTTTATATGGCGATCGGTATCTCCGGCGCTATTCAGCATTTGGCCGGCATGAAAGATTCTAAAATCATCGTCGCGATCAACAAAGACGAAGAGGCCCCGATCTTCCAAGTCGCTGATTATGGCCTCGTCGCTGATTTGTTTAAAGCCGTTCCTGAACTGGAAGCTGCGCTTTAAATTAAGCCTTATAGACTTAGAAAAAGCCCGTTTTTTAAGCGGGCTTTTTTATGGCTTGCACCCGCTCCCCCGTAAACGGGGGAGCGGGTATGCCCTTTTATTGCGTCAGAGACACATAGGCCGTCTTCACCATATTGTCTTTATTGATAAAGCTCTCATAAGCTTCCAATCCCTTCAGCGGATCAGCGGCTATGGCCTGCTCAATCGTATCCCCGGCGTCGATGCGCGCAGCGACTTTATTGCGAATGTCTTTGAGCAGATATTGCGCCGCCAGCAAGTCTGCCCGGCTCGACATGGGGCCGTGACCGGGAATGATTTGCGTCGCTTCGTCAGATAAATCCAGTGCCGCTTGGTGCGCCTCAATCATGCCGCTGACGGATCCGCCGGCGGCGGTGTCGACATAAGGAAAAAGCCCGTTG
>CALLXE010000066.1 GCA_938015875.1 uncultured Robiginitomaculum sp. | reverse complement strand
AACCACAGCCCGCAGGGACCGGCCGATCAGGCGCTGGATCTCGACTGTGCGTCCGCCTTGCTTGCCGCGCGCGGCTTCGCGGCTGTTACGCGAATGGGTTGCGCGGGGCAGCATGCCATATTCCGCCGTAACCCAGCCCTTGCCTTTGCCCTTCATCCAGCGCGGGACATTTTCGTCAACGCTGGCGGTGCAAAGGACGTGCGTTCCGCCCATTTTAATCAGGCACGAGCCTTCTGCATATTCTGAGACGCCTGCGGTGATGGACACGGCGCGAAGTTCGTCTAAAGCTCTGTCATTGGGACGCATGATAAGTTCCTGTTCTTCTTAAAGACTCTGAACGCCGGATAAATACAGCGTTCCGAATTTGGTCACATTGTAAATGTAATGGTAATGATAGGTTCACATAACGCGCCTTATATAAAGGTCAAAGGATAAAGCTATGAAACGCATGATGATAATCGCCGCTTGCGGGCTGATGACAACGGCCGGCAGCGCTGCTCTGGCGCAAAACTTTAATGCTGCGCGGCCCGTTACGACCCAAATCGGTGCGTTTACCCATCCGCAAAGCGTAGAGGCTGACCTTGCGCAGCTGTCTAAGGCCTTGAATTACACCGGCACTTTAAGTGGCCGGTTTGTGCAGACCGGACAAGACGGCCGGACGGCTCGCGGTAATTTATATCTGAAACGCCCCGGTAAAATCCGTTTTGAATATGACGCGCCCAATCCAATGCTGATCGTCTCTGATGGCGTGACCATTATGCAGAGTAACAAAGCGCTGGGTACGGCGGACAGAATTCCGCTGAAATCGACGCCGCTTGATTTTTTCTTAAAAACAGAAATTGATCTGGCCAAAGATACAAAGGTCTTAGGCCTTGCCAAACGCGCTGATGGAATCTCTGTAACCGTGCAGGATGGTACAGGCCGGGCTGCGGGACAAATGACCATGACGTTTAGCCCGCAAAACTTTGCTTTGACGCGGTGGAACGTTTTAGACGAGTTCGGCACATCAACCACGGTTGATTTAATGGATCTGGTTTATAATCAAGAGATCGACCCGGCTCTGTTCATTTTGGAAAATACGCGCCGCGATCGCCGCCGCCGATAGATATGCCCTTGCTCCTCATGCGTCGCCCCGTTATCACGGCGCATGAGCCTTAAAATTACAACATGGAATATCAACTCTGTTCGCTTACGGATTGATCAGGTCACGCGATTTTTGGAAGAGCAGCAATCCGACGTGCTGTGTCTTCAGGAAATTAAATGCCTGGAAAATCAATTCCCGTACAAACCTCTGCGGGAGATGGGTTATGCGCATATTGAAGTCTCCGGGCAAAAGGGTTATCACGGCGTTGCTACGGTTTCCAAACTCCCTCTTGATCGCCTGCCGACAAGTTTTTGTCCTGTAGACGAGGCCCGCCATGTCAGCACGAAAGTCACCCATAGCGACGGCGATTTTGAGCTGCATAATTTTTATATTCCCGCCGGCGGCGAGGTTGCAGATATTGCAGTCAATCCGAAATTTAAACATAAGCTGGACTTTATCGAAGCCATGCGCTGTTATTTCTCCGGGCGTTTTGAAACCGGAGACAGCGAGCAGGTCTTAGTTGGCGATTTTAATATCGCCCCTCATGAAAATGATGTCTGGTCCCATAAACAGCTTTTGAAGGTTATCAGTCACACCCCTTTGGAGGTCGGTCTTTTGAAAGACTTTCAGGACTGTCACGACTTCGTTGATGTGGCCCGCGAGATTCTCAATGATGATGAAAAACTGTTTTCCTGGTGGTCATATCGCTCAAAGGACATCAATAAATCCGACCGCGGCCGCCGTCTTGACCATATTTGGGTCAGTCAGGCCCTGAAGTCGGCTGCAATGGCCGGGGGCCGAACGGGGCTAACCGTGCATAAAGATTGCAGATTTTGGGAGCGCCCCTCTGACCACGCCCCTGTAAGCCTGACCCTGGGCCTCTAAGCAGCCGGCAGCTTGCATAAGGCGAATATTTCCTTAAAGTCTCCGTATATATTGAATTTGGGACGAACCTGAATCGGCAATCATTTTTATAAAATCTTGGAGGATAATATGAGCAAACGTGACGATCTTATCGCTGTTTATGCAGACGACATTAAAAACAAAATCGGTGAAACACCTGATATGGACTTTTTGACTAAAGTCACGATCGGTTGCGGTCCGTCCATTTACAATAATGACAGCTCAACTGTCGCCGGCTCTGATAAAACAGAACTTGCAACTGTTAAGAATAATTTCCTGATCAAAAAGCTTGGCCTGTCTGATGGCCCTGAGCTCGACAGCGCAATTGCTGCGGTTATGGAGAAATACGGTAAATCCAACCCGAAGAAATATCGCGCCGTCGTGTATTACCTTCTGGCCCGCCACTTCAAAAAGGAAGGCGTCTACAAAAAGTAGACCCTGACTTTTTAAGATATTTAACGCCGCTCCTGTTCTCAGGGGCGGCGTTTTCTATGCGTATGATACGCTATAGGCAAACAGGCCCTGGGCGGTAAAATAAAGCGGGGTGATCATCCAAAACTGCTTGGGTGAAGGCGGACCAAACCGGTTGCGTGAAACAAATATATCCGAGACAGCAAACATTATAGCCGCAGTGGGCAATATCCAAATGCCGGTTTTGACTGCGCAGAGTAGCATCGCCGTAATCATCAAAATAATAACGCCGGTGTAGACGTCTGTTTGTGCGTCGGCGCGGGGGTAAATTCTTTGGTAAACAGGGACAAGCAGACAAATTAAAAACGGCAGGCCAAGTATGATTTGGGAGCGAAGCACGTCGGGGCTCCACAATGCTATGCTCGCCAATATGTAAAATATATGCCCTATGAGGAAGGCCGATACACCGGCTCTGAAATATTTCCCCGTGCCGCTTGGCAATAAAAAAACATCTCCGAGCGCGCAGAAGGCAAGTCCTGCGAGGATAAAATATCCATAAAAATTGTAAAGTGCGCCGCAGGCCAAGGCCAGCCCGATAAAGCTTAGACTCGCGAGTGGTTTGAAGACAAATTTCAGGCGCGCGTCTTGCCCGACTTCCGACCACAATAAGCCGGCGGTAAATATGATCAGACAAATCGCGCAAATCAAAACCGGTGATTGTGCCCACGTCGAAACCATATAGGCCTAGCCAATCGCCAATCTATACCCGCCGGGCTCTGTCATCACCAAGGTTGTATTGCCCGGTTCCGGTTCTATCTTCTGGCGCAGGCGATAAATATGAGTCTCGAGCGTATGGGTCGTTACGCCGGAGTTGTAACCCCAAACTTCATGCAGCAACTCATCCCGGCCAACCGCTTTTCCGCCTGCGCGCATGAGGTATTTCAAAATATTGGTTTCTTTTTCCGTCAGGCGAATATCCCGCCCCTCCGCCGGAACCAATTTTTTATGGGCCGGGCGAAATTCGTACGGGCCAACTTGAAAGACTGCGTCTTCCGACTGCTCAAAACTGCGCAAATGGGCGCGAAGCCGGGCGAGCAGAACCGCAAAGCGAAAGGGCTTGGCGACAAAATCATTGGCGCCTGAGTTCAGGCCCAAAATCTCATTCATATCCCCATCATTGCCGGTGAGCATAACAACCGGCGCGGCCACGCCGGCTTTACGCATTAATTGGCAGGCCTCGGTTCCGAGCATGTCGGGCAGGTCCAAATCAAGCAGGATTAAATCATGAGCTGTTTCTTTGGCTGCGGCAATGCCGGCAGCGGCCGTTGCCACGTCGCGGACGTCAAATTCATCATAAAGCGAAAATTGCTCAACCAATTCGGCGCGCAGATCGTCGTCATCATCAATAATCAGAAGGCGTTTTTTTACGGACATAAGGGCTTCTCTTTAAAATGTGTTTTGCTAACCTAACCTCATGACTTTGATTGTAAACGCCAAAAACAAGACCCTGTCCGTCTCCGGTATCACATATTCGTGCCGTATCGGGCGGGACGGATTTATCGCGGCGCCGGCGGGTAAAGAGGGGGATTGGAAAACGCCGCTTGGCCTTTACGCGTTTCGGTATGGCTTTTACCGCGCCGACCGCGTGCCGGCCCCGAAAAGCGCGTTAACATTTCATGCGTTAAGAGAAGATGACGGGTGGTGCGACGCGCCCGGGGACCCGGCCTATAATATGCCGGTCCGCCTGCCATATCCCGCAAGCGCGGAGGCGATGTGGAAGACGTCCGGCGTTTATGACATTGTTATTGTGCTCGGCCATAATGACAGCCCGCCGCAGGGGGATTTGGGCAGCGCCATATTCCTGCATATCGCCCATTATGATAATCGCAGCACGGCCGGATGCATTGCGGTGTCTCCTGACGTTATGGCGGTCATACTTGGCTGCATTACGCCGGGCAGGATGATTGAGATTATCGCATAAAAAAAGCCCGGGGCGCGCCCCGGGCGTATCGTAATAATTTCAAATCGCCTAAAGCGCAGCCAGCTTACCTTCTTGCTTGGCCAGCAAGTAGTAAAACACGACGCGATCTTTCATGCGGTCCGCTTTCATAGTTTCGCACACAGACAGGACTTTTGCGTCAAGGGCTTCGGTTTCGCCGCTCACGCCGAGCTTTTTGACAAGCCAGTTGTCCCGAACCGTGTCGCGCTCTGCGCTATCTGAGCAAGCTACTAATTGGCCGTCGCGCGATTGCAGCGCAATGCCGAGATGGTTGACGATGGTACGGACATAACCGGCATCGGCATCGGCGTCATAAGCGGTAACTTTTTGAAAATAGGCTGCGTATTTATCGGCGGTATCCACTTTCGTTTGTTCCGTTTTAATCTCGGTTTCAACCGTTTTGACTTTAATCGGTTTTGCTTTTGGCGCCGCTTTCTTTTTAGCCGGTTTGGTCTCAGCTTTAAGCTTGGCGTTCATGGCTGTAATTTGCGCCTCCAGCGCAGCAATCTTGGCGGCTTTACCCGTGAGTGTTTTCAGGGGCATGATCGTTTTGGCGGCCTTGATACCGTCATCAGTCAGGTCTTCGGCTTTGGCTTTGACGGTTTCAAAAGCAGATTTTGCTGTGTCTTCCATCACTTCGCCCCGTTTGGTCAGATCAACCAAAAGATCATCGCCCTTCGCCCGCAAAATATCGGCGCGATCTGCGGCGCGTTCAAACGCCATACCCAAAAGACCGATATAGGCGCGGCGCGCGCGGCGTACCGCTTTGACCGGGGGAAGGGTATTATATGTGTCTAAAATTGCGATAGCCATTTCGGCCTCCTGTTTGGAATTATGATGATTACAAATTAGGAAGTTTGTTTAGAAAGCGCAGCCTAGCTTTGGGGCATGGGTGTTTATCTCAAAGTATCGTCTCATGGAAAGGTTGACTTCGTTTGCCCAACAAAAAAGCCGCCCTGTTGCCAAGGCGGCTTTTTCAAATTCTAAATCGCAGAGGCCTATTCTTCAGAAGGTGCTTCTTCTGCAGGGGCTTCCTCTGCGGCCGGAGCGTCTTCGGCCGGGGCGGCCGCTGCTTCAGCTTCTGCTGCTTTTGCAGCAGCAGCGGCTTCTTTCGCGGCTTCCTTGGCATCAGCTTCAGCTTGCTTGCGGGCTTCTTCTTTTTCTTCGCGATCTTTGATCAGCTGCAAAGCTTTCGCGCCGGGCTTGCCTTTTTCAGGGTTGCTGCCGACTTTCCAGTCCCATAAATCCATAGCGCCGAGGAAACGCGCAACGCGCTCTGTCGGGCGCGCGCCTTTGGCGATCCACGCTTTGGCTTTTTCGCCGTCGATGATGACGCGGTTTTCGTCATCTTTCGCGAGCAGCGGGTTATAGCTGCCGATACGGTCAATGTAACGGCCATCGCGCGGGGCGCGGGCGTCAGCAACAACGATGCGGTAATAAGGGCGTTTTTTGGCGCCGTGACGGGCCAGACGAAGTTTAAGAGACATAGTATTTTCCTTTTGAGTATTCAGTTTGATTTTAAATATTGGTGACTTGTATTATTTCTTTTTGCCAAATGGCAGGCCAAGGCCGGGAAGGCCTCCGCCTTTGCCGCCAAGGCCCGGAAGACCGCCGGGCAATTTGCCCATTTTGGCTTCCATATCGGCGAGCATTTTCGGATCGATATTATCAAGACCCGGCATGCCGCCCCCGCCGCCGGGCATGCCGCCGCCTAACGAATCCATCATGCCTTTCATGCCGCCTTTGCCCATTTTCTTCATCATGTCCGACATTTGGCGATGCATTTTAATGAGCTTGTTGACGTCTTGAACCTGTTGGCCGGAGCCGGCGGCGATGCGTTTTTTGCGCGACGCTTTCAGGATCGCCGGGTTTTGGCGTTCCTGCATTGTCATGGAATAGATAATGGCCTGCTGACGCGCGATGACTTTGTCGTCAATACCGCCGGCCGCGTCGAGCTGTTTTGAAATTTTACCCATGCCCGGCATTAATTTCATCAGGCCGCCCATACCGCCCATTTTTTGCATTTGCCCAAGTTGCCGCGCCAGGTCGTCCAGATCGAACTTCCCCTTTTGCATTTTCTTGGCCATGCGGGCCGCGTCTTCTTGGTCAATAACCTCTGAGGCGCGTTCCACCAGAGAGACAATATCGCCTTGGCCTAAAATCCGTCCGGCAAGGCGCTGCGCGTCAAAAGCTTCAAGCCCGTCAAGCTTCTCGCCCGTGCCCAAAAACTTAATCGGCAGGCCGGTGACTGCGCGCATAGACAAGGCTGCGCCGCCGCGTCCGTCGCCGTCAATGCGTGTCAGGACCAGACCGGTCAGCGGCAAGCGAGCGTGAAAGCGCTCAGCCGTTTGAACGGCATCTTGTCCGGTCAGGCTGTCGGCAACAAGCAATGTTTCAACAGGATTTGTCGCGGCGACAATAGCGGCGGCCTCGTCCATCAATTCATCATCAAGGGTCGTGCGGCCGGCGGTATCCAGGAAGACAACATCTGCGGAAGACAGCTTGCCGGCGGCAACGGCGCGCTTGGCAATTGTGACGGCGTCTTCGCCTTTGACGATCGGCAGGAAATCAACGCCGGCTTGTGCCGCGAGCATGCCCAGCTGCTCCATAGCGGCCGGACGGCGCGTATCAAGCGAGGCCAGCAAGACCTTTTTCTTATGCTTGTCTTTTAAATATTTTGCGAGCTTGCCGGCCGTTGTTGTTTTACCGGAGCCTTGCAGGCCGGCCATGACGATAACCGCCGGCGGTTTAACGGACAGATTAAGCTGCGCGCTCATAGATTTGGCGCGTGCTTTTACGCCGTCTTCATCGTCTTCGCCGGTCTCAAGCTCGCCGCCGAGCATATCGACTAATGCGTCATTGACGATTTTGACGACCATTTGGCCGGGCTTAACGGATTTGATAACTTTTTCGCCAACCGCTTCAGTGCGCACTTTGGCCACGAAGGCTTTGACAACGGGCAAGGCAACGTCAGCTTCGAGCAGGGCAATGCGGATCTCGCGCATTGCGCTTGAGACATCTTTTTCTGACAGGGCGCCCTTACCGGTCAGCCCGTCAAACACATTACCGAGTTTATCGCCTAAAGCTTCAAACATTCGTACTTAATCCAATTACCCAAATTCAACAATCAAAGCGCAATACGGCAAAAGCTCCGGTGAACGATAACGTCGACCGGAGGACCCCGCCTGCATCATCCGGAAATCCGGGCTCGCACAGGTCAGAGCGCAAATTACCATTGCGCAGAATGGGCGGCTTATAGGCGGGCAGGAAAGGGGTGTCAACAGGGGGAGAGGTGGCGCTTTAAAATGCGGCCTGCCTTTCCAAGCTTTGGAAAACCAACAAGGCTTTGTGCGCCGTCCTTTATACGTGAAATTACCATACGGGCCGCTGTGGGGTTTTCAGCCGTAATATAAAGCGTTACGGCCCGCATATCCCTGAGTGCCTTTCGAGACCACTCTATTTGCACTGCTGCTCAATCCTGGCAAAGGTCTCAGAGACTTCTTCATCTGTTGCAATTTCTCCGGCATCCGCAGCAGCAAGGGCTTTACGGATATGCTCACCTTACCACGTCTGAACGTCCGGATAATTATCAATCGCCTCATTAATCAGATAGCTACGATTGCGGTCTTGGCCTTCGGGGATAGCGTCAAGAGCTTTGATGCGTTCGGCATCGGTTCGAAAAGATATGGTTTGTTTTGTCATACTTCGTAATACTGTATAATATAGTGTGTGTTGCGAATCTAGATAAAGTCCTCGGTATCCGGGACGCGGCCAAAGGCGATTTTACCGCCTGCGAAACCGCCCGGCAGATTTGTGCGTGGCCCCATCGTGACCATTGCCTTGCCGTGTTTGGTGTTCAGTCCGTCCATAGCCGTCATAATATTTCCCCACCGCTTTGAGCGCGCGGTATCTTCATCGGCAAAATCAAACAGATCCCCGCTGATCTCTTCGGGTTTGCTGATGTCATGGAGCATCACATACACGGTTTTAATGCGGGCATTTTTCGAAAATTGAGCGCAGCCCTGTTTAAACAATGTGCGCATATGCCGGGTCAGGGCCTGGTCATCACTGCAGGGTGCAAAGCTTGTTTGTGCGCTCCACCGCTCGCCGTCCCCCGGGCGCAAGGCCACGGATAATGAGCGGCATAAATAACCCGAGCGGCGCAGGCGGTAGGCCGCCTTCACCGTCAGCAGAGACAGGCAATCAAGCGCTTTGTCCGGCGTGTTCCATCCCTTTGTTAAAACACGGCTGTGCCCAAACATGCGTTTTTGAGTCTCGGGACGCTCGACCTTGTGACCATGTAGTTGCGCCCACATGCGCTCGCCTTCAATATTGCCCCAAATGGCGCGGGCATGTTTGCGCTCCAAATTCCAAAAGTCTTCAACAGTTTGAACCCCCGCACGGGACAGGCGCACGGACATGCCCGCCGATATGCCGGGCAGATCAGTCAGCGCCAAATCAAGCAGCGGCCCCGGCAGGTCGCGCGGATGCAGCACAGTCAGCCCATTGGGCTTATTCATATCGCCGGCAACTTTGGCCAAAAATTGATTGGGAGCCAAACCGATAGAGGGCGTAATGTAAGGTCCGACAGCTTTGGCGAGGCCTGCGCGAATTTGCTCTGCCAACTGCGGCGCAGCGAAGCGCTCGCGGCCGATCAACGCGCATTCCATTTCATCAATCGACCAGACTTTCGTCACAGGAACATGGCGATCAATTTCTTCCAAAATAAGGTTGTGAATTTTGACATAAATATCGGGGCGGGCGACCTGCACAGATATTTGCGGGCAAATTTCGCGGGCGTCGCGCACTTTCATGCCGCGCTTAATGCCGAATGTTTTGGCCATATAGCACCGGGTGATAAAGGATGAGTATTCCGAATCCAAAGCGGTGACGCCGACCGGCAGGTTTCTGATTTCCGGACGCAGCTGCTTTTCCACGCTCGCAAAGAAGGCGTCAAAATCAATATAAAGGCACTCTATTTCGCTGACGGCTTGCACACATTCTCTCCTGATTAAGATGAGAACATAATGGGAACATTATCCTAAGTCGAGTCGTTATTTCTTAGCGGTCAATAATTCCGACTGCTCGCGCAAGGCCGCGAGTTCTTCGGTAATATCTTCGCGTTCCTCCTCGGCATTGTCATCATATTCTTTTTGCATCGCGCCGATGATGACGGCGATCATCAGGTTTAAAACTGTGAAACTGTTGATCGCGATATAGGAGACAAAGAACAGCCGGGCAAAGGGCGCCTGCGGTATGACTTGCGTGGCGATATCCGGCCGGCCTTCAAGGGTGAGCACCGTAAACATCGTAAATACACTGTCGTGCAAGGTTCGAAAAGCTCCGGCGCAATATGCCCGGATATGCGCGTGCCGATGACGGAAAAATCAAAGACGATCCGGCCGGAGTGAAAAAACGACAGGCCGCCCGCGTATAGTTTCGCTGTAATTTCCGCGAGAAAAATGGCAACAATAAAAGTATCAAGCGCAATCAGCGGACGGGTCCAATCAAATTGCCCGGGCGCTCGCGATTAAATAACCGGCTTGGCGCGGAAAACATCTTCGTCCAGCTCCCCTTCCCATTTCGCCACGGCGCAGGCAACCGCCACGTCTCCGGAGACATTGGTTACGGTGCGCATCATGTCGAGCAAGCGATCAAAAGGCAGGATGAAGGCGACGATCAATGTCGTTTGGGCATCGGTGACGCCGAATGTCGACAAAACGGCAGCGGCTAAAAACAGGCTGGCCGATGGAATGCCCGCAGTTCCGATTGATGTCAGCGTCGCCATCATTGCTATCATCGCATAATTGCCAAGGGTCAAATCTATACCGAAAGCCTGAGCGGAAAACATGGCAATGATGCCAAGATATATGGCTGTGCCGTCCATATTAATGGTTGCCCCAAGCGGAAGAACCGAGCCGGCAACGGCCTTGTCCACGCCCAGATTATTCTCCGCGCAGGAGATGGTCACAGGCAGTGTCGCATTGGAAGAGCTGGTGGAATAGGCCACGCCGAGGGCATCTGCGATTCCATAAAAAAAACGGCCGGCCGGAAGGCGTAAAATACCTTTTACAAGTATGCCGCCATACACCAGCATAATTTGAATAAAGCAGGCCACATATAAGGCCACGGCAAGCATGCCCATATTCGACAATATCGTCAGCCCTTGCTCCGTTATAATCCAGACCATAAGCGCAAAGACGCCGTAAGGCGCGAGCTCCATGACCCACATCGTGATTTTCATCACAACTTCGGCGCTCGCGTCAAAGAAATCACGCAGCGGTTTGGCCCGCTCGCCGACCATCATTATGCCAACGCCGACCAATATGGAGAAAAAGATAACGGCTAATACGTCGCCCTCAACCAGAGCGGCCAGCGGATTGGTCGGGATGATATTGAGCAGCTTATCGGCAATGCCGCTATTGGCGGCCGCGCCGGCCGATAATTTGCCCTGCGCCCCGGCCATGGCCGCGTCAGAGACTGACAACTCGCCAATGCCTGCCCCCGGACGAAAAAGGCTGCCCGACGCCATGCCCAAACATACGGCAAATAATGTCGTGCCCATATATAACAGCACAGCCCGAAGCCCGATTGTGCCCAGCTTGGACGGCTTTCCTATAGCCACAACGCCGGCCACTAACGTCGTCGCGATTAACGGAATAACGAGCATTTTAATCAGGCGCACAAAGGCGTCCCCAAACGGTTTAACAAACCGGGTGACAAAATCCTGCGCGGCCGGCCCGCCGGCGTAATGCAAAACCAAACCCACCAGCATTCCGGCGATCAGAGCCAGGATAACGCGTTTCCAAAGGGTGACGCTTTGCCAAGTTTTAAACATATCGGGATCTCTCAAATATTCTTTGAGACATTGCGTTATTTGCGCCGGCAATAAAAGAGACAATTCCCAAAGCGTCTAAAACGGTCTAAGGCTCGGTAATGATATCCAGCGTGAAAATATGCGGCCTGACCCGGCCCGAAGATGTGGAACTCGCCATTGGCGCAGGGGCTGATTATATGGGCTTTATCGTCGAGGCAAAAAGCCCGCGTATGTTGACTGTGGCGCAGGCCGCGGAACTGTCCTTGCCGGCCAAAGGCATAGTTTCGCGGGTGGCGGTGACCGTAAACGCCGATGATAAGGCGCTTAAAAACATTGCCGAAACCATGCAGCCGGATTTTATACAGCTTCACGGTGATGAAAGCCCGCAGCGGGCCGCGCAAATAAAGGCGCGCTATGGCATTCCGATTATCCGCGCTTTGCCGATAGCAAGCGCAGACGATCTTAACGCCGCTGCGGATTTTGCCGGCATAGCCGATTTCTTTATTTTTGACGCTAAAGCGCCGAAGGGCCCTGAAGGTCAAGAGGCGCAGCGCGGCGGACACGGCCTGTCCTTTGATTGGGACATTTTAAAACACATCCCCAAAGGCGCAGAACGCTACTTGCTTGCGGGCGGTATTACCCCGGACAATGCAGCGCGGGCCATAGCTCAAAGTAAGGCTTTCGGTCTGGATGTGTCCTCCGGTATAGAGCGGGCCAAAGGCGTTAAAGACGCGGGTAAGATCACAGCATTGATGAAAGCAGTTCATGGCTAAACACGACAATATTAAAACGCCGGACGAGAACGGACGGTTCGGGGATTTCGGCGGGCGTTATGTCGCCGAGACGTTGATGCCGCCCATCCTTGAGCTTGAGAAGGCTTATGAAGAAGCTAAGGCGGACCCGAGCTTTCAGGCTGAGCTGGATGATTTTTTCACCCATTATGTCGGTCGGCCCAGCCCGCTTTATTATGCAGAGCGCCTGACCGATTATGTGCGCGCGCAAAACGGCGGCAACAGTGCCAAGATTTATTTTAAACGTGACGAGCTCAACCATACCGGCGCGCATAAGATTAATAATTGCATGGGCCAAATTTTGCTCGCCAAACGCATGGGCAAAAAACGCATTATCGCGGAAACCGGCGCAGGGCAGCACGGGGTTGCTACGGCCACAGTTGCCGCGCGCTTTGGGCTGGAATGTATTGTCTTTATGGGCGCGACGGATATTGTGCGTCAGAAACCCAATGTGTTTCGCATGCGCCTCCTTGGCGCCGAAGTGCGCGCTGTGCATTCCGGCACGGCTACCCTCAAAGACGCCATGAACGAAGCTTTGCGCGATTGGGTCACCAATGTCGCTGATACATTTTACTGTATCGGCACCGTCGCCGGCCCGCATCCTTACCCGGCAATGGTGCGTGATTTCCAAGCCATAATCGGCCGCGAAGCCAAGGCGCAAATGCTTGAGCGCGAAGGCCGCCTGCCGGACGCTTTGGTTGCCTGCATTGGCGGCGGATCAAATGCCATGGGTCTTTTCCATGATTTTGTCGATGACCGGTCCGTTCGCTTAATCGGCGTGGAAGCGGCCGGGCGCGGCGTCAAATCCGGCCTCCATGCCGCCAGCCTGACCGGCGGAACCCCCGGCGTGCTGCATGGCAATCGCACATATTTACTGCAAGACGAAGACGGCCAGATTAAAGACGCGCATTCTATTTCCGCCGGCCTCGACTATCCCGGCATCGGACCGGAGCATGCTTACCTGCACGACATTGGCCGCGCGGAATATGTCAGCGCCACCGATACCGAAGCGCTGGACGCGTTTCAGCTCTGCTCAAAACTCGAAGGCATTTTACCGGCGCTGGAGCCAAGCCACGCTATTCCCCGCACCATCGATCTGGCCAAAGAACTGGGTAAAGACGGCCTGATTATTATGAATATGTGTGGTCGCGGTGATAAAGACGTCTTCCAGATTGCCGAGGCTTTGGGAGAGGATATAAGCGCCGGGACGGACGGCGAGAATACGAAGGCTTATTGAGTTAAGAGAGTGAGGCAAAATGCCAATTATCTTGGGAGTAATCTCCTTTATTTTTTATCGAGTTATTTTTAAAATGATGTACGGTGCAACACTATCTGTTTTCGCAGATATTCTAGTTTGCGCGGCCTTGGTGCTACTCGGTGTCGTATTAAACAATTTGATGATGAAAAGATTTGGAACTGAAATCGCGGCTAAAAGGTTTGGTACGAAAAAAACATCCTTCAAAACCTTCTCTCCATTTTTGGGTCTAATAATTCTTTCAACTTTATTCTCGATGTATTCTTGGGTTATATCATATGGATTCAGCGAAAAGTTTTTCAATCGGACATGGGATGACGCTACAGAGCCGTTTGATTTTATTTTGATATGCTTTGTTTTTTGCATACCTTTATTCTCACATTATGCCGTTAATAAGTGGGCACTAAACACAAAGTTAAAACAAGTTGAAAAGCCATGACCCAACGTATCACCAATACCTTCGCCCGGCTTTCTGCCGCCAATCAATCCGGTTTTGTGGCCTATATTATGGGCGGGGATCCGGATCGGGCGACGTCTCAGCGCATGCTGAATGCCCTGCCGGACGCCGGCGTG
>CALLXE010000065.1 GCA_938015875.1 uncultured Robiginitomaculum sp. | reverse complement strand
GATGCGCTGCATAGGAGGGATCGGAGGCTGTAAATACATAGCCGTTATAAAGCGACGGAAGGTTTGCGCGGTGCTCGGCAGTGTCCGTAAACCCAAATGGGCTGACTTTACCGGGTGTCATATCGAAAGTTTTGGTAATGGGGAAAAATCCGTAGATTTCTTGGCCGGCCGTGATGCCCTCGCAATTTGATTGCTCGACCTTGGCATATCCCCAGACAGGCATGCGGCCGGCGTTTTCCTGTGCAATGCCGTAAGCTTTGGGATCAAAAAACCCCCAATACCCGATCTGATCGCCGGTCACCATATAGGTTACATTATTGGCCGTCAGCGCCCAGGGCCCGACGGAAACGCGGACATGACCCGCAGCCAAATCGCCGGCGTCATCGGAATAGTATGTGACATCAGCAAAGTCAGTTTTATTCACCAAGAGGGTTTCATTTTTCATCTAAAGGACCTTTTCATCATCACAGGCAATCAAGAGTTGCCCGGCCAAGCCTGCGCGGCGGTGATAGTGGATGGCCTTGTAATCCTCATTGGATACGGCGTCGAACATGGCGGCCGCATTGGCGTAGCGCACAATAGCAACGGCATCCCATTCCTGATTGTTTTGTCGGGTCCCTTCGCCTTGTCCGATTAAGAACGCTTTTATAGCGCCGCCAAACACCGTTTCCACGCCCGCAATATTGCGGGCCTTGAGCATAGCGCCAAAGCCTTTGGCATAGCGGGTGTAAGCGTCCCGTCCGGTCAAATTCTCCGAGGCTTCCGGGCGATTGTCTTTATACGTAGCCTTATCCTTAAACTTTAAAAGATTAAGCATATAGTCAGGCTCACCGGCTTTCGGATGGCCGAGAAAGGCCGCGATTTGCTCCGGCGTCGGGTCAAGGGTATTAAGTGTCGGCACTATTTATATCCTGGATGCTGCATAATCTCTGAGGCGGATGCATCGAGTATATCTTGCGACACAAAGAAATCTGCCATTAACGGACCGTCATAACCGGGCTGTGCGTATTGCGCCATATCGGTTATGCCGTGCTCGGCCAGCAAAAGCTCGTCAATGTAGAATTTGCCGGTGCAGGTTTTGCTGTCAGAGGTCAGGATGATATGTGCCGCATCGGCCAAAATTGTCGGCAGGCGGCTGATTTTGGCCATGGCGTCTCCGCCCAAAACATTGCGCACAGCGGCGGTATCAATAGAGGTCATGGGCCAGAGCGAGTTAACCGCAATACCCATAGGGCGAAATTCTTCGGCCATGCCTAATGTGCACATGCTCATTCCATACTTTGCCATTGTATAGGCGGTGTGATTTTTGAACCATTTGGGATGCATATCGAGCGGCGGCGCCATATTCATAATATGCGGATTGACGGCGTTTTTCAGATGCGGCTGACACATTTTTGACAATAAAAACGTCCCGCGGGCGTTTACCCCATTCATCAAATCATATTTTTTCATGGTCGTCAGGGCCGTCGGGGTCAGGGCAATAGCACTGGCATTATTGACGCAAATATCAATGCCGCCAAATTTGGCGACGGTGGCGTCCACGGCGGCCTGAACGTTCGCTTCGTCGCGAATATCACAGACGACGGGCAGGGCATTACCGCCGGCGTCTTCGATTTCTTTTGCCGCGGTAAAAATTGTGCCCGGAAGTTTGGGGTGCGGCTCGGCGGTTTTGGCGGCAATCGCCACATTGGCGCCCTCACGCGCCGCGCGCAGGGCAATCGCCAGACCAATGCCGCGGCTTCCGCCGGACATAAAGATAGTTTTTCCTTTTAATGACATGCGAGCTTCCCTTGTGTAGTTTGTTATTATGAATGACTATATGCACATTGTTGCATATTGTCACCCCTGTTGGGGGCAACATTTCGGGACACAGTCCGATACGGGATAAGGGGAAAATAATGGCATTAGCCGAAGCAATTCTAGTCTGCCTGACAGACCGGCCTATGAGCGGTTACGATCTGGCGAAATATTTCGACGCCTCGATCGGTTTTTTCTGGCGCGCATCTCATCAACAGATTTACCGCGAGCTTGGCCGGCTGCGCGAACGCGAACTGGTAGAGAGCAAGGAAATATCCCAAAGCGGAAAACCTAACCGGATTGTGCACACTATAACGGACAAAGGCAGGGCCGCTGTGACCGGATGGTCGTCGAAACCGGTGCGTATGCCTTCAGTTAAAGACGAGCTTCTGGTCAAATTATACGCGCTGGAAACGGTGGATACCAAAGCCATGCGCGAGCAAATCAGCGTCCGTCTTGAGCAGCATCAGTCCAAACTGTCGGAATTTAAACGTATCAAGTCACGATTTTATGACGGCAAAGATTTGACGGTGAACCAAAAAGGCAAGCTTATCGCGTTGGAACTGGGCATTGACCAGGAACTGTTCCGCATTGCCGGCTGGGAGACAGTTTTGCGAAAAATGTCGGACGCCGGAGTCTAAGCGTCAGCCTGCGCGCTTTGCTGTTGCTTCCACAGGGACGCATAAAGCCCGCCGGAATTTAGCAGCTGCTCGTGTGTTCCGGCTTGAACAATTTTTCCGGCCTCCATAGCCAGTATCAAATCTGCGTTCACAATCGTAGAGAGCCTGTGCGCGATGACTAAGGTCGTGCGCGATTTGGAAATATCATCCAGCGCCGATTGAATATCCCGCTCTGTTACGCTGTCGAGGGCCGATGTGGCCTCGTCTAAAATTAAAATTTCCGGGTTTTTCAAAAGCGTCCGGGCGATGGCGACCCGCTGTTTTTCACCGCCGGACAGTTTTAAGCCCCGCTCGCCGACTTTGGTCTCATATCCCAAGGGAAGTTTTTCAATAAATTCATGTATCTGCGCGGCCTTCGCAGCGTCTTCAATGTCGCTTTGGCTCGCGCCCGGCTTGGCATAGCCGATATTATAGCCAATTGTGTCATTAAACAGAACGGTGTCTTGGGGCACAATCCCAATGGCGCGGCGCAGGCTGCCTTGGGATACGGCCCTGATATCATGCCCATCAATGGTCACATGGCCGGCGGCAATATCATAAAAGCGAAACAGGATGCGCGACAGGGTGGACTTACCCGCGCCGGTCGGGCCGACAATGGCAACGGTTTGTCCGGGCGCGACGGTGAAGCTGACGCCGCGTAATATCGGGCGGTCGGCGTCATAATGAAAATCGACATTATCAAAAACGATTTCGCCGGAAATATTGTGTAGCGCCCCCGCACCCGGCGCGTCAGTAACTTCAGGCGTAATGTCCAAAAGTGCGAACATTTTTTCCATATCCGTCAGCGCTTGTTTAATCTCGCGATAGGCAAATCCAAGGATGTTCAGTGGTCCGTAAATTTGCATCATGACCAGAGTGATCGTCGTTAAAGACCCGGCGCTCATTTGTCCTTTCAGGATTTGATCCGTCGCCAGCAGGAGCATCGCAATGATTCCGCCCTGCATTAAAAAGGCTTGCCCGATATTGACGGTCGCCAGAGATGTACGCGATTTAATGGCGGCCTTTTGATAGCCTTCCATGGCGACGTCATAGCGCCCGGTTTCAAATGTCTCCGCGCCGAAATATTTCACAGTTTCATAATTTAAAAGGCTGTCCACGGCTTTGGCGGCGGCTTCTGTGTCTTGCTTATTCATGTCGCGACGAAAGGCGAGACGCCATTCCGTTGTGACAACGGTGAACCAAACATAGAGCACAACTACAGACACAGCGATGGCCGCAAACCGCCAATCATAGACCGCCCAAAACGCAATGCCGGCGATGCCGAGTTGCAGGAATGTCGGGCCGATCCGAAACAGAATAAAGCGAAACAGAAAATCAATAGAGCGTATGCCGCGTTCTATAACCCGCGACAGCCCGCCGGTGCGTTTTTCCAAATGAAACCGCAAAGACAATGCGTGCAAATGCGCAAATGTCGCGGTAGCTGCGCTGCGCTGCGCAAATTGCCCGACGGGGGTGAATAAATATTCGCGCGCCTCACTGATTAACACATTTAAAAATTTCAGCCCGCCATAACCGCCGATTAAAAACATGGCGGCGACAGCGATGCTTGAAAAACTGAGCCTTTGGCCCAAAGCCGTCGTGACCAAATCCTGCGCGCGGCCGAGTAAAAACGGCGCGCCGACAAGTAAAAACTGCCCGGCGAGGGTGAAGATAATTGCAATCACCGTCCGAACCTTAAACCCCGGCTTGTCTTTGGGCCAAACATAAGGCCAAAGCCGCGCAAAGCTTTTAAGCTGATAAGACAGCTTTTCTTCGGGGCGCGGGGCGTGATCTGTATCGGATGGTTGCATTGACGTTATGTAGGGACGCCGGACGATAATGTCATCCCGTCCGGCCGGGTATATTTGACGGGCTCACGGCTATATTTTATGAAACTTAACGATGACGGAGCCAAAAACATTGTGCCGAAACCCGCAGCCGGCAAAGGCAGGAACCCGTATTCCGACGTGGAAATATGAGGCCGTGCGCGCGGGCATTTTGGACATTCTGTCAGATGCGGGCGAGCAGGGTGTTTTACTGAAGGATTTAAAGCCGGCGCTGCGCGCGCAGCTTTCGCCGGAAATTTTAGCAAAAATCGGCTCGCTTGGCTGGCACATGATGACCGTAAAGCTTGAAATGGAAGCGGCCGGCGATATTACGCGGGTTCAAGGGCCGGGGCCCCAAAAACTGATGATAGTAACGACGGCCTGATTTATTACAGCGCGCGCGAAAAACGGACAGGCGAGTTTACCTCTGCCCGCCGCGTCCACCCGGAGAAGACTTATTTCCTGGTATAAGTGAGGGTCCGGCCTTCCGGCTGCAAAACTAAAGTTTTCTTCGACACAGATAAAATTTTCGAAACCGTTACAGGAGCCGCCTGCATTTGGCCTTGCATCGCAGCCGCCATTTGTTTCGACCCTTCTGATTTAACCAATGGCGTTACTGACATGTCAAACATTGTCTCGCGTAAATTCTGACCTTCAATGATCCAATTTGAAGTTCCGGAAATTTGAAAACCGCGCATATCAGCCGGCATTTCTTCAACTTCAATCGACATTTTGGCAGTGCCTGAACTTGTGCCGTCTGAATTATACTGCGCGGTTCCGTCGTACATTTTCATGTCAATCCCGCCCTCTTGCAGCGTTACATCGTCCATCACCCAAGAGCCGATAATCATATTTGAAAGCTGCTCTTGCGTCATCTCCGACACCGGCACATTGGTGGTATCTTTGACGCCAACCACGCCAATTGCGAGTGTGGCGATCACGGCCAAAGTCATAAATTTTTTCATTATATTTCCTTTTAGGTGAGCTTTGACAATACGCAGCTTTGGTGTCATGGCAAGGCCAAACGAAGCGCTTTCTTAAGGCTGCGCGCCCTGCGGCACCGGCCTTTGTGCGGCCGGCGTAATTTCATCCAAATGGGACATTAAACCCGGCTCCAGCGCATCTAAGATTTGCGCGTTATAATTATCAATCGGGCCTGTCATGCGGCCTGCATTGCCGGCAAATTCCATCCAAACGCCGCTGCTTTGATCGTCCCAAACATCAACGCCGTCGGCATTCGGATTTCCGGTTTTGGCAAAATTTGTCCAATAGGTCTGCATCAACTCCGTCAGAACTTCGTCCTCATCTGAGACGCCTAAAATTGGCTCGTGACTGCCAAAGACAAACGGAATCTCTGCGGCGTGGAACGCGCCCAGGGTTTGGTTTTTGCTCGGCGGCACGCGGGAGAATGTATAAAGCCAAGAGGTCTGCCCGGCTTTGGCGGCCTTGCGGGCAGCAAAGCGAACATTCACGCCGAATATATCATCGCCCATCATGTCCGTACCGCCGGCCCGAAATTCTTGCGGATTATCAAGTTTAAACCTGTCGACCAAAAGTGCCGCATTATCCGGCCCGTAAGCCGGCGTGAGGGACGCGATTTGCGCGTCTTTCCCGGAGCGCGGAAAATCGTCAACCCAAACGGAAGGCTGCGGGTCATCGTCAAAAAACAATGTGCCTTCATTTTCATTATAGCCAAAGATTGTTGGCACGGCGTTGATGGTGCCGTCGCGAAAGGCAATACCGACATTTTGGGGCAAAACGTAACCGTCACGCACCGGATGCATACCGTCCGATAAGTCTTTGCTGTCGCTCACGACATTTAAAATGCTATCAGCACCCAAAGCGCGAAGCTGGGCGGCTGTGATATTTTCCGGCAGGCCCAGAGCTTTGACCACCGCCTCTCCTGTGCCGTGACCGCTTGGCCAATCCGTGGCATTGCCGCGCAAATCGCCAAGGTGATAGGTAGACGCGCCGCTCTGCCCGATGGCTTTGTGGAAGAGCCCGGCCGCTTTAGGGGATGCCATTAATTCCGTTACGGACCACGCGCCCGCGCTCTCGCCGAATATGGTGACATTATCGGGGTCGCCGCCATAACTCGCAATATTGGTTTTCACCCATTTCAGCGCCGCAATTTGATCGAGCAATCCGTAATTTCCGGAGACGCCGCGCGGGTCATCAGCAGACAGGGCAGGGTGCGCCATATATCCAAAGGCGCCAAGGCGGTAATTAATTGTGACAAGAACAACGCCTTTTTCCGCAAGGCTGTTATGTTGATAGGTTGAAAAATCGCCGGAGCCAAATTGATGCCCGCCGCCGTGTATCCAAACCATAACCGGCTGCGCATCAGACGCCGGACTGCCGTCAGGATTTAGGTTTCCGCTGCGAATATTCAGGCCAAGGCAATCTTCCGATTGTTTGGCATCGGGGTAGCCGGCAACGACGCTTTTTACCAAAGCGGTTTTCACCGCCCCCAATCCGTGCCCGTCAATAATGCGGTCCACAAACCCGCCATCTGTTCCGGCGGCTTGGCGGCACATGGGCGCGAACGTATCGGCGAGGCGTGTCTCAGTCCATGTCGGCGCAGGCATAGGCGCGCGCCAGCGCAGATCGCCCACCGGCGGCGCGGCAAACGGAATGCCTTTGAAATTTGTAATGGCGGGATTATCGGTCGTCACGCCCTGCACCGGGCCTTGGGGCGAGTTGACAGTGACACTTGGCGTTTCCTTGATTTTGTCTCCGCAGCCGCTGAGCGCTATTGCGGCCGTGATAAAGATCGCCGCTGCGTAGGATGCGTTTCGTGATTGTTTCATTTCTGTCTCCGCCCAATTTTCGCCACGGTAATCAAGAAAGTCGAGGCTGTCATATAAAACTTTTTGCATATACGTGCGGTGATAACGGCTCTGGCCTCTGCGGGCATTTTCGCCTAAATCCGCGCCATGAGTAAAGCGGATATCATTATCGTCGGCGCGGGTATTGCGGGCCTGTCAACGGCCTATGCTCTACTGAGTCGCCGGCCGGGGCTTTCCGTGATCGTGCTGGAGACCGGCCCTGCGGCGGGGCATGGGGCCAGCTGGGCGAACGGCTCTATGGTACATCCGTCCCAAGCCACGCCGTGGCTTGAGGCCAATTGCGACAATGCCGATTTGATTGCGCGCAAGACTTACCGTTTGGCTGCGCGGTCTTCCGAAATGCTGCGCGCCAATATGGACGCGTTTGGAATAGCTGCCCGCCACCGCAAATCCGGCTGCGCAAAGCTTTACCAAAGCCGCGCAGCTATGGACGCGGATATGCAAAATCTGACGCCCTTATTTCAGGAAGGCCTGCGCGCCGAGGTTTTAACATCCGGCGAAATTCGCGCGCGTTTGCCGATTGCCGGCGCCGCGCTGTCGATTGCGGGCGGGGTTATATTTCCGGATGATCATACCGGCCCGCCCCGGCTTTATTGTGCGGCCTTAATTAAGCGCCTCAACGTCGCCGGCGCGACTATTCACGTCAATGCGCATGTCGCAGATATTCAGCCCGGCGGCGTCACGCTTAAAGACGGCAGTTTATGGCATGCAGACAGTGTTGTGTTGTGCGCCGGCGCCGGCAATTCGGTCTTTAAAAATCATCTGAGCGTTACGCCTGTGCGCGGTTATTCGCGGACCTTTGATATTTCTGCAGGCCGTCTGCCGAATATGGCGATTATGGATGATACCGCGCATATATCCGTGACGCCTTTAGGGGATCATTTGCGGGTCAGCGGCGGCGCAGATATTGATCCGGATGATTGCCTTTATGACCGGCTTGAGGCCTATGCCTGCGCTTTGTTGCCGGGATTGTCCGAGGACATCCAAGCCGCTCGGAAATCTGATTGGACAGCGCAGCGCCCTATGAGCGATTGCGGCCCGGTTATCGGTAAAATTGCGCCGGGAATTTTTGCCAATACCGGCCACGGTCATATGGGATGGACGCTGTCGGCCGGCGCAGCGGAGCTCGCCGTTGACGCTGTTCTTGCCGGCTAGCCTTTTTGCCAGACCGCGCTCTCTCCGCCCGCAAGCTGCGCGCCGCCTAAGATAAATTTGGCAGACTGCGTCACGGCAATCGGCAACGTCACAGCATAGGCATTATAATTAAACGTAAATACCAAATTACCGCGCCGGCGAAGGCGAAGGCCTTTGGGCAGGTCAAAGATTTCAATATTTTTAAACGTGCATATCTCGCGCAATTGTGTGCCTAAATTTTCCGCGCTCGGCACGGTCGTCCAATAATGCACCGGGCCGTCTGAAAACAACGTCCCATCAAACTGCGCGGGCAAATCCGTCTCAACATGGTCAAGCCATATGCCGCCGCCGCCCGGCGTCTTGATACCGGCGCGCAATGTTTCGGTATGACTGACTTTAAGCGCCAGTACGTCTTGTAAATTTCCGGGCGCAAGGACGTCCGGAATATGAAAATCTTGCGTCTTCCCGCCGCAGCCCGGGCCGAATATAAATTGCGCGTCTGAGGCTTTCATGCGCGCAATGAAAGCGTCGCTGATAATCGGCAGGTCCGGAACAAGCACCACGTCATAGCCGGAGAAATCGGCGTCTTGGCTGACGATATCCACATTCAAACCAAACCTGCGCGCCGCGCCGTACCAATCGGTCGCGCGCTGCCAAAAATTGCGCGCTTTACCTTGGGGCTGAATTTCGCTCATCCACAGCGCTTCATAGGAAAACACTAAAGCGACCCGGCTTTGCGCTGTCTGCGCGTCCGGCACATTGCCCACGTCCTCGCCAAGCAGCGCCGCTTCAATGCCGCCTTGGGAGGCGCTGTCATCAACGCGTTTCAGTCCGGCGTGAAATTGCTCTTGAGCAAAGGGCGCTTGGCGGTATCGAAAAAAGCTGACCCCCTGCGCCCCGTGCGCAAACGCTTCAAGGCTCCATGTGCGCACCATGCCGGGCAGGGGCGCAGGGTTATGGCCTGCCCAGTTTACCGGCCCCGGCTGCTGCTCCATGACCCACCACCGGGATTTACAGCCCCGATAGAGATCGTGATGAAAGCCGGCAAAATCCGGATGGCCTTGGCGCATGAAATCTTGCTTTACGGTTTCCGAAACCGGCGCAAGGTCCAAAAAACCGAGCGGGTAGCTGTCCCATGTCGCAATATCCAAATCTTCAGATAATTTGAAATGATCAAACTCCCCGTAATAGCCCATAAAATTATGGCTGATCGGCGCGGATGAGTGCTTGCGAATAATATCGCATTTCATCGCATTGAACCGAATGACCTGATCGGAACTGAACCGGCAGAAATCCAAAACATGGCTCGGATTAGGCTCAGTGACGGTCAGGTTGGGCAAGTCAATTTGCTCAAAATCATTAAACTCCATCGACCAGAATACTGTGCCCCATGCTGCGTTCAGCGTCCCTATGGTTTTGTATTTGTCTTTCAGCCAATCCCGAAATGCGGCCTGCGCCATAGGCGACCAAGACCGGGTCGTGTCGTGACATCCATATTCATTATCGGTTTGCCACGCGTAAAGGCAGGGGTGATTGCCGTAGCGTTCTGCCATTAACTCTGTGATGCGCGCCGCCTCGGCGGCGTAGCTTTGCGATGAGAAACAATAGTGCCGCCGCGATCCGAACTTGCGCGGCCTGCCGTCTTTATTAATGGCGATGATGTTGTCGGCCTTATCGGTATACTCATCCATCAGCCATTTGGGAGGCGTTGCCGTCGGCGTGCCCATAATAATTAAAAGCCCGGCCGCGGCGAGGGTATGAACGGCGCGGTCAAGCCATTCCCAATTAAACTGCCCCCGTGACGGCTCAATGCGGCTCCATGCAAACTCGCCAATGCGCACATATTCAATCCCGCGCGCCGACATGTCTGCGGCGTCACCGGCCCATTTATCTTCGGGCCAATGCTCGGGGTAATAACAAACCCCTAATTTATAATGCTCGCTCATATCGCGTGATAGCGCGCCGCTCCGGTTTGTCCAATCAGAAATCAGTCTCGCGAATTAACACCTGTCCGACGCGGCGAAAAAAGACGCCGGCCGGGCTTTGACGCGCGCCTTTCATAATCGCCACGCCGCGCACGGCACGCAGGTCAGGTTCGGCAATGCCGGTATTGGCATTAATCCGAAAAATTGCCGTGGTCGGAACGGCATTGCCGTCATCATCCGGGGTCACGGCAACCGGCCCTCTATATTGGCCGGATAGAACATCTTCTTTCAAATAAGGCTCTGACGCCGGTGAGAGACCCGTAATGGCCGCGCTGATTTTAACGCGCATAAGGTCGTCCGGGATAAATGTAAGCGTTGATGTATCGGCCAAACGCACCGCGTCATGCTCTTTGGGAAATGCGATGACCTCGGTTCGGCCCGGCGCGCTGATGCGGGCAATACGATCGCTGACACGGACATATCGGCCAATATGCAAATCGGCCGGCAAATCAGAGACAACCCCGTCATGGGGCGCGCGAATAACCAAAGCCTGCCGGGCGGCAGCAAGGCCGGACAGTTTTGCCATGTCGCGCTTTTCGGCCTGCAATAAAACCGCGCCGGACGACCGGTCAATGGCATCGGAAACCCGCCGGGAAAGCTGCGCGCGGGTGAGCGCCAAAGCCTGCTGCGTCAGGGTTGTTTCCTGCTCTAAATATTCCGAGCGCAGCACGGCAATAATCTCGCCTTCACTGACGCTCTGCCCGTTATCAACCCGCAAGGACACAAGACGCGCCGGCGCCTGCGGAAAGATTTCCGTTTGCAGGGCGGGGCGCATAATCGCCGGCGCGTGCACCCGGCTTTGCCAAGGGATAAGCGCGCCGGCCAAAGCCATGCCGGTAAACATTAATGTCATACGCCCGCGCGGGCTTTTTAAAATTGTCATGCGCTCACTCCACCAAAAGTTCAGTTCTTTTAGAATCGGTTTCACGATGAAAAACCCGATCTCAACAACAAATAAAACAATGCCTATGGCGCGCGGAAAAACCGCATGAACCAGAATGGCGATCCCGATAAACAGGAAAAATCGGTAAACCCATGTGCACCACGCATAGGTCAGCAGAGCGGTCGGGGACAGGCCGGCGCGAATATCCGGACGCGGCGCGCCAAGGCCGAACAGGCGCTCGCGCATGACCCAACGGCCATATTCAAATCCGGTTTTTTGCAGGTTCGGCGTGCGAAACAAATCGGTCAAAATATAATAACCGTCAAACCGCATCATCGGATTGAGATTTACCAGCAGGGAAAAAACCCAGCTTGTTGTGGCGGCGAAAAAGGCGGCGCTGCGCAAAGGGCCATCCGGCAAAAAACTCCATGCAAATATCGCCAGGCACGCAATCATCAATTCTGTGAGCATGCCCGCAGCGTCGATCAGGACGCGCTTTTTACGGTCTGTCAACTCCCACGCATTGGTCGTGTCAGTATATAAAATCGGAAACATGACCAAAAATGCCAGCCCCATAACAGGAACTTTGCTGCCGAAATGGCGGGCCGTAAAGGCGTGGCCCAGTTCGTGGAAAACTTTAAGTCCGGCCAGCGTCAGGCCATAATAAATCAGCCCTTCAAACGTTAAAAAATGTAAAAATGTTGAAACAAACGCTTCCCATTGGCGGATTGTGAAAACAATCCCTGCCGCGCCCAAGGTTATGACAGCCCAAAGCCAAACCCGCGTAAACATCCATGACACAAACGGATAGGCCGCTTTTAAAAATCGGTCCGGCCGCACGAGGGGGATTCTAAAAAACAGATATTTATGAATAAGCGTATGAGACAGGGGCGGCGTAGCGGCAAATTCGCGGCCGGCAAATTGCTCTGTATTGCCGCCGGGCGGGTGGATGACCAAATTTTGCGCGTAGAGAAATGACGCCAGCTCTTTGACGTCCTCTTCATCTGTGGGTTCCGAGGCGTGGGCGTTGATGATTTTTAAATAGTCATCGACCGGGATAGCGCTCCATTTTGACAGGCGCTCATATGCGGCCTGCTCCAGTCGGTGATAAGTATTGCGCACCGGATCAAATAACAGCCGGCTCGGCGCGCCGTCCGGCAAGGTTTCGCCGGGCAGAAGCCTCAGCTCAGGCCGCAAGGCAGGCAGCAGCGGGTTGTCTTTGGGCGATATCGCCGCAGGCGTGGTCATGGCTATAGGCCGAGAAATTGGCGCGCCGCCGATATCGGGCGGCGTGCGAGCCAATAACCAAGCGGGGCTTTCGGGCCGTAAATTTTGGCTACGCCGCGTGCGCCGATCCGCGCGCCGGGGGGCAAGGCGTCTAAATTTGCATAGGCTTCATAGGCCAGCTCGCCGCCCGCCTGGGGCTGCGCGTAATAAGCAGAGCGCAGCAGCGTTCCGTCATGACCGCGCAATGGGTCGCTGTCTAAAAACAGGCGCACATCGGCATTTTGCGTCAGGGCAGCGCTGTCGACTAAAGGCGCTTCGAGGCGCAGAAGTACCGCCGCCGGGTCTGCAATTTCCATAATGCGCTCTCCCGTTGCGACGGGACGCCCGGTCCAATCTTTGGGATCAGAGTAAAGAAGCAGTCCGGACTTTGGCGCGGTGATAATCGTTTTATCCAGCCGTTTGGCCGCGTAATCCATGCGGGTCTGCGCAAGGGACTGCTCGGCGCGGGCGACGGCGATTTCGCGTTTGGTTTGGGCATCGACAAAGGCGGACAGGGAGGCTTTGCGCAGGCGCGCCGTGGCGACGCTGTGCTCTTCACTGGCAACAGAAAGTTCGTTTTTAAGGTCGGTATTTTCCAGCGTAATCAGCGTGTCTCCTTGGGACACTATGACATTGGGATCGACGTGAATTGTCTTTATAACGCCGTCCAGCGCCGGGGTAATTAAGAACGGATCGGCGGCCACAATCTGCGCCGGAGCCAATGTGCTGATGGGCACCGGCACGCACAGCGCAATGGCCGTTATCAGCGCAACTGCGCTCAGCCACAGGCGTTTTTTCGGCGTCAGACGGGCGCGTTTCTTCGCGCCCAGCGCCGTCCACTGCAGACCGTAAACCTGCGCAAGGCGCGCCGGGATTTGCTGCGCGTCTTCTTTCCATGGTTCTGAGCGGGTGTATAAAAGCCCGCCTGTTTTCGGATCCGGAGAAAACGGCGCGTAAAAAGCGTGCGGAAACGGATAATCTATATCGCCGTCCAGCGGATCAAGGGCAAAACCAAGCGGGGCCGACAAAGGTCCGGCTTTGGCCATATATTTCATTTGCCGGGTCAACCATTGCATCATCGGCGCATTTTTCTCGACCGTCGCTTGGCTGGACACGGCTTCGATTTTAAACGCCTGCCCGCTCCGGGTCAGGAAAAAGATGTGCCCGCAATCAATCAGGGCGCGCGCTTTATTAACCGCCACATGTTTAAGCGCGAGGCGGTCAGCGCAGGCCATAGCTTCGCTTTCAAGCGCTAATAAAATTTGCAGGGGCGTCGGGCTTGCCGGGGCATTGTCTGACTTTGCGGCTTCTGGTTTTTTAAGTTTAGATTTTGGCAGATTAATTTTCCCGGATTGCGGTTTCAAAGATCGCGCAGGTTTCCTGCCGGGCGTCATTGGCGTGATAGTGACGGGCGCGTTCATGGCTGCGGCGCCTTTGCGACTTGGCGATTAAAGCGCGCGACGCCGCTCATGCCGGGCAGGGCGGGCGCGCGGCTTGTAAATTTTGCGGTTACGTCCAGAGTCTGGCTGACCGGATCGACGGCCGCCCCAAAGCGGATGATTTTTGCGCTATAGGTTTTACCTGTCTCGTCAATTTCAAAATCAAATGTGTCGCCGGGGCGCATCCACCGCATCCATGCTGACGGCGTGATCAGGTCGATTTCCAAAGCGCCGGTGCGAATAATTGAAAACAACGGCGCGCCCGGCGGCGGCGTATCATAGGCGGACACATGGCGGGCTTTTATCATGCCGGCGTAAGGCGCATAGACGCTGCAATATTTAAGTGCCGCTTTGGCGACCCGCAAATCGGCCTGCGCGCGATCAACATCGGCGGCGGCCATTGAAACTTCCAGCGTGCCGGCCGCGCCCAGCGCTTCGAGTTCTTTAACATTGTCATGCTTGACTGAGAGAGCGGTCAGGGCGTGATCAATGGCGTCAGCCTCTGCGCGCTGCCGATTGCAATCAAATTGAGCTAAGAGTGCGCCTTTGTTAAAGGACTGGCCGGGTTTGTAGGGGACTTTAATCAGCTTGCCTGACATGCTCGCCCCAATCTCTGAAGTCTGGGCTGCGCGCAAAACGCCGCGCGCTTCAAAGCCGGTTGCGTCTGTCGTCAAGCTTGTGACCTGTCCGGACTGCGCGTCGCTGCCCGGGGGCGGGGCGAGCTGATCCGCAGCGTACACAAAGGCGCTGTAATCTGCTTTGGCGGCCGGTTCAGACCGGGCGCTTGGGGCCAAACTTCCGATTAAAATAATTGCCAGGGCAAGTGCGGAAAAATCCTGAGAAGTGATCATGTCGCGTCCTTTCTGATGTGCAGCGCCGGCAATCAACCTTGCGCGTCAATACACGCATAAAGAGTGAAAAGGGTTAAGCGGAGCTTAAGGGAATATCGTTTTACGTGTATTTTGTGCTCTTGTTCTGAATCTGAATTGACTTTTTAATACAATAAATTGCCAAATACCCCGATTATGTCCGTATTCCGGGGGTTTTCTTTGATTCCCGTTATAGGGGTATTTTAGAAAAAATAACAGTTTTTAACAATTATTTTACAACTATGGAGATAAAGCAATCTCAAGTTGCATTGGCGTTGTGCCTTTGCAGGACCGACTGCGTTGAGAGGTAAAACAATGCGAAATTACTTAATGATGGGCGCGGCTGCGCTTGTGTTGACGGGGTGCGTCAGCGCTCCGACCCCTATGTCTGACATGGAAACGCGCGCACATGCGCAGTCCGTTATGACGGATGTTGCTGCGGGCCAAGAGCCGATTTCCGGTACGATTGATCTTTATGAGGCTATGGCTCGGGCGCTGAAATATAATCTTGATCACCGCGTTGCCATGATGGAATCTGATTTGGCACAGCGAGATTTTGATCTCTCGCGTCATGACCTGCTACCGCAATTAGTCGCCAATGCCGGTTATTATTCACGCAATAATGAAAACGGTTCGTCCTCCCGCTCGCTCATCAGCGGACGTCAATCTCTCGAGCCGTCAACTTCCACAGAGAAAAATGTTCTGGACGCTGATTTGACTGCAAGCTGGAATGTTCTGGATTTCGGCCTGTCCTATGTGCGCGCCCAACAGCTTGGTAACGAAGCTATGGTTATCGAAGAGCGCCGCCGTAAAGCCATTATAGATATTATGGAAGACGTCCATCGGGCCTATTGGCGCGCGGCGTCCGCCCAGCGTTTATCCGCGCGTCTTGGCTCGCTTGAGACCGAAGTGCGCAGCGCTTTTGACAATTCTCGCGCCCTTTATTCGGCGCGCCGCACGGCGCCCATGCCGGCGCTGTCTTATCAACGCGAATTAAACGACATTACGGCCCAAGCGCAAAAAATGCAGCGCGAGCTTAGCCTTGCAAAATTAGAGCTGGGCGGCCTGATGAACATTCCGGCGGGGCAGGAATTCTCTCTCTCTGTTCCGTCTCATAATCAATCTATTCGCCGCCTTGCGCTCAGTTTGGATGACATGGTCGGAACGGCTATGCGCAATCGTCCGGAAGTGCGAGAGTCAGCCTATTTGATTGAAATCGGCGAGCAGGAAATGAAAAAAGCCGTATTGGAAAGCTTGCCCGGCGTCCAAGTTTTTGCGGGCGTGAATACCAACTCTAATGACTTTTTATACAATAGTGATTGGGCGGGCATTGGCGCGAAAGCCGGCTGGAACCTTATGAATGTGTTCTCAATGGGCGACCGCAAGGCCCGCGCGGCGGGCCAAACCCGCCTTGAGCGTGAAAAAGCGCTCGCAACCGCTATGGCTGTGATGACTCAGGTTAATGTGGCCCGCGCCCGATATATGTTCCTGACATCGGAATATGACACCGCGTCCCAAGGCGCGATGGTGCAGTCTGATATTATGGCCCAAGTTGACGCGCAGCGCCAAACATCTGCTGTCAGTCTTCAAACGCAAGTTCGTGAAAAAATGAACACGATCCTGTCCGAAGCGCGCCGCGATTCCATTCACGCAGACTTGCAGGAAGCGTCCGCTAAAATCTATACGGCGTTGGGTTACGACCCGTATGCCGCCGATATTGACGGCACAGAATCTGTCAGCACGATTGCGCAATCGCTCAAAGTGCTTTGGACGGAACGCAGTCGTAATCCTGGCATGCAAATGGCGAGTTTAAGGGTGAAAAATCCTACCGAAATCGACTTGTCATGGACACCGAGAACCACTGCGCTCACTCCGGCGCCGTCATCAACGCCAAGTCCATAATCTGAATATCTTTCCCAAAGCCAAGTTGCGCTGTGCGTTGGTCGTTTAGGACGACCGCATAACGCGCGGCCCAACTTGGCTCCCCGGGACATTTACAAAACTGACCCGCCGCATAACCGGCACATACTTTCGCCGCTTAAACGGCCCATAATCCAAGGGACACCTGTCATGTCAAAAATCACGCCGAACTCACGCCCGAAATCCGATAAAAAAACCAATAAACCTGCGCGTAAATCGCCGGGCTTTATGGCGCTTGAACCACGCGTCTTGCTTGACGGGGCCGGGGTAATCACCGGCGCGGAAGGTGCCGTCGACGCGATGACGCAGTTCGATGCGAGCGAAGCGGCGGAGGCCCTGTTCACGCCGGCGCCCATGACGCAATCAGAGACGTCAACTCTGGCTTATAACGGCGTTATTTTTGATGTGGCAGATATACCGGCAGAGGCGCAAGCTTTGCCGGCTGTGGCCCCCACATCTGAGACAGACAATACGATTATCTTTGTGGATACGGGCGTCGAAAACTACCAAAGCCTTGTGTCCGGCATTGACGCCGGATTTGAGGTCATTCTGATTGACGCCGGCCGTGATGGCATGACGCAAATCGCAAGCGCGCTTGATGGCCGCTCAGGGATTGAGTCTGTGCACATTTTATCTCACGGAGATGCCGGCGTGCTCAATCTGGGCAATACTGTTCTGACCGCCGAGTCCGTTTCAGGGCAATATGCCGGCGATATGGCAACCATAAAAGCGGCGCTTTCCGGGGATGCGGATATTCTGATTTACGGCTGTGATTTTGGTCAAGACGCAAGCGCGGTTAATGCGCTGGCTGCCGCGACAGGCGCAGACATTGCCGCCTCTGATGACCTGACGGGGGCAACTGCCCTTGGCGGAGATTGGGACCTTGAAATATCCGAAGGCCCGATTGAAACCAAAGCTCTGGCCATTACGGCTTTTGACGGCGTCTTGTCGACTGCCCCTGTAAATTCAATGGCGAGTTTGGCTGCGGGCGGGTCTGTTATTGTGGATGACGTGACCATAACCGGTTCGGAAACCGGTACGGTGAACAGTTTTGGCGGTGATGGTCAGCTTCAGCCCGGCGCGCATATTAATCCGGGATTTGGCGCATCGACATCGAGCCTGACATTGAATTTCTCGCAAGCGATCACAAGCCTGACTTTGACATTTGAAGCTCAGCAAGATGAAGAGCAAATCACATTTTCCCATGCGGCTACGTCTGTGGTGAACCGGCTGAATTCTACTTATGGGGTCGCGACGCCGATCATGAGCCAAGCGAGCTTGGAAAATGGCGGTTTGGAATTGCGTTCTAATCTGACAGACGATACCGGATCGGATACATCAGAATCTTTCGGATCAAATTCTACGGTCACATGGACATTCGCAACCGCGATTACGGAATTTACGATTACGCATACCGGAGTTGACCGGGGTAATGGCATAACCAATGCAGACGGCGTGCCTTATGGCGCGACCAATTATAACGGCACTATCATAGGCGGCGCATTTGACTTTACGGCAGTACCTGCCCCGACAGGCGATGCGCCTACGCTTGATCTTGATTTCATAGCGACAGCCCCGACACCGGGTCAGGATGGCTTTACTGAATTTGCCTTCAGCGCGCCGACGATTACAAATGACGGCCAATCCGAAACCGATGACGGCGTCGGAAACGGTGAAACTGCGCTTTATGAAAATGTGGGTCAGTTTAATGGCCAAGATGTCGATCTGCGCGCAGTTGTTGTTGATAACACAAATGCAAACCCGACTTTTGGACTAAGCGGCCCGAATAATAATCCAAGCGATAATGCCAATGTAAATATGAGCAATAATTCTCCGGACGGGACGAATGTTTCTACAGTGCGTTGGGAGATTATTGATTCAGATACCGGGGCTCCGGTTGCGGCCAGTTTCACGCTTCTGATTACTGATCTTGATGCAGCCGGCAATCAGAATAACGGTTTCAGAGGAGAGCGGATCAGTGTGTCTGAAGATGCCATTGACGGTTATGTTTTGGATGATGTCACTGATCTGACGCCAAGCGTGAGTAATGGCGTTTTGACGTTCCAACCCGCAGATAGCGACCCGGGAACTCCGGGCGAAGACCCGACAAATGCTGTCCAGCTTGTGTTCTCATCAACATCAAGTTTTGAAATTATCTATGATCGCTCAGGCGCGGCCAGTTTTACATTTGACGGTAATTTTACCCCAATTTTTACCGGCCCCAATACAACAGACACAAATCCTGATTTTGCTGATGTCTTTATCGAAGGCGGTGACCCGCGCGCCATTGCTAATGATACAATCCAAATTACAGATGACGGCAATATTACCGGCGCGACGATTACAATCACAAATCCGCAAACCGATGACCGGATTAATGTGCCTGCTAATCTGCCGCCCGGCATTACGGCGGCGTCCTCTGATGACAATCAAATCATCTTAACCGGCACGGCAACGCCGGATGCCTATGAAGCCGCTATTCTGGCGATTACATTTGAAAACACATCAACAGAGCCGGATGAAACGACCACGCGCCTGATTGATATTACGATTACCGATGACGGAAATAATACGTCCAACCTTGCCACCGCCGCCATGCAGGTTGTCGCCGTTCCCGATGTCATCACGCCGCCGCTTATAGATTTAAACTCTACGGTCTCTGAGAGTGATACGGACACAGGGTTTACGTCACAATTCATAGCCGGCTCCGGCGCGGTTTCTATTGTTGATTTGGACGGCGATGCTCTGGACGGCAGCGCCTCGTCTGACTTTACATATCTGACGATTACGCCGACATCTGCTCTGCCGGATGGGGCGAGTGAAATTTTGCAAATTGCCGGCGTTGATATTCCTTTAAATGCAGATTTCGCCCAAGGCGGTGTGACCATTGCCGGGACGTCAACTGTTGTTGATATTTCTTATCGCGACGGCGTTTTGACTGTCCGCGAAGCCTCTAATGGCAGTATTCCCAATGCGGATATGGACGCGCTTATTCGCGGCGTGACTTATCGCAATATTGCCGCAAGTCCGGCTGACAGCGCTGCGCGGACATTTGATTTTCAAGTCGCGCAATATGACCCGTCAACATTTGTGATTGATTTTGAAGAATTAACACCGGGAACAAGTGCAACGCCGGTTCAAATCGGCTCAGACCCGTGGTGGGCCGGACAAGCGGATAACGGTCAAATTCAAGACGTGAATAATGCGGGGCAGTATAATCAAACATTGGCGAATAATGCTGATGGTACCTATATTTTCCATCAAACGTCGGGCAATGTTCCGAGCGGCCAACGCATTGTTTATGGCGCAAACGATATTCCTGTTGAGGCCGGCCAAGATTACCTGATGACCATTGATATCGGCCGTCAAAACACTGTCAGTGCCGGGCCGTTTCAAGTTCTGATAAATGGCGCGTCCATTGGGGTTATTAATGTGAACTCCGGTCCTGTAGGGGACTGGCAAACCCTGTCATTTAATTTCAACAGCGGCAGTGCCACGCAGGTTGATTTACAGCTTCGCAATACATCGACAAACGGGACGGGTAATGATTTCGGTATCGACAATATTACCTTTCAGCGCGACCCGCTGATCCTATCCAATGTTGCGACGGCAACCGTTGATCTGATTGCGGCCGCCCCGCCGGTGGCCCAAGATGATGCGTTCACGATCTATGAAAACCCGCAGGCTATGACGACGGAAACCGGCGTTATCACCAATGGCAATCTTTTCGCCGATAATGACAGCGGTATTGACAGTGACCCGAATGGCGATCCGCTTTCCGTAACGCAAATCAACGGCGTTGATATTACAAACGGTGAGCAAATCACATTGGCGTCCGGCGCGCTTTTGACCATTCGTACGGACGGCACATTTGACTATGATCCGAACGGGGCTTTTGACAGCCTTGATACCGGCGAAACCGAAATGGAGACGTTCACATATACGCTCTCTGACGGCACAGCTGCGCCGACAGATATGGCCAATGTTACCATTACAATCAGCGGCGATAATGACGCGCCGATCATTGATCTGAACGGGCCTGACATTGACGGCACGGATTACGCCGATGTCTTTATCGAAGATGAGCCCGGACAGCCTTTGGCGAACCTGCTCTCATTCGACGCGGTTGTGCAAGATGACGAAGACAATATTGCGCAAGTCAATATCATCCCGTCACTGCCGATACAAAATGACGGGGCAGATGAGTTTTTAAGAATTGACTCCGGCGGCATTGATCTTTCAATCCGCTTGGTTGACGGTGAAATTATTGCAAATACACCGCTCGTTTTTGGGGAGACAACCTTCCTTGTGACGTACACTGCCGGACAGATTTCCATTACCAATGCGGCCGGCGGCACGTTTGAATCAGACGATCTTGAGGGGTTCATGCGTCTTCTGGCTTATGAAAATGTCAATCAGGATAACCGCACCGGCATTCGCGCCTTTAACTTCCAAGTCGTCGATCCGGCAGGGGTTACCGTTGCGACGTCAATGATTACGGTTGACCGCGTTAATGACGCGCCGGTGCCGACTGTGTTAGGCAGCAGTGATCCCGCACATACCGGAACAGTTATTGAGACGGGAACAGGGGAAACGCCGGAGCCGTTTGCTGTTGTTTCACCGACTGACGCGCCTGCCGAGATTGCTGTGTCTGATCTGCTCGCTCAGCTTAACATTACAGATATTGAGCAAACCGACTTTGGTATCGGTATCATTTTTGCTGATGAGACGGAGGGGGTATGGCAATATACGCGCCCTGATATTCCCGGTCATGAATGGACGGACTTTCAGTTAGGCGACCCGGAAAATACCGATCCTGCGCCTGTGCCGGACGGCGAGGCTTTGTTGATGGACGCGGATGCAATCCTGCGCTTTGTTCCGAATGCCGGCTTTACGGGCGGGGCGCAAGTTCAGTTCCGCGTTTGGGACGGAACCGCCGGCACGGCGTCTAACCCGCC
>CALLXE010000064.1 GCA_938015875.1 uncultured Robiginitomaculum sp. | reverse complement strand
GCCGTCTTCCCAGCCCATCTTGCCCATCATATTTTTCAGGCGGTCCCCGCCGAAAATCCGCATCAGGTCATCTTCGGTCGAGATGTAAAATTTAGAGCGGCCGGGATCGCCTTGACGGCCCGTACGGCCGCGAAGTTGATTGTCAATGCGGCGGCTCTCATGGCGCTCTGTGGCCATAACGTAAAGCCCGCCGGCCTTTAGCGCGGCCTCTTTGCGCACAGCAATTTCAGATTTAATGTCCGCAATGCGGTCCTCGCGCTTCAGCGGGGTCAGTGTGTTTAAATGCTCTTCTTCCTGCTCCAGCAGCATATCTAAATTACCGCCAAGCTGAATATCGGTACCGCGCCCGGCCATATTTGTAGCGATGGTTACGGCGCCGGGCACGCCGGCTTGGGCGACAATGGCCGCTTCCTGATCATGATAACGGGCGTTTAAGACTTTGTGATCAACGCTGCGCTCGGTTAGGAACCGCGACAGGGCTTCGGATTTTTCGATAGAGACTGTGCCGACCAGAATGGGTTGGCCTTTTTTCGCGCATTCGCCGATCTCTTCGACAATGGCGTCAAATTTTTCGCGCTCGGTACGATAAATGACGTCTTCATCATCAATCCGCTGAATTGGGCGGTTCGTCGGAATTTCTAAAACTTCGAGCTTATAGATATCGTAAAATTCGGACGCCTCGGTCAGGGCCGTGCCGGTCATGCCGGACAGTTTATCATAAAGGCGGAAATAGTTTTGGAACGTAACAGAGGCGAGCGTTACATTTTCCGGTTTAATATCGACATGCTCACGGGCTTCAATAGCTTGATGCAGGCCTTCGGACAGGCGGCGCCCGTCCATCATGCGGCCGGTAAATTCGTCGATCAAAACAACTTGGTCGTCTTTGACGATATAGTCTTTGTCGCGCACATAAATTTTGTGCGCCCGCAGGGCTTGGTTGATGTGATGGACAACGGTGACGTTTTCTACGTCATAAAGGCTTTCGCCTTCCAGCATGCCGCGCTCCATAAGGATGCCTTCGATCTGCTCCATACCGGCCTCGTTAAACGTGGCGGATTTGGCTTTCTCGTCAACGTCATAGCCGTCCTCATCAATCAGCGGAATAATGGTGTCGATAATGCGGTAGAAATCAGATTTATCATCCGTCGGCCCCGAAATAATCAGCGGCGTTCGCGCCTCATCAATCAGGATGGAGTCAATCTCGTCGATAATGCAGAATACGTGACCGCGCTGGCTCATTTCGCCCAGGCTGTATTTCATATTATCGCGCAGATAATCAAAGCCGAACTCGTTATTCGTGCCATAAGTGATGTCGCAAGCATAAGCGATTTTACGCTCTGCATCGGACAGGCCATTGACGATAACGCCGGTTGTCATGCCCATAAAAGAATAAACTTGCGCCATCCATTCGGCGTCGCGGGCGGCCAGATAGTCATTGACCGTAATAACATGGACGCCTTTGCCGCTCAGCGCATTCAAATAAGCTGCGAGCGTGGCGACCAAAGTTTTACCTTCGCCGGTGCGCATTTCTGCAATCTCGCCGCGGTGCAGCGCCATGCCGCCGATCAGTTGCACATCGTAATGGCGCTGGCCGAGGGTCCGCTTGGCAGCTTCACGCACAGCCGCGAACGCTTCGGGCAGAAGGTCGTCAAGGGATTCGCCTGCGGCGACGCGGGCCTTAAACGCCTCGGTTTTTCCCTTAAGTTGCTCATCTGTAAGCGGCGTGAAGTCATCTTCCAAGCTATTGATTTTATTGACCAAAGGCCGCATTTTCTTCAGCTTACGATCGTTTTCGGATCCGAAGAGTTTCTTGGCGATATTTAACATGTGGCTGCCTTTGCAGGTCGATTTGATTGCTTTTCTCAGGGCTGACAGCCGGCCGGCGATAAAACGCACGATATTCAGTCGTCAACTCTGCAACAGAGTTGTTGGTGACTTAATGTTGCGCGTGCTTTAAGTCAATGAAATGGCCCTGCAAATATTTTGCGGCGCTATATAATGCGACGCTATAATCGGATAAGGTTTGCAGGATAAATACGATATGCAGTTTTCAAATTCTTCCCGCAGCTTTGTTCGCGCGCGCGCAGTATCCGCCGTTCTTGCGCTTGCGACTGCCCTGTCTGTGAATTTGTCGGCCTGCAACGCCGGACCAACCGTTAACCAAACGCCTGAACAAGCCGCCAAAATTGAGGCGGGAAAAACGGTAGTTGCGACGGTTGCCGGCGCACCGGTCTATCGCAGTGAAGTTTTGGACGCCGCCCGCGTTACCGGCCAAATCGGCAGCACGGACAGCCTTGATTCCGGCAGTACCGTATTCTCACAAATCCTGTCCGAAGTTATTGATCAGCGCTTGCTGGCCCAAAGTGCAAAAGCGTCCGGCCTGGATAAGACGCCGGCCGCAAAACAGCGCCTTGCTATGGCCCGCGAACGTATCTTGGCCAATATGGCCGTTCAGTCCCATATTGAAAACCGCGTGACAGAGCCGGCGGCGAAAGCTCTTTATGATCAGCAAATAAAGCTGCGCCAGACCGGAGAGGAAGCGCGGGCCTCCCATATTTTGGTTGAAACCGAGGCGCAGGCCAAAGCGGCTGCAAAGCGGTTAAAAGCCGGCGAAGACTTCGCGGCCATAGCAACCGAGTTGTCTTTGGACCGCGGCACGCAAAATACCGGCGGTGATTTGGGGTATTTTCAGGCCGACGCCATGGTGCCCGCCTTTTCCAAAGCGGTGTTTGCCTTAAAGCCGGGTGAGGTGTCCGATCCTTTCAAAAGCGAATTTGGCTGGCATATTGCGACATTAACGGATTTGCGCGCTGCGCCGGCGCCGGGGTTTGACGCTATGAAGCCCGAGATAATAAACTTCCTGACAATGGATGAAATCGGAAAACTCATTGCCGATTTGCGCGAAAATACAGAGATTGTCATGACTGACCTGCCGGCCGATACGCCGGCGTCTGATGGAAATCCTGCAAACTCTGAAACTGCTGCTGAAACCGCCCCTGATACCGACATTGTGAGCCCCCAAAACGATGAGTAATAAACCCTCCCCTTTTGCGCCAAAGGCGTTTCCCGTCCTGCCGCCGATTGCAGGGTTTGATATGGCGACAGCCGAAGCAGGCGTGCGTTACGCCGGGCGCACGGATTTATGGGTGCTGCGCGCCGCGCCGGGGACAAGCGTGGCCGGTGTTTTTACGAAAAACAAATGCCCGGGCGCGCCTGTTGATTTTTCAAAAAAAGCGCTGAGCGTTGACGCCGGTGATGACCCCCGTCTTGTTGTTGTCAATTCCGGCACGGCCAATGTGTTTACAGGTCAGGTCGGCCGCGACGCCGTGCAGGAGACCGCGCAGGGCATTGCTGATGTTTTCGGCGGAAAACCCGAGAGCGTTTTCATCGCCTCGACCGGGGTTATCGGAGAACCTCTGGACGCCTCTAAAGTCACGGCGCAATTTCCGGATATGAAAAACCGTATGGATGCCGGCGGGTGGGAAGCTGCCGCGCGGGCTATCATGACCACGGACACTTACGCAAAAGGTGCAACAGCGACGGCGATGATCGGCGAAACGCAGGTGACGATTAACGGCATTGTTAAAGGCTCCGGCATGATTGCGCCGGATATGGCGACCATGCTCGGCTATATCGCGACGGACGCCAAAATCACGCGAAATGCTCTGCGCGATATGCTCTCCGATCTGACTGAAACCACGTTTAACTCCATTACGGTCGACAGCGATACATCGACATCCGATACAGTCATGCTGCTTGCGAGCGGGCAGGCGGGCAATGATGAAATTACGGATCCGTGGTGCGCGTCGTCAGATGACTTTTATCAGGCCCTGCGCAGCGTTATGCTCGACCTGGCGCTTCAGGTCGTCAAAGATGGCGAGGGCGCGAGCAAATTTGTTACTATTAAAGTAACCGGAGCAACGGATAATGCGAGCGCGCGGCGCATCGGATTATCCGTCGCTAATTCGCCGCTTGTTAAAACGGCTATCGCCGGGCAGGACGCCAATTGGGGGCGCATTGTTATGGCTGTGGGCAAAGCCGGCGAGCCGGCGGAGCGGGACAAGCTGACGATTACGTTGGGGCCGCATACGCTTGCGGCGGCAGGGGAGTTGTCTCCGGACTACGCCGAGAAAGACGGCGCGGCCTATATGAAAAATGCCGAGATTGCGCTGGGAATTGATCTGGCGCTGGGAAAGGGCGAAGCAACGGTTTGGACCTGCGATCTGACCCACGGCTATATTGACATTAACGCCGATTATCGCAGCTGATGAAAAAGACGCTTCTTGTTGTGGCCGGCGCCGTCTTGGACGCGGATGGCCGGGTTTTAATGGCGCAAAGGCCGCCGGGCGGTCGTCACGCCGGCCAATGGGAGTTTCCCGGCGGCAAAGTTGAACCCGGCGAAAGCCCGGAGGCGGCCCTGTGCCGCGAGCTTTTTGAAGAGTTGCGCATAGAGCCGTGCGAGCGTTGCCTGCAACCGTTTCTGTTTGCGTCTTATGATTACGGCGACATGCATTTGGTGATGCCGCTTTATTTATGCCGCCAATGGGACGGCATCGCCGTGCCCCAAGACGGTCAAACGATAAAATGGGTGTTTCCAAAGAAAATCCCGGCTATGGATTTAGTGCCGGCTGATGTGGATTTAGCCGGTGCCATTGCTGACCGCTTGATTGGCGGGCGGCGGTACGAATAGAGACGCGCGCGGCAGCTTATCATCGCGCTTTATCATTTGGCCGGCCTGCGCTAAGCAAGGCTAAACAATAAAGGCAAACACATGCAGCATTTACGTAAACGGATTTTGGTCACCGGCGGGGCGGGCTTTTTAGGCTCGCATTTATGCGAAAAATTGCTGAGCACCGGTGCGGATGTGATCTGTCTTGATAATCTGTTTTGCGGACAAAAAGACAATATCGTTCATTTGATGGATAACCCGTATTTCGAATTTATCCGCCATGATGTGACCTTCCCGATTTATCTGGAAGTTGACGAAATTTATAATCTCGCCTGTCCGGCCAGCCCGTTTCATTATCAACATGATCCGGTGCAAACGCTTAAAACTTCGGTGCATGGCGCGATCAATATGCTCGGCCTTGCCAAGCGGTTGAACGCAAAAATTTTTCAAGCCAGCACGTCGGAAGTCTACGGCGATCCGGCGATCCACCCCCAAACCGAAGATTATCACGGCAACGTCAATCCTATCGGGATTCGCGCCTGTTATGACGAAGGTAAGCGGGCGGCTGAAACGCTGTTTTTTGACTATCACCGCCAACATAATTTGGATATTCGCGTCGCGCGGATTTTTAACACCTATGGCCCGCGTATGCATCCCAATGACGGGCGCGTTGTATCAAACTTTATTGTTCAGGCGCTTAAGGGCGAAGATATTACCGTGTTTGGCGATGGTTCTCAGACCCGCTCGTTTTGCTATGTCGATGACCTTATTCGCGGGTTTTTGGCCCTTATGGGCCAAGATGAAACCGTCGGCCCCGTCAATATGGGCAACCCCAATGAGTTCACGATTAAAGAATTGGCGCAGGCTGTTGTTGAACTGACCGGTGCTAAATCAAAGCTGACCTTTCAAAACCTGCCCCAAGATGATCCCAAGCAAAGACAGCCCGATATTACGCTGGCGAAAAGACATTTGGGATGGGAGCCGCAGATTCAATTGCGCGAAGGCCTGGCAAAGACAATCGCTTATTTTGATGACCTTCTGGCGCGCACAGACAGCGGCCGGGTTAAGACGCCGGGTCTTTGATTAGGTCTTCGGAGTAACCCGCAGCAGGCTCCCGCCATCGGTCAAAACATAAACCGCCCCGTCCGGACCGGTCTGCACGTCGCGAATACGCTGTCCTAAATCGGACAGCCACAGCGTTTCTTTTTCTACCCGCCCGTCTTTCATATGCAGGCGGTGCACCTGTTTAAATTTCAGTGCGCCGACTAAAATATCACCGTCCATCCCCTCAAATAAATCGCCGCGATAAACCGTCATGCCGGACGGCGCAATTGACGGCGTCCAGTTGTGAATAGCGTCCGTCATGCTGCCATAACGGTCATAGGGCGTGATGCGCGCGCCGCTATAGTCCACGCCATAAGTCGCTATTGGCCAGCCATAATTACGGCCCGGCGTAATCAGGTTCAACTCGTCTCCGCCTTTCGGGCCGTGCTCATGGCTCCAAATGTCGCCGGTCTTACTGTCAACGGCGAGGCCTTGGACGTTGCGGTGGCCAAGGGTGAAAATCTCATGGGCCGCTTCGGGCGTGCCGGCAAACGGATTGCCGCCGGCCGCTTTTCCTGATCTTGTGATACGCAGAATTTTCCCCAAATGGGTATCGAGGCGCTGGGCATGTTCACGATATTTAAAACCGTCTCCGGTGCTCAAAAGCAGGCTACCGTCCGGTAAAAATGCCATGCGCCCGCCAAAATGTTGTGGCGTGTCTTTGGACGTGGTTATGACGATGGTTTCGCCGTCTGTCAGAGCGTTGCCGCTCAAAACAGCCTTAAATATGGCGGTACTGTTGGCGGCGTCTTTGCCTGCGGCGTAGCTGATGAAAATCGTCTTATCCGTTTCAAACTTTGGCGACAGGATTATGTCAAACTGTCCGGCCTGTCCTTCGGTGTAAGGGACCGGTCCGCCTGAAATCTTTGTAATTGCGCCGTCAGGACTGACCCGGGAAATGCCGCCGCCGGTTTGCGTGACCAATATGTCCCCGCCCGGCAGAAATGCCAATCCCCAAGACGCGCCGAGTTTATTGGTGATAAACTTGGTGACCAATTCAGCGCTCTCAGCGCTCGGCGCAGACAGGGTCGGCGCAAGACCGCTAAGGGGCGGCGGGGCGCCGCAAGCCGTTAAGGCGGCGCACAATAATGCCGGCAAAAATCGGGTCAGGCGCATAGGGGCTCCGTTTGTGACAGGGGGCAATCACGTAATCTTGATAGGCGCGCGATTGATATAGGCGCGCGTCTGACCCATAACAGACCTATGAGAAAACCCCAAACATCTCTCGGCCCGAAACGCGGTCACTGGCTGCTTTGCTGGCTTTTGGCTTCAATGACGGCCGGCTTGCTTGCGACGATAGCCTCTGCGCAATTCGTAATCGGCGCGCTGGGCGATGTCGGCGCGACGGTAGGGTTTGCAGATCGCGCCGTAATGACCGGACAGGACCTGATCGGCCTTGCGCCGCTTTACACGATTTTTATCGCGCTTGGGTTTGCAGTTGCATTTACAGCAGGCGGCGGTGTTGCGCGCAAGTCAGCGCAAAGCCGCAATTTAATTTTTATTCTCGCCGGCGCATGTTCTATGGCCGTAATGCTGCTCGCTATGGAGCGGGTCTTTTTCGGCGTGCCGTTAATTGCAGGCGCTCGCGGCGGGTTTGGCTTTGCCGTGCAAATGCTGTGCGGCGCAGCGGGCGGATATGTGTTCGCGCGCATGCGGGCCGTCAAATTACCCCGCGAAACCCTCTCACATGATGAAATTTTAACGGTTTAGGAGACAAACCATGACACTGAAAAAAACATTTATCACCGCCGCTGTTTTGGCAGCGCTTCCCCTCGCAGCTTGCAGCAAAGCCCCGCAAACAGAGGCTGTCGCTCCGGCCGTTGCCGACGTGGCCGCGCAGGCTATGGCTGTGAAAGCCAACGCCGTTCTGATTTATGCAGATTGGTGTTCAAGCTGCAAAGTTTTGGACCCTAAAGTGAAGGCTGCCAAATCTGCGTTTGACGGCAAAGGTCTTAATTTTGTGACCCTTGACTATACGAAAAAAGACAAAGCTGATTTCATGGCTCAAGCAGAAGCTGCCGGCGTTGAAATCGCGATTGCAAAAGCGATGGGCGATAGCGTGAAAACGGGCCAACTTATTGTGGTCTCTGCCGATGGCGAGCGGGTTTTGTCAAAAGTAAATATGAACCATACAAAAGCTGAGATCGCGGCCAAGTTCACCTCCGCGTTGAAAAACGGCTAGGCTTAGGCCACGTATTGGGCCAGACGCCCGATCATCCAAAATGCGCCCATGGCGCCGATGCAATAAGTTGTGATTAATCGCGCGGCGGTCTCTCCGCCGCGCGATATTTTATGCAGGCCCCATAATATTAAAAGCGCCGCAATTATGACGGCGACTTGGCCGATTTCTACGCCGATATTAAACAGTAACAGCGCCCATAATTCCTGACCCTTCGGCAAACCGATATCGGCCAGAGCGCCGGCGAATCCCAATCCGTGAATAAGACCGATAACGCCGGCAATTATCCACGGCCTGCGCATGGCCGGACTGCTTTTGCCGGCGCGTTTTCGCATGATCTCAACGGCTAAAAGCACAATGCTTGCCGCGATTAAAATTTCGACCGGGCGGGACGGCAGATTAATCCACCCCATAGCGGTGACCGGCAATGTCAGGGAGTGGGCGAGAGTGAAGGCCGTCGCAACGCCGATGATTTGCCGGGGCATTACGAGCAGAGTCAGGCCGATAATAAACAGCAAATGATCCCACCCAAACGCCACATGTTCTATGCCAATACCCAAATAGGCTTTCGCCGGAGATTTCGCCGGGCCCGCGAGGTTCAGACGGGGATTATCCGGGCGAACCAAAACGGACTTTGGATCGCCGCTTAAATATTCAATCTGCACAAAAATATCGGTCAACGTGCCTTCAAGGCCTGCAAATTCAATACTCCCGGATTTTAAATCACAGTCAATTTGCCAGACTTCTGTCAGGCTGTCAGCGGCGGTAATTCTGCGGCGGGGCTCAGTCGTCGCGCACGCCGGATCAAAGGCAGGGGAGAGGCGCAGGCGTTTACCGTTCGGTACCGGCTGCTTCCAGCTAATATCGAAAACGGCAGGCGTAATTTCTGTTGCCGATAAATAAGCGGGGCGCACTTCATGGGCGTTGGCAGACATGGCCGCGAATAGCCATAGAATGAAAGTGCACAGCCGGGCGCGGATCATTTTGCGTCAACGGCATAACGGTCAATGACAGCGCGAATGCGAGCTTTGTTTTGACTGTCGAGCTTTACGTTTTGCCAGTCTTTTAAAACATCCGCCCGCGCCTCATCAAAGCTGAGTGCTTGGCGCGCGCGGGCGCGGTCAATGCGCACGAAGTGCAGGCCAAAGGCGCTCTCGACGGGGCCTTGCCATGAGCCGCCGGTGCCCGGCAGGGCCATAACCGCCTCTGTAAAGGCGCGGCCAAAAATGCGGCTCATGGCCGTTTCATCCAGCAGGCCATATTGACTTTGCAGCATAAACGGATCGCCGAGTCCGTTCCAATTATCAGGATTATTTGTCAGGGCAACTTTTACATTTGCCGCTTTCGCCTCAAGACGGTCCCCGCTGCCCGACAGGTAAACATGGGTAATGGCGCGGGCGGCCGGAACAGCGAATTTATCAGAATTATCCTCCTGCCAAGCGCGCAGAATATCATCGCCCGGCGCGTCCGACAGGGCATTACTTTCGAGCATGAAGCGCATTTTTTGCGCAAGGCGGCGGGTAATGATCGTGTCGCCCTCATCCAGTCCGGCGCGCATAGCCTCGCGGGCCAGCGCCTGCTCGGTGACGTAGCCGTCAATGACGGCGGCAAGCTCCGCGTCGCCGGGCGCGCGGCCTTGCTCAGTTTCAAAAACCGCCGCAAGCCGCGCCCGCACCGGCGCGTCAACTGTGATGGTGGCCTCTGATTTGGCGACGCTCTTTTCCCAAAGGCCGTGACCGATAAACAGCAGCACGCCCAGCCCGATAAATTGCAAGAAAGGGTCTTTAAAAATGTGTTTCATATTAGCCCGGCTGCGCTCCGGCGGGAAAACCGATGCTCCGCATTTCGGTCGGGTTCTACTCCGTCCCATGTTTTCGCGCCGCCGGGCGGAACAGAGCCGCGCTGCGCGGGCGTTCCGTCAACGACGCCGATTTTTGACCAAAAACGCTCTTCGTCAAATGCTCCGCCGCCCAAATGGGTGTCGCTTGTGCCTTTGACTTGGGTAATCTCTACAATTGGTTCATTGCGCATGCGCATATATTCGATGTGATCGGTAACGGCCATAAAGTCGAGCGGCGGACCATCAAGCTGTATCTCATAGCGCAGCGGATGGGTGATCGGCTTGCCCGGACCAAAACCGTAAGCGTCATCAGGCGTCGCACGTATATTGAATATATAAGCGTCAAAACTGTTTTGCGTATGAATATGCAGATCGCCGAAATAAGCGTTTCTATCGGGGTTGGGCGCAATGACGCCACTTGTGCTTTGTGTTTTGACCGTCTGTGCTTTTGTTTCCTGATTGTCAGGCTCCGGCGCGTTTCCCGAAGAGCAGGCCGTTAAAAGTGCTGCGGCGCAGACCGCTGTAAAAAAGCGCATACTATTTCCCCCGGGGTTTTGTTTTTCTTTTAGCCTAATCCTGCGCGCGCTGTTTCGCCAAGAAAAAAGCGGGGCCGCATAGCCCCGCTTCAACTTTTAATAAGGCTTTATAAGCTTATCCGAAAGCTGTCACTATGCAGCTGATTGGGCGCTTTGCGACAACAGGATTTTATCAATCGTGTCAGCTTTTAAATCAGAGACGGATGCATCAATACCCAATGAATTAGCCAGCGCCACAACATCTTTTTCGAGCATTTTTGACAGTTCAGTTTTGGTATAAACCTTGCCGCCGGCGGGGGCGCCGTAAAGCGTCTTGCCGGACTTTGCCATGTCGATGAACATTTGCGCAGGCGTGAACCGCGCGCCGTAACGCTGGGCCATGCTTTGCGCTGTGGCGACAAAGTTATCCAATCCAATCGTGTCAATGTGTGACAGCGGTCCGCCGGTCCATGGCGGGAAGCCCAGTCCGAAGATCGCGCCCAAATCCGCGCTTTGCGGATCGGCAACAACGCCGTCGGCGTAGCAACGGGCCGACGGAATCATCAGGGAATAGAGCAGGCGCTGCTCAACCTCGGCCGGAGACGGTTGCGTTTCGGCGAGTGGGTAATGGTCAGTCATGCCTTTCCACAGGTCCAGGCGCTTGCCGCTGTCATCATAGTTGTAAAAGCCTGCGCCAAAGCGGCGACCGGCCCGTTTCAAATCGACAACCATTTTTTCCATAAACGGCTCTGCGCCGGTCGAAACATAAGCGTCGCCCATCTCTTCGCGGGTTGATGTCATAATGTCATAGCCAAGCTTGAGCGTAGTATCATCAGAGACGGCCAGCGGACCGATCGGCAAGCCCAAATTGGCCGCGCAGTTCTCGATTAACGGCATGGAAATCCCTTCCATCACCATCAGGACAGCTTCGTTGATATAAGGCGGGAAAACCTGATTGGTAAAGAAGCCGCGGACATCTTTAACGACAATCGGCGTTTTGCGGATTTTCTTATTGTAATCCAATGCCGCAGCCAGAGCGAGGTCGCCGGTGCCTTCATGCGGAATAATTTCAAGCAATGGCATTTTATCGACAGGGCTGAAGAAATGCATGCCGATAAATTGCTCAGGGCGCTTTGAATGCACTGCGAGGCCACCAATCGGCAATGTGGAGGTGTTCGAACCAAAGACGACGTTTTCACCAATGACCGCTTCGGTCTTTTTGATCACGTCTTCTTTAACATCAGGACGCTCAAACACAGCTTCGATAATCAGATCGACATTTTTCAGATCATCATAATTATCCGTCGGCGTGATACGGGCCATAAAGGCTTCGCCTGCCTCTTTGGTCATACGGCCACGGGAGACTTTTTTGTCGATAATCTTTTGGCTGTAAGCGATGGCCTTTTGCGCGTCTTCCATAGACCGGTCGAGCACGATGACATCCATGCCGCCTTTTACGGTGACATGGGTGATGCCGGAGCCCATCAGGCCCGCCCCCAAAACGCCGACGGTTTTAATGTCAACGGCCGGCACGCCTTGCGGGCGCGCTGCGCCTTTTTCGGCAGCTTGTTTGTTGACAAACAAAGTGCGGATCATGTTTTTGGCGACCGAGCCGGAGAGCAGCGTCGCAAAGTATTTTGACTCTATGCGCAGGGCCGTATCAATCGGGACGATAGAACCTTCATACATACAGGACAGGATTGCTTTAACGGCCGGGAAATTGTTCTTGGATTCTTTGAGCGCCATGGCATTTGACGCCATATGAAACTGAACCGATTTCGGGTTCATCGCGCCTGCGCCGCCCGGATATTTAAAGCCGCGAACGTCCCAACGGGCCAAAGTTTTCGGGTTTGCTTTCACCCAAGTCTTCGCCGCTGCAATGGTTTCGCCCGGCTCAACGATCTCGTCGATAAGGCCCTGAGCTTTGGCTGCGGAAGGAGACAGGCTTTTGCCCTGAACCATAACCATAGCTGCGTTTTGCAAGCCGATCAGGCGCGGCAGGCGCTGGGTTCCGCCGCCGCCGGGCAGCAGGCCGACCAGCACTTCGGGCAGGCCGAATTTAAGTTTGGGATTGGACGATGACACGCGGTAATGACACGCCATAGCCAATTCCAAACCCCCGCCAAGGGCAAGGCCTTCAAGAGCGCAAGCGACCGGCTTGGCTTTTTTGCCTTCTTTTGCAATTTGGCGCGCCGTGTGGCCGCCGGTTTCCATACTGCGCAGAAAGCTGTTCATTATAAAGGCGCTGTCAAACCCGGCTTTATCCAAGCCGCCGTTTGCTTTTTCGAGCATGCGCAAATCCGCGCCGGCCAAAAAGGCATTGTCTTTTCCGGACGCGATAACCGCGCCTTTAATATCGTCATTGGAGTTTAGCTCTTCGACGAATTTCGGAAACTCCGCCATTAATTGCTCATCCCAAACGTTCATGGTTTGGCCGGGCACATTGATCGTCACAAGGGCAATACCGTCTGCGTCAATGTCGACTGTAAAAGTTTTATAGCTCATATCTTATCTCTTTATCTAAATCAGTAGCCGGCGATTAAACGCGCTCAATAATTGTGGCTGTACCCATGCCGCCGCCAATACACAGCGTCACAAGGGATGTTTCTTTATTGGACCGCTCAAGTTCGTCCACCATCGTGCCGAGGATCATTGCGCCGGTCGCGCCGAGGGGGTGACCCATCGCAATCGCGCCGCCATTGACGTTCATAATGTCATGGTCAACATTCATGGCCTGCATGAAGCGCAGAACGACGGCCGCAAAGGCTTCGTTAAGTTCATAAAGATCAATGTCAGAGGCGGTCATGCCGGCGCGTTTGAGCGCTTTTTTGGCCGCAAATTCCGGGCCTGTCAGCATGATGGTCGGTTCTGACCCGATGGACGCCATAGAGCGGATGCGCGCGCGGGGCTTAAGACCCAAACGCTCGCCAACCTCTTTATTGCCGATTAAGACGGCAGCAGCGCCGTCAACAATGCCGGAGGAGTTGCCGGCGTGATGGACGTGCTTGATTTTCTCAATTTCCGGGTAACGCTGCTGCGCGACGCCATCAAAACCGAAGTTTTCACCCATCATAGCAAAGGCGGGGTTCAGCGCGCCGAGGCTTTGCATATTTGTATCGGGGCGGATGGTTTCATCGCGGTCAAGAACGGTGACGCCCATGACATCTTTGACGGGCATGACGGAGCGGTCAAACCGGCCTTCTTCCCAGGCTTTGGTTGCACGTTTGTGGCTTTCAACGGAATAGGCGTCCAAATCATCGCGGGACAGGCCGTATTTCGTGGCGATTAAATCTGCCGATACGCCTTGCGGGACAAAGTAGTTATGAAACGCAGATTGCGGGTCAACGGGCCAAGCGCCGCCGTCACTGCCCATCGGCACGCGGGACATGGATTCGACGCCGCCGCCGACAGCCAGATCACATTCGCCGGCCATGACTTTAGCGGCTGCAATATTGGCCGCTTCAAGACCGGACGCGCAGAACCGATTGACTTGAATTCCGGATGTTGTTTGCGCATAACCTGCCATTAATACGGCCGTGCGGGTAATAACCGCGCCTTGCTCACCGACCGGTGAAACGCAGCCAAAAGCCACATCTTCGATTTCTGCGCTATCGATATTATTACGGTCGCGCACAGCGCCAAGCACTTGGGCGGCCAAGGCTACGGGCGTAATCTCGTGCAAGCTGCCATCGCTGCGGCCTTTACCGCGCGGCGTTCTGACGGCGTCGTAAATATAAGCTTCGGTCATTATGTGTCCTCTTAAACAGACCCTGCCGGATTTGACGGGGTAATGTTGCATATGCAATTAGTTGTCTATGCGTATGTAGGGCCTCCCCCGCCTGTTTAACAGGTCTTTTTTACGCAGTTTCTGTATATAACATACATGCAGATATGTAGCGAGAAGGGTTAGGCTTTCTATTCTAAAGACATTTTATCGCGCCTAAAAAAGGCGTTCGATTAACAGATCTGCTTTAACTTGATATACTTAACAGCTTTGCTGTAAAGCTCGTTTAGATTGCATTAATGTGGAATATTATAACCGGATTTTTATCGGGTTGGCTTGTGCTTTAGACGTGTCCGGTTGCGCCGGCCTATGCTCTGACTGTGATAAACGCCAATGATTGCGGTTGGTACAGTGCGAGCGGCAACAATAATACGGGCAATAATAACAGCTTTACCGGCGAGCTTTCCGGCACAGTTTACCGCAGTTATTTTCGGTTTTCAGTTTCCGCAAGTGTGACCTCTATCTTCGGTGCTGTTTTACGCCGGCAGATTTCGCGCCCGGATAAAACAAACCATTTATCTGTCTGCCTTGACGCCGGATTCAAATCAGCCAAGAACGAATCGGTACCGAATCGATTTTTGAGAGGCGAGCTATGACTGTTTCTGTAACTGAATTGAACCCGCGTGCCGCTATGCCCGCCGTCCCTCATGTCAGCCGGGCTGAGGCGCTTAAACTTTGGTATGACGTCACGCTTGGCTCGGTGCGCTCTGAAACGCCTGATTTAACGGCGCGGCAAATGGCGGTTTTATTTACGGTCTATTTGACGCCGGCACCGCATACCGTGCGATCCTTAGCGGCGCATTTGGAGGTAACCAAAGCGGTGATCACTCGCGCCCTTGACGCGCTTGGCCGCCACGGATTTGTTGACCGCGCCCGCGATCCGCGCGATGCGCGCTCCGTTCTTGTGCAGCGCACAGGCCGGGGGTCATCGTTTTTAACGGAATTTGCCGACAGGGTTCGGGGGCGCTCGCAAGAATCTATCCTTGCAAGCTCTGTTGCCCGGTGAGCGACCCGCGTACAGATTTTCCCTATCCTGATGCCCCGGTCTACCGCTGCCGCGCCGCCGTGGCCGGCCTCCACAAAGCCCCCGATATTGGCAGCGCGATCGACGACCAAGTTTTATTCGGGCAAACTTTTAAACTTGCAAAAACGCAGGGCGATTGGGCTTATGGTCAAGTGCAGCCTTTATGTGGCGCGCAAGGCGGCTATGTCGGCCGGGTGATCTTGGCCGCGCTGGAGCCCGCAGGAAGCGCCCCAAGTCATCAGGTCAATATTATTAAGGCCCCGATATTTGCGCGCGCGGATTTAAAAAGTCCGATTCAAGGGTTTTTAAGCTTTGGCAGTCTTATCACCGCAGGCGCGCAGGACGGGGACTATGTTAATATCGGGCCGGGATATTTGCACGCGGCGCATTTAACGCCGGCGGGCCGTTTGGGGGCGGCCTATGATAATGACCCGCTCTATGTGGCGACTAACTACATCGGGACGCCTTATGTATGGGGCGGGAAATCAGGAGACGGCGTCGATTGCTCAGGCCTTGTGCAAATGTGCTTGTGGGCAACAGGGCGTGATTGCCCCCGCGACGCGGATCAACAGGAAGCGCAGCTTGGCACGGACGTTGAGATCAGGGCAGACCTGTCCGGCTTGCAGCGCGGAGATTTGGTGTTTTGGAAAGGCCATGTCGGCATTATGGATGACGCCTTTGATTTGGTTCACGCCAATGCCCATCATATGATGACGACCGTAGAGCCCCTAAACGACGCGGCCCGCCGCATCAAAAAGAGCGCCGGGCCGATAACATCGATTAAGCGCCTTTAGACGGGCGCGTTCATTTTCAGAATGGTTTAGTGACCGCCTGAATGATCTTCTTTTTTCATGTCAGGGGCGTCAACGGCCGGAGCCACAGCTTCGGCAGATGCCGGAGTTGGAAGCGGAATGCTTTCATCACCAAAGCTGCGAAGATATGCAATCATCGCTGCGCGCTGTTCTTGTTTTTTCAAACCGACAAAGCTCATGGCCGTGCCTTTAATATAGGACTTTGGCTTGGCCAAAAACGCGTCCAATTCTTCATAGCCCCAAGTGACGCCGGAGTCTTTAAATGCGGCGGAATAGCCAAAGCCGTCATGAGCGGCGGCAGGGTTGCCCAAAATACCGTAAAGGTTTGGCCCGGTGCCGTTTCCACCGTCTTGCTCAACTGTGTGGCACGCTTTGCATTTTGAAAAAACTTTCGCGCCGGCTGCAGGATCCATTGCCGCGATATAGTCAGCTTGCGGAAACGGCAGGGGGACATCTTTAACTGTGCCGGCCTGACTCGCTGCCATGACTTCTGCGAGCACTTCCGCCCCGTAAGCCGGCGTTTCCGGCATGTGCGGATGATAGACAGCATGCGCCAGTTCTTTAATGCCGATAAAGGCCAGAGCCGTCGCCAGGATTGCGCCTGCAATTTTGTTAAAGCCGAGTTCGTCGCTCATAGTCTTACCTTGTTCTTAACTGCCGCGTGCGCGGCTTGTCAGGGGTTTAACCCGCCCTGATGAAAATTTCACCCTAAATATAGAGCATAGACGGATAAATTTCTTGCGGCGAAGGGTCGCAAAAATGCTCGCTTGGCCCCGCTAACCCGCCTATAGATGCGTCTGTGAACGCAATGATCATCATTCCGGCCCGTATGGCCTCCACCCGCCTGCCCGGCAAGCCGCTCGCTGACATAGCCGGCGCGCCGATGATTGTGCGCGTCATGCAGCGCGCTGCGGCGGCCGGAGTCGGCCCTGTATATGTAGCCTGCGCCGAATCTGAGATTAAAGACGCTGTAGAGGCCGCCGGCGGCACTGCGATTATGACAGATCCGGATTTACCCTCCGGCACAGACCGTATCCGCGTCGCCGCCGATATTATTGATCCGGATAAAACCTTTGATACGGTTATTAATGTGCAGGGCGATCTGCCGACCTTGGACCCGGGCGCCATTGTCACCGCGCTGGACGTTTTAACCGGCAGCGGCGCTGACATATCGACCCTTGCTGTCGCCACTGATGATCCGCGCGAAATCTCAGACCCGAATGTGGTCAAAGCCGTCATCAGTTTTGATAACGAAAAATCCGGCCGCGCGCTTTATTTTACCCGCGCGAGCGCTCCGGGCGGGTCCGGCCCGGTTTGGCACCATGTCGGACTTTACGCCTATCGCCGTGCTGCGCTGGATGCGTTTTGCGCTCTGCCGCCATCACCGCTGGAGCTGCGCGAACGGCTCGAGCAATTGCGCGCGCTTGAAGCCGGCATGACAATTGCGGCCGGTATTATCGACAGCAGTCCGGAAGGCGTGGACACGCCGGACGATCTGGATCGCGCGAGACTGACATTCAAGGATATAACATGACCAAAATGATTGCCTTTCAGGGAGAAAACGGAGCCTATTCCCATTTGGCTTGCCGTGACTATCACCCCGACTACATACCGCTGCCGTGCAGATCTTTTCAGGCGGCGTTTAAGGCCGTCCAATCCGGCAAGGCGCACCTGGCGATGATCCCGGTAGAGAACAGCCTCGCCGGCCGGGTCTCCGATATTTATCATCTGCTTCCTGAAGGCGGGTTGCATATTATTGAGGAAAACTTTCTGCCGATTCACCATCAATTGATGGGCGTTAAAGGCGCAAAGCTCGAAGATGTTGCGATCGCCCGCTCTCACGCTATGGCGCTTGGCCAAGTGCGAAAGCGGCTTTTGGCGATGGGCATTGCGCCGGTGGAAGATTTGGATACGGCAGGCGCGGCCAATAAAGTGGCCATGCGCGATGATAAAACGATTGCTGCCATTGCGTCATCTCTCGCCGCAGAGCTTTACGGATTGGAAATTCTTGCGGCGGACATAGAGGATGAGCCGCACAACACGACCCGGTTTTTGACCTTGTCACCTGCGCCTGTTGAAACTGACAAAGATAACGGGCCGTGGGTCACAAGTTTTATCTTTAAAGTCCGCAACGTGCCGTCTGCTTTATTCAAAGCTTTGGGCGGATTTGCGACTAACGGCCTGAACATGACCAAGCTGGAGAGCTATATGGTCGGCGGCTCATTCAGTGCAACGCAGTTCTACGCCGATGTCGAAGGGCACCCGGAAGATGAAGGCATGAAACATGCGCTGGAAGAGCTGGCTTTTTTCACGACGAAAATTGACCTGCTCGGCACTTATCGCGCCCATAGCTCACGCCTGCGCGCCGGTAAGTAATTTGCTGCGGGCCGCGTTAATCGTGTAGGGTCGGGCTATGAAAATTACTATTCTGACGATTACGGTCGTTTTTGCCGCCATGTTTATGCCCGCCGCATCCGCCGGCAGTGACCCTGTGTTTACCGGATGGCGCGATAATAATGCGGTCGGGGGCTATGATGTGACGTCATTTTACGCCGGCCTTCCGCTTAAAGGTAAACCTGAGTTTTCCGTGCAGCATGAGGGCGCGCGCTGGATGTTTACGACCCGGACCAATCTTGATGTTTTTACCGAAGATCCGGACCGTTTCGCGCCGGCCTATGGCGGCTATTGCGCGTGGGCCGTTGCCAATGACAAGCTGGCGAAGGGAAGTCCCAAACATTGGAATGTAGAAGACGGCCGGCTTTACTTAAACTTTAATGGCCGCATAAAAAAACGTTGGAGCCAAGATAAAGCGCGCTTCATTCAAGAGGCCGACGCGAACTGGCCGGCAATTTTAGAGGATTAAGCCGTGCAAAAAATACTCAAGTTTTTACCGCATGCTTTGGCGGTTTTTTGCGGCGTTATTTTTCTCGATAGCCTGCGCTATAAATTTACGAACCATCCCAATACCCAAGAAATTTTCGGACGTTTAAGCGAATGGGCCGCCGGTTTAGGTGTCGGCGGCCTGTTTGCTCATACCGGCTTGTTTTCACAATATGTGATCGGCAGTGCAGAAATGTTGGCATCCTTGCTTTTACTGCTCGGGATTCTACCGAAATTTCGCCCGCTTCAAGGCCTGGGTGCGCTGATCGGCTTGGCGGTTATGTCCGGCGCAATTTCGTTTCACCTGTTTACGCCGCTGGGCATTGATCCCAATAATGACGGCGGCGGCCTGTTCATGGCCGCCTGTGCGGTCTGGCTCTCGTGCGCAGCGCTTGTTGTTTTGCGCCGGAAAGAAATCGGACGATTTATAACACTGACCGGCAGCGGTCTGACTGTAAATTAGAACAATTTGCGTTCCGTAAACTCTGAAATGATCAGGAGTACCGTCCCCGGGCGGCGTCATTTTACGTGATTATAATGTCACACTTGTTTGGAAATTACACATGCTCACAGGGCTTTAACTGTGTTTTCAATTTTTCAAAAGGCTTCGCACTTTGTATGGGGGAGGGCTGCCGGTTAACTTTTGGCGGTGACTTACACAAAGGAAAACACAATGAATACATTATTTAAAGCGACAGCTCTCGCGGCCTTTTTGGCAATGGCTCCGGCGGCTGTGGCGCAAGATTCCGGGTTGTATGGCGATATTGGACTCGGTCAATTCAGTTATGAATCAGGCGCACTGGATATCGCAGCAACTATGATTCAGGGGCGTGTAGGTTATGATTTTAACGACTATTTTGGCGTTGAAGCTGAACTGGCTTTCGGGTTGGACGGTGACAGCGTCAATTCATCGGATTTTGGCTTTGTTCCAAATGTAAGCGTTGACGTAGATGTTAATAATACCGCCGCAGTTTACGGCGTTTTGTCGACCGCAAACACTAACGGGTTTGAATTTTTTGGTCGCCTTGGCTTTTTGCAAGCCGAAATTAAAGGGTCATCCGGGGGCTTTGCTGTGTCAGCAGACGGCGAAGGATTTGCTTATGGCCTTGGCGCGAAATACTATTTTGATGACCTGAACGGCATACGCGCCGATTTCACATCGATAGAAAGCGAAGCGACGAATGTCTCAATTGCCTATACCCGTAAATTCTAGTCTGATTAATCAGGTTTAAATCTGCCCCCTACGCTAAACGGCGTGGGGGTTTTTCATGGCATTAATTTTCTATCCAATATTTCAAAAGATGATGTGCAATTGTAAATCTCGGCAAGCGCGCAAAGGCGTCACCGGTTTTATTGTAAACCGCCGCGACTTGCTCGCGCGTGTACCAATTGGCCGCTTCGATTTCTTTGGTGTTGATATTAAGGTTCGTGCCCTCTGCTTGGCAAATCATACCCATCATTAATTGCGCCGGAAACGGCCAGGGCTGGCTCATAATATAGCGGTGGCCTGTGGTCATGACGCCGGTTTCTTCCCAAACTTCGCGCTTGCAGGCTTCTTCAATGGTCTCCCCCGGGGAGACAAAACCGGCCAAACAGGAATAGGCATTGTCCGGCCATCCCGCGCCGCGCCCCAACAGACATTTATCGCCGTGAATGACCAACATGATGACAACAGGATTAACCCGCGGGAAATGCTCTGTATGGCAAAAGGTACACAGGCGTTTTAAACCGCCTTCGCGGGCATCGGATTTCTTGCCGCACTTGGCACAAAACTGATGATTAAAATGCCAATCCAGCAAAGCGCGGGCGCGGCCCGCGACAGCTAAATCAGGCAAGCTCATTTGTCCTGCGGCCAGGCGCATATTGGCAAATTCGCCACCCATAGCATCGCTCTCATCGGCCATTGAAGCTGCAAATAAAGGCGCGCCGTTATCGACGCCCAAATAGATGGGGCCGGGATCAAAGATATTTTTTCCGATTAAATCAATCGGCTTAATTTTCACAAGGTTGCCGTCCGGCCGGATCGCCGGATTGCCTTTATGCAAAAGCAGGGCGCGGGCCTTTGGGTTTTTAACTGCTTTTTGCACCGCTTCCGGGCTGCGATTGGTTTCGTCATGATCAAACGGCCCGCCGGCAAAGGCCATTTCAAATTCATTGCTCATGTCAGTCCCAATCGCGTCTTTGAAGTTCCAAAAGCGGTGTGCCGTCTTTGCCCTCTAATATCAAGACCGTATGCGTTGCGTTCACGCGCACGGCAGATTGCAACGCGCCGGTCAGCCGGGCTTCCGTTTCCATTTGCGGCGGCGGACACATCATTTTCGTCGAGGCAAGAGGGCCGATTTTCACGGCGTTACCGTTTTGGGTGTATTGTCCGAAGAAACGGTTGCAGCCGCCATGACCGATGACTTTGCCTTGGCTTTGAAACTGCACAAAAGCGTCTCCCAAATCCGGCGCGCCCCATTCAGATCCGGCTAAGTTCATATCTGATTTTTCAATCATGGGCGTGTCTCCGATCAGGGGCGTGTTTGCGGCGCACGCGCTGAGCGCAGATGCTGCGGTTAAAATCAGTAATCTCATCGCCTTATCACCTTCATTGGCATCGCGTTGTCCGCTTGTACCGTGATGCGCATTTTGGGCCAAGGCGCAACATCAGACGCATAGTCAAACCGGTAATCACGCATAATCAGCGCAATCAGAATTCCCGCTTCTTTGAGGGCAAAGCGCTGCCCTATACAGACGCGGTGGCCCAATCCGAACGGTAAATATTGAAACCGGTCTATGCTGCCCCGCGCTTCCGGCAGAAACCGCTCCGGCATAAAGGCATCAGGACGGTCCCATAAATTTCGATGACGGTGCAACGCCCATAAATTGATCATCACCGCGTCACCGGTTTTAAACTCGCGGTCTTTATATTGAACATCCGCCGTAAGCTCGCGCGATATAATCGGCGCAGGCGGAAACAGGCGCATGGTTTCTTCAAAACACGCCATTGCAAAGGGAATGTGATCAGCCCATTGCTCCGCCGGCAAAGACAGATCCAATGCGTCAACTTCGGCCTCAACCTTGGCCCGGCGCTCTTTATCTTGGGACAGCAGGTAAAGCATCCACGTCATGGCCCGCGATGTCGTTTCGTGGCCGGCGCCGATAAAGGTCAGCATTTGGTCTTCGATTTCATCGCCGGTGAGCGGGGCATTGTCATCATCCCCGGAATTAATCAGCAAAGTCAGGAAATCGTCAGGAACCGCCTCGCCTCGCGCTTTGGCGGCCATACGTTTATCGGTCGCATCGCTGATCATAGCGCGCACCCGTTTAACGGCGCGAAGGCCGCGCATGCGATTGAGGCGCGGAATCCACGCCGGAACCTTCAGCATATCCATCGGATTGGGACGGCCCAGAAGATTTAAAAGTTGTGCAATATCGGCTAAGACACGTGCTGTGTCTTCTTCGATTTCGCCCGAAAACAATGTGTCTGATAAGACTGTATAGGCCAGATTAAGCATTTTATCGGATAAAAAAACTTGGGCCTCGCCGCCAAACAGTTCCGGCAAAGCCGCCTCGGTGGAAGCGGCCATAGCATCCGCAAATCCGTCCGTATTGCGCGGCGTAAAGACCGGCGCCAGCAAATGGCGGGTTCTGCGCCATTGCTTGCCTTCCGCTGTAATCAAGCCGTCTTTTAAGACGGGCCGCAGCAGCATTTGCCGTATAGGCTGCATTTTTAAATGGCTTGAGTTTTTCACAAATAAATGACGGATGATATCCGGATCGCCCGGCACCCATATACGCGTGCCAAAGCCGTGGGCGTGGGCGCACGGGTCGGTCATAGAATAAAGCGTTGTCGCTTCAACCGCATTGCGGGCAAGCGCCTGAATGGATTGAAGGCCCTCTATCAAAGACCAATCATTGGGGTTTTTAGCAATCGGTATGGGCGTTGCGGGAAGAAAAAACCCGTCCTCCCATTTAGGGGCAGGGCGGATTTTGTAATTATGTCGAGCCATAGCTTATGCTACGGCCGGTGCGTCCGGTTCGGCAAGCGGCCTTAGCGCCGCACGTAATGTGATAACGCTACAAATTGCGTTACAATACGCGGCCGGCCACAGCGTCCAGCATGGCAACTTTCTTAGGATCGCGCGCATCCGGGCCGGTGATGATGGCGACGTCCAGATTTGTCTCTATGCCTTGCGGGCTTGGGGTGCGCGGGGTCTCGGACATCGCTTTGATCAAATGCCTGACCGTGTCTTTGCCCTTATCGGCATTCCCCATCAGGGTCGCAATCACGGACGCCACATCGACATTGCCGTGGCCTTCATGCCAACAGTCAAAGTCCGTCACCATAGCGGCCGTCGCGTAGCAAAGCTCTGCTTCGCGGGCGAGTTTGGCTTCGGGCATATTGGTCATGCCGATAACATCGCATCCCCATTGCCGGTACATCAGGCTCTCGGCGCGGGTGGAAAATTGCGGGCCTTCCATCGCCAGATAAGTTCCGCCGGTGTGGACGCTCGCGCCGGCTTTTTTGGCAGCCTCGCCGGCCATACCCGACAGGCGGTTGCAAACGGGATCCGCTACGGAGACATGGGCGACGCAGCCCTCGCCGAAAAAGCTTTTTTCGCGCGCAAATGTACGGTCAATAAATTGATCGACCATAACGAAATCACCCGGCGGGTATTGTTCTTGGAGGGAACCTACTGCCGACAGGGACAACACATCCGTGCAGCCGGCGCGTTTCAGCGCGTCAATATTGGCGCGGTAATTAACATCAGAGGGCGCGAGGGCATGGCCGCGTCCGTGGCGGGGCAAAAACCGGATTTTAACGCCGTCAAGGCTCGCAAACAAAAGTTGATCTGACGGCGCGCCCCACGGCGTGTCCACATCAATCCACTGCATGTCCGTCAGGCCGTCAATCTCATAAAG
>CALLXE010000063.1 GCA_938015875.1 uncultured Robiginitomaculum sp. | reverse complement strand
AATATAAGCGCGCCCAAATTCTCCGCTCTCCCCGGTTTCAACCTTGCCGCCAAGCTGCTCCATCATGGTCTGCTGACCATAGCAAATGCCGAGTATCGGTACGCCGAGGTCAAAGACGGCTTGGGGCGCGCGGGGGCTGCCGGCGTCGGTAACGCTGCTGGGTCCGCCGGACAGGACGATGGCTTTGGGATTGTAAGATTTGAGAAAATCACCGTCTACGCGGTTAAACGGATGCACCTCGCAGTATACACCGCTTTCGCGCAGCCTGCGCGCGATAAGCTGGGTGACCTGAGAGCCAAAATCAATAATCAGGGCCCGTTCGTGGGCGTCCGAAACGATCGTCGTCATATTAGTCCTCTTCAGGGCGATAGCCCGTATTCGCGTCAATGCCGCCCTTCTCCATGACAGAGAAGAAAAAGCCGTCTGTGTTTGTGGATGCCGGCGTCAGAGTGACGGAGCATGCGTCCGCCGACCAAGGCTTAGGCCCGTCCGTACCAAATTTATCTTCCCAGACTTCACCGGCAGACAGGATTTGAAACTCCGGATGTTCTTCAAGGAAAGCGTAAACCTGCGCTTCGTTTTCTTCGGCGAGCATAGAACACGTCACATAAACCAGATATCCGCCGTCTTTGACAAATTCGCTCGCGCTCTCCAGCACTTTGCGCTGTTGATTGTTACGCATTTGCAGCGTGTCTTCGGACAGACGCCATTTGGCATCCGGACGGCGGCGCCAAGTGCCGGCGCCGGTACACGGCGCGTCAATCAGAACGCGGTCAATTTGGCCCTTAAGACGGCGCAAATTACCTTCCGGCGGCTCAATCACTTCGATATTCGTCGCGCCGGCGCGCAGCATACGCTGATAAATCGGGGCCAAGCGGCGCTTATCGACGTCATAGGCATAGATTTTGCCGGTATTTTTCATATCTGCCGCCAGAGCGAGCGATTTTCCGCCCCCGCCTGCGCAAAAATCTAAAACCGTCTCGCCCTCTTTCGCATCTACCAACAGCGCTGCGATCTGAGAGCCTTCATCTTGAATTTCAATGCCGCCGGTCTGGAATATGGCTTCGGGCTGAACATTGGGCAGGCGCCCTTCTGCCGCCGGCGCAGCAAAGCGCAGGCCGGAGCCGACAATCGGGCTCTCCGTAATATTAAATTCGGACAGAGTTTCCAGTGCCGCGTCTCGTGTTGTCTTGATGGTATTGACCCGTAAGTCCAGCGGCGGGCGCGTCGCCATGGCCTGACCTTCAGCGACCGCATCTTCACCGAAATTACCTTCAAACGCGGGCCATATCCATTCCGGGATATCCGCGCGAATCCAATCCGGCGCGAGCCGTAAATCCTGACCGCCGCCGCTCAGCGCAGCGTCTTCCGCGTCCGTCAAAGGCTTCGGCGAATGAACATCATCCGCAAATGCGGCCTTCAGCGCATCAACCGATACGCCCCAATCATATACCACAGTGCCAAGTGCAATCGCGCGGGGCGTATCCGCACCCATGCGCCAACCAAGGCTGGATTTTTGACGCAGGGCATCATGCACAATGTTTCCGATGAAAGACCTGTCTTTTGATCCTGCAAAGCGGTGAGCCTTACCCCAATCGCGCAGCGCGTCCGTTGCAGGCGTGTGCTGGGTTTCAATGTCGGTCAGAACGTCAATTGCCGCCTGAATACGTCCGCCAAGTTTCATTATATGGCCTTTAAAGTTGCGATGACGAGCATAACGCACAACGACAATGCGCCGATCAGAAACACTAAAAACCGAGTGGGGAAGATTACGTTATTGGTCGTTTGGACCAATGTATGAATAATGCGCGACGCCACAAATACCCAAGCTGCAATGACTGCGCCTGCGCCGGCTTCACCGGTTGCTATGAACAAAAGGCACAGGCCGTAAAATAGCACCGGCAGTTCGAACAGGTTTTTGAAATTATCACCGCGATTGACCAGTTTCTTGTCAAACCCGCCGGCCTTAATCAGCGCGCCGACGCCGCCTGCCTTTTTAATCGTCGTGATGCGGCCGTAAGCCAGCCAAAAAAGCAGCAATACAGTCAGGCTCATTTGGATGAGCATAGGCAGGACAAGCGGATGATTCATAACGGTTTTTATTAGCCTTGAGAATAATTGGGAGCTTCACGTGCAATCGCGACGTCATGGACATGGCTTTCTTTCAGGCCCGCATTGGTAATCCGAACGAACAAAGCATTGTCATGAAAATCTGAAATAGTCTTGCTGCCGGTATAGCCCATAGAGGCACGGACGCCGCCAAGCAATTGGTGTAGAATTGGCGCAGCCGGCCCTTTATAGCCGATCCGCCCCTCAATCCCTTCCGGGACGAGCTTCATGGTATCGTTGACTTCTTTTTGGAAATAACGATCCGCAGAGCCGCGCGCCATAGCAGCAACGCTGCCCATGCCGCGATACGCTTTGTAAGTGCGGCCCTGAAATAAAAACGTCTCGCCCGGAGTTTCTTCTGCGCCGGCTAATAAGGAACCGACCATACAGGCTTCTGCCCCGGCAGCCAGAGCTTTGGCCATATCGCCGGAGTATTTAATCCCGCCATCAGCGATAATCGGAACGCCGGCCTCTTTGGCCGCCCGCACACTGTCCATAATCGCAGTTAATTGCGGAACACCGACGCCGGCAACAATGCGGGTCGTGCAGATTGATCCCGGACCAATGCCGACTTTCACGGCATCTGCGCCGGCGTCAATCAGGGCGCGGGTTGCGTCAAACGTTGCGACATTACCCGCAATCACTTGAATATTATGATTTTTCTTCAAGCGCGTGACCTGCTCGATAACTTTAATTGAGTGGCCGTGAGCCGTATCAATCACGACCGCGTCAACGCCGGCATCAATCAGCGCTTCGCAGCGTGCATAGCCGGCGTCACCGACAGTGGAGGCCGCCGCGACGCGCAGCCGGCCTTTATCGTCTTTACAGGCATTCGGATAGCTTTTAGCCTTTTCCATATCCTTGACAGTAATCAGTCCGACGCAGCGATAGGTATCATCTACGACCAACACCCGTTCAATACGGTGTTTGTGCAGAAGCGCTTTGGCGTCTTCATCCGTTGTGCCTTCCGGCACTGTGACCGTTTCGCGGGTCATCAAATTGCCCACCAGTTCTGATCCGTCGCGGGCAAAGCGAACATCACGATTTGTGACAATCCCGACAAGTTTGCCGGATTTCTCAACGACAGGAATACCGGATATCTGATGATGAGAGGCGAGCGCGCGCAGTTCGTCCAATGTGGCTTCGGGATGAATTGTGACAGGATTGACCACCATGCCCGATTCGTAGCGCTTAACCTTGCGGACCTCTTCGGCCTGCTCGGCGTCCGTCATATTACGGTGAATAACGCCGATACCGCCGGCTTGCGCCATGACAATCGCCAGAAGCGCCTCTGTAACCGTGTCCATAGCCGCAGAAATCAGCGGCGCACGCAGCGTGATGTCTTTTGTCAAACGTGTGGTCAGGTCGGCATCTGCCGGAATAATGTCGGATGCGCGGGGTTGCAACAGCACATCGTCGAAGGTCAGTCCCTCGCGTATTTCCATAACGGAATCTCCAAAGCTCTTGCGGGCGTGAGTTAACAGGGATTAACGATTTGCGCCAGTGCCTAAGGCTCAAAATCTGTCGATAAACTGTGTTTTAGGCCAATTGTCTAAAAATAAAGCCGCCCCGAAGCGGAGCGGCTCAAAATCTTAATCTGAAATGCGGTCTAGAATCGGTTGTCCGGGCCATTATCGCGGTCACTTTGCATGGCGCGCAGAAGGTCAGCTTCGGACATCTCGGCCGGCGCTTCGGGCGCGTGCTCAAGATTGGCAATAACAGTTTCTTCCGCTTCGTCCGGCATGTCATCATCAGTAATGACGCGCTGCAGGTTCTGAACCAAGCTTTCACGCAGGTCACCCAGATCCAACGTTTCGGCGGCAAGCTCCCGCAGGGAAACAACCGCTGTTTTGTCGTTATCACGATCCAAAGTCAGCGGCGCGCCGGCAGAAATGTTGCGCGAGCGGTGAGCCGCGAGCAAAACAAGATCAAAGCGGTTCGGAATTTTCTCTACGCAATCTTCAACGGTAACGCGGGCCATAAAATCTCCAATACAAAAAGGCGCAGAAAGCTGCGCCGGATTCGAATGGGTGTATAGGGCCAAATCAGGCGGGCCGCAAGAGCATGTTGTGACGAAATCTTCACCCGCGCGCCACCGAATGTTCACCTTGCATTAATTACAGCCGGCCCATATGCGGCCCTCGCCAGTGGGGCGCAGTAATTTTGGAGACTATTATGAGTACTTTTATCAAATCAACGACCGCATTAATCTTCGCCGCAGCAGCGCTTTGCGTGCCTGCACAAGCGCAAATTATGAGCGGCTGGACCGGAGATGCGAGCCTTTCAGGATCAAAAACATCCGGCAACACAGAAACAACCGATGTCGGCCTTGGACTTGGCCTGACAAAAACTGACGGGATTTACCGCAACAAATTTGACGCAACCTATGATTTGGGCAGCGTTTCAGGTGAAGACACCAAAAACCGTCTTTTCCTGGGCTATCAATTGGATCGGGATTTTAATGACCGCACATATGCGTTCGGTAACATCAATTATTTCAAAGACGACTTTGGCGCATTTGAAAGCGGTTACTACGCCGGCGCCGGCCTCGGTTACAAAGTTCTTGTTGACGCCCCTGTCACATGGAATGTCGAAGGCGGCCTTGGCTATCGCAATCAATCCACGCAGGAAATCGGTGTTTTTGGCGACGCCGGATTTATTGCCGGGATCGAAGAAGGCGAAGCCGCAGCGCGTTTCGGATCTGATTTTGACTATGCGTTCAACGATGCCGTCAGCTTTTATAACGACACAGAAGTCCTGACATCATCATCCGACACATATATTTGGAACGACGCCGGCATCACCGCAAAGCTCGCGGGCAATTTGTCTGCCAAATTCGGCGTACGCGTTGACCATCACACAGATGTCCCTTTGGGCCGCGAGAAAACAGACACGATCACCCGCGGCGCGATTGTCTATACAATCAAGTAAGCCGACCTAAAGCCGTTTCATCGGCATAACGTCAGACAATGGAAGGCGCGCGATCCAATCAGTGATCGCGCGCTTTTTTCTGGGATCCGTCCAATTCGGCGCGACCTCGGCGAGCGGAAACAAGACAAAGCTTCGGGCCAGCATGCGCGGGTGCGGGATTTCAATATCAGGCGCGTCAATCACCTGCCCGCCATAATCCAGCAAATCCAGATCGAGCGGACGGGCAGCATTTTTAACCGTGCGGCGCCGGCCAAATTGCGCCTCTACGCTATGAAGAGCCCGAAGCATCTTTCTTGGGCTCAGCGTCGTTTCAATTCGGGCGCAGGCATTAATGTAATCCGGCTGCTTACTGCCGGGGGGCCAGGCAGGGCTTTGCCACAATGCACTCATCGCAGTTACTTTTATGCCGCGCTCTTCAAGCGCAGAAGCGGTTGCGGAAAATGTCTCGGCCGGGCTTTGGCTGTTCCCGGCGTCATCTTCGCTCGACAGATTGGCGCCAAGGGCGATATAGACAGGCATAAACATCTGCTTTTCTTACCGGAGCCTTCATGGCCATAAACACACCTGAGCGTATCGCGCTTTTTATCGACGGAGCCAACCTTTATTCTGCGGTGAAGGGCCTTGATTTCGATATTGATTACGGCAAGCTGCGCGATCATTTTGCCGCGCAAGGTCGCCTGATACGGGCTTATTATTATACGGCCATATTTGAGCGTGATGACTATTCCGCCCTGCGCCCCCTGATCGATTGGCTGGACTTTAACGGCTATCACGTCATATCCAAGCCTGCCAAAGAAGTCACAGATCGAGAGGGCCGCCGCCGCGTCAAAGGCAATATGGATATTGAAATTGCCGTCGATATGTTACGCATGGCAGGTCATTTAGACCATATGGTTCTGTTTTCCGGCGACGGCGATTTTCGCGCCCTTGTTCAGGCTGTGCAGGATAAAGGCGTGAAAGTAACGGTGATTTCGACGCGTAAAACTTCCCCGCCCATGCTGGGCGAAGAGCTTCGCCGCCAAGCCGACGTCGTGATCGATTTGGCGGATATGGAAGACGCTGTCGGGCGACGCGCCCGTCCGGCCAATAATTTTCACGATAATGAGGACGATTAATGGCCATCACCGAACCGCCCCGCGATTGTGACCGCTGCCCGCGCCTGCGGCAATTCCTGCTGGATTTGCGCGACGAGCATCCCGATTGGCACAATGCCCCGGTGCCGAGCTTTGGCGATCCGCAGGCAAAGCTGCTGGTCATCGGCCTTGCGCCCGGTATGAATGGGGCCAATCGCACAGGCCGCCCGTTCACCGGCGATTGGGCGGGTGATTTATTATATGCCGCGCTGCATAAATACGGGTTTTCCAAAGGGATGTATGATGCGCGGCCTGATGACGGGCTGGCACTTAAAGGCGCGATGATCACAAACGCTGTGCGTTGCCTGCCGCCGCAAAACAAGCCGATCGGCGCAGAATGTACAGCGTGCCGCCCCTTCCTGACCGATCAAATTGACAGCATGAGTCGCGTCAAAGCTTTGCTGACTTTGGGGAAGATATCCCACGACAATACGGTGCGGGCATTGGGCTTAAAGCTGAAAGATTACCCGTTCGGCCACGCCAAACGCTATGATATCGGCGGCGGACGGGTGCTGTTCACCAGCTATCATTGCTCCCGATATAACACCAATACCAAACGGTTGACTGAGGACATGTTCTACAATGTATTCAGTAGCATACGGGAATTTATTGACGCCGATTAACCCGCAGCGCGCTCAATTTTGTCAACACCGGGGACAGACCGCAGGGCGTTGTAAACCGGCGTATCCATTGAGTGCTTGCCCGCGATAACAAACTCGGCCTCACGGTGATCATCAACAGGAACCACCAATTTCACCACGCCCGTCGATTTGGTCGGTGCATCGGCAAAACTGCTGAGCCGCCGCCCGATCCCTTCGGCTGCTTCTGCTGAGCGCAGATAGATCGTCATGCCGCGAACCGCCGGCACCATACTCGTATCAAGCGCAGTAATTCGATCAGAAAACAGCTTCATTTCCCCGTCGCGCGCTTCAGCTTTGACCGTCACATCAACAAGGCATCCGACCTGAATAATCTCGCGGCCGGCGTTGAGAAGTTCTTCGCCGACAAACACCTCATATCCGCCGGTCGGATCCGAGATAGCCAAATAGCAAAACCGTTTGCCCCGCTTAGACATGCGCTCTTGGCGCGCCGTAACAACGCCGGCCAGTTTCATTACCATCGGCCCGCGCCGTGAGCCATAGGTCGTATCAATATTCGCCGCCATTGTGTGCTTGGACAAAGCCCCCATATGACCGTCCAGCGGATGGCCGGACAGGTAAAATCCGACCGCGCCAAGTTCGTGGGATAACGCCTCCATATCGCCCCATGATTTAGCGTGAGGCAGCGCCTTTTCTTCCATAGAATCAGGGGCATCGCCGAACAGGCTAACCTGGGACGAGCTGCGCTCTTCTGTGGCGCGCTGCCCGATACGCTGAAGGTCGGCTGCTGCGGCCAGCACGCGGGCGCGGTTCGGCTCCAAGCAATCAAAGCCCCCGCCCCGTGCCAAATTTTCCAACGCCCGTTTATTAACGATGCGGGTATCCACGCGGCGGGCAAAATCGTGCAAGTCCTTAAACGGCCCGCCGGTTTCGCGCACTTCGACGACATGCTCCATAGCCGAAACGCCAACATTTTTCAGCGCGCCGAGCGCATAGAGAATAGCGCCGTCTTTGACATCGAAATCGGCCATAGACACATTAACGTTGGGCGGCACGACTTCCAGCTTAAGCCGCTTGGCTTCGGCATGAAATTGCGCCAGTTTTTCCGTATTGGCGATATCCAGCGACATAGACGCCGCGATAAATTCGACCGGGTGATGCGCCTTAAGGTAAGCCGTGCGAAAGGAAATCAGCGCGTAAGCCGCCGCATGAGATTTATTAAACCCGTAGCCGGCAAATTCATTGACCAGATCAAAAATATCGTTGGCAAGCTGCCCGCTGACATCATTTTTCGCCGCACCCTCGATAAACCGAATCCGCTGACGGTCCATTTCGTCTTGGTCTTTTTTACCCATTGCCCGGCGCAGCAAATCCGCGTCGCCCAGAGAAAAGCCGGACAGAACCTGCGCAATTTGCATGACCTGCTCTTGGTAAATGATAATCCCGTAAGTCTCTTCGAGTATCTCTTTAAGGCTCTCATGGGGGTAAGTAATCACCTCGCGCCCAAACTTGCGATCGACATAGCTGTCGATATTTTTCATAGGCCCCGGGCGATAAAGCGAGATAAGGGCGGTCAGCTCTTCAATAGTAGAGGGCTGCATTTTACGCAAAACATCACGCATGCCCGAGCTTTCCAGCTGAAACACCCCATCCGACGCGCCTTCGGCGAGCGGTTCATAGGCCCGCGCATCGGTTACGCTGACGCTGTCGAGATCCAGTTCATTGCCCTGCTTGGCCAGATATTTCACCGCGCGGTCGATCACGGTGAGAGTTTTCAGGCCCAAAAAGTCAAATTTCACAAGGCCTGCTTTTTCGACCCATTTCATGGTAAATTGCGTCGCCGGAATTTCCGAACGCGGATCCAGATAGAGCGGCACAAGCTGCGTGAGCGGCCGATCCCCGATCACAACGCCCGCCGCATGGGTTGAGGCATTGCGGTAGAGCCCTTCCAAATCCAGAGCGACCGTCAAAAGCTCCGCGACGTTGGCATCGCTATCGCGCGCTTCTTGAAGGCGCGGCTCAATTTTAAGCGCTTCGGCGAGCGTGCACGGATTGGCCGGATTAGACGGAATCATTTTGCAGAGACGATCCACCTGCCCCAATGGCATTTGCATAACGCGCCCGACATCGCGCACGACGGCGCGGGGCTGCAAAGTTCCGAAGGTAATAATATGCGCGACTTGGTCTTTGCCGTATTTATCCTGCACATATTTGATGACTTCACCGCGCCGTTCTTGGCAAAAGTCGATATCAAAATCGGGCATAGACACACGTTCGGGATTCAGGAACCGCTCAAACAGAAGACCGTAACGCAGCGGATCCAAATCGGTAATCAGCAGGGCCCACGCCACAACAGAGCCCGCGCCGGAGCCCCGTCCGGGGCCGACAGGAATGCCCTGCTCCTTGGCCCATTTAATAAAATCCGAAACGATGAGAAAATAGCCCGGGAAACCCATTTGCTGAATAACGCCCAGCTCAAAATCCAAACGCTCAAAGTAAGCTTCGCGAGTCTCCGCCATTTCGCCCAAGTGGTCTAAATGGGCCAGACGCCCCTCCAGACCCTCACGGGCCTGCTCGGCGAGCAAATCAGCTTCTGATAACGACCCGTCACCAAAATTAGGCAAGATCGGGTCGCGCTTATAGACTTTAAACGCACAGCGACGCGCAATCTCGACAGTCGCGTCCAGCGCTTCAGGCAAATCAAAGAACACATCCGCCATTTCAGCGGCAGTCTTCAAATAATGCTCGCGGGTGATTTTGCGGCGATCTTTCTCAAGAACATAGCTGCCCTCATTAATTGCAAGCAGTGCGTCATGGGCCGTGTACATATGCCGATCAAAGAAATATGGCTCATTAGTGGCGACAATCGGCAAGCCGCGCGCATAGGCCATTTGCAAAAGCGCCGGCTCTGTTATCGCTTCTTCCGCGCGTTCATGGCGCTGCATTTCGACATAGAGCCGGCCGGCGTAAAGCCGGGAAAGCTTATCCAGCCAGTCCGCAGCAACATCATCGCGCCCGTTAATAAGCAATTGATTGAGCGCGCCGTCATGACCGCCCGTCAAGGCAATGAGGCCTTCAGAATGGTTTTCTAATATATCAGCTTTGATGTGCGGGTGATCCGTCGCCTCAACATCCAGAAACGCGCTGGAGGACAATGCCATCAGGTTCAAATAGCCCGCTTCATTTTGCGCGATCAGCACCAGAGTGCCGTTCGGATCACGGCGAATTTCCCCCGGCTGCCCCGGCAATCCCAAATCAATGGACAGCGTGCAACCGATAATAGGCTGAATGCCTTTGCCCGACAGTTTTTCGGAAAACTCCAATCCCCCGCACAGATTATTAGAATCCGTCAGGGCTAATGCAGGCATTTTTTGCTTGGCCGTCCATTCGGCCAGCGCGCCGATTTGCACCGCGCCCTCAAGCATGGAGTATGGCGAGCGCGCGCGAAGATGGATGAATCCCGGTGTATCGCTCACGCACGTCCCCTTTTAATTTGGCAGCTTACCCGCCTATGACCATCATCCAAACGGTGACCATTGTTACAAAACCGGCCAATACCATTGCTGAGCTTACGTCTAACATGATTTGTTTCATTTCCGCGTTCCTTTTCGATTTCTCCACAAACATCAGTGTTATCCCCGGGATACTCACAAATGTTCGCTCTATGTTCCCACATATAGTTCACTCTTTGTTCCACTGTCAAGGAAGTTATTCGCATGGGGGAAACGCATCTGTGGATATTAACGAATGAACGGCGGCGCGGTCAGTCCGACAAACGGCTGATGAGCGCATTCAAATCAGCCTCAACTTTATCTAAAACTGCCGCATCACGTCCTCGCGCGACAAAGTTTACGCCGCGCAAGTCAGCATTGAAGAACGGATAGCTGCCAATAGTGACGCCGTCATAGCGCGCTTCGATCTCGGAGAGCGGGGCCGCGGCATCACCCTCGCCTATGCCCGTGGCCTGAACTGTACGCGAGAGCACCAAGGCCCCGCCTTCAATACGATGCCCGATATCGGCCAACATGCCACGCATAATCGAGGGCACGCCGGCCAAGGTAAACACATTGCGAGTTTGAAAGCCCGGGGCCTGACTGACAGGATTGTAAATCAAGCTCGCCCCATCCGGTATGCGCGCCATGCGGCGGCGGGCTTCGTTAAGTTCAGACAGTTCATAACGCTCGCGCAGATGCTCTATGGCGTCGGGCCGCTCTGATATGCCAAGGTCAAACGCGGCGGCAATGCAGTCTGCGGTAATATCATCATGGGTCGGGCCAATGCCGCCGGTCGTGAAGACATAATCAAACAGGTCGGAAAAACTGCGTACCGTCTGCGCGATAATGTCTGCATCATCCGCAATGATCCGCCCTTCACCCACTTGCACGCCCAACGGTTCTAACCATTTTGCGATTGTAGAGAGGTTCGTATCTTGGGTGCGTCCCGATAAAAGTTCGTCGCCTATCAGAATAATGCCGGCAGTTACTGTTTTCATCGGTTTGGCCTTCGTATTTGCAGAGTAATTTATATACGGCGCACCGCCCGGTTTGATATTGAATTTACCGCATGCCAAACTTTATTACGCCTTGCGTACAGGCTTTAACGACCCAAATGAGGGCGCGGCTCATGAGATTTTTCGGGTCGACTTCGCTTTGGGCCGTGTCATGATGCTCCTGCTCATCAATGTAGATTTCGTTGACGCAATCATAAGCCTCGGCGTCATTATTTTTTAAATAATCCAGTTGATGCGCGAGATGTTTAAGTACGACATTTTCAACGGCGTATGTCGTGGCGTAAATTGCTTTTGGCCCGATCAAACCGGTCACAAATCCAAGCGCAAAACCACCGATCCCGCACATGTGATAGCTGACGCATCTGCGAACCCCCTGTCGCTTCAGATATAGCGCGAACAGTGTTCGGTGGTGCATTTCGTGAGCTTGAAATTCACGCAGTTGCGGCAATAGTGACCGAGTTCGGATTTGCGCCGCCAATCCCTGGGCCCGATAAATATTCACGGCGCCATTTTCGCCGGCATGATCGACCTTGATCATTTTTTGCGCAATTGTCTGCGCAGGTGTGCCGGTATTATTCGGCATTATGATTTAAGGCCGAGCGCATCTTTCGCCATTGCGGTCACAGAGGCGTAGTCAAGCTTTCCGGTTCCCAATATCGGCAAAGCGGCGACCGTGACGATTTTCTTTGGTACTGCGATTTCCGGCACGCCGTGGGTTTGCGCCCAAGCCATAAGTTCCTGACGTTTTGGCTCGGGGTGATCCGTCACCAGTACAATCTGCTCGCCGCGTTTCGGGTCTGCCGTAATGGCGGCGGCATGCATATGATCCGGCCAAAGCGCAGAGGCGCAGTTCTCTACTACGGTCAAAGACACCATCTCGCCGCCTATTTTGGCAAAGCGCTTAATGCGGCCCCGAATGACGTAATACCCTTCGTCATCGACGGACACCACATCGCCCGTATCGTGCCACCCCCCCTCAAGCGGAGCGACCACACCCGGATTATCCGGCGCAATATAACCCTTCATGATGTTGGGGCCGCGCACCCAAAGGCGGCCTGCGTCTTCCAGTCCTTCAACCGGCTCTAATTTTGTCTCAATTCCCGGCAGCATTTTACCGATAGTTCCGGCGCGAATGTCCCCGGGCTGGTTTGCCGCCAAAACCGGTGCACATTCCGTAACGCCGTACCCCTCAAGAACCTCAAAAGAAAACCGGTCGGCAGCCGTTTTGCGGGTTTCCTCGCGCACACGCTCCGCGCCGCACACGGCAATACGCAGAGAGCTGAGCCCGCCTTCGGCGCTGGCGCGCATATATTGCTGAAGGAATGTGTCCGTAGCGAACAAGACCGTCGACCGGGATTTAAAGATACGTTTGGCAATCGTTTTCGTTTGCAGCGGTGACGGATGCAGTACTACCGGATGCCCGCCATATATCGGCCACAGCGTGCCGGCGGTCAGGCCATAGCAATGAAAGGTCGGAAGCGGATTAAACACAATATCGTTCTCTTCCAACCGCACATGCTGCTCTATCTGCTCTATATTGGCGAGTATATTGGAATGGCTGAGGACGACGCCTTTGGGATTTCCTTCAGTACCGGATGTAAAGAGGATGACGCCGGCGTCATCCGGGGCGCTGCGGGGCGTAAACAGCCCCGGCAGCACAGGCCCCAAAACGGCGCGCATTTTGCCGCCAAAGCCCAAACCTTCGCGCATATCCTCCAAATAGACAAATTCGACCGCACCTGACAAATCAGCGATCAGCGAATCCAGCCCCGCGATTTCAATGAACCTCCGCGCCGTAATTACAGTTTTCAGCGGCGCTGTTTTTGCGGCCGCTTTCAGGTTTTTAATTCCGGCGGAGAAATTGAGCATGGCCGGCGTGCGTCCGGCAGCATGCACAGATAAAAACGCTATCACCGCGCCGGCCCCTGTCGGCAGCAATATGCCGACAGTTTCGCCCGGCGCGGTCACTTTGCGCAGCGGAGACGACAGGGCAAAGGCAGCGCGGCGCAGTTCCCCATATGTAAACTTACGCCCGTCCCCGTCGGTAAGAATTTTAGTATCCTTACCTTGCGTTTTGCAAGATTCCAGAAACGCCTGAAGCAGGCTGCGGCGAATACGCTTTTGCCCGCGTTTTGACAGGGATTCAGATTTTAAAATCGGCAGATCCAACGGTTTCGCCCTTACGGTTTATTATCCTGTCACTGACGGTAACGGAAAATCCCATAAGCGCAAGCCGATGAGATCGGGGCTGCTGTCAGGTTTGCACAAACATCATCTTGAATTTAGCGTGCGCTGCCCTGATAACCCTCCCATGAAGTTCACCCCTCCCCTTATGCCCGGAACGCTGATTGCGCGTTATAAGCGGTTTCTCGCCGACATCGATCTGGCGGGCGAAACCATTACAGCGCACTGCGCTAACCCCGGGTCTATGACGGGCCTAAAAGACCCCGGCATGAAAGTTTGGGTATCCGAAGCCGGCAATCCGAAACGAAAATTAAAGCATGATTTTCAAATGGTTGAAATCGGAAGCGCGTTGATTGGCGTGAACACCGCCCTGCCTAACCGTCTTGTTGAAGAGGCGCTTAACGCCGGAAAAATTACGCCCTTGGCCGGATATGACAGCCTGCGCCGCGAGGTGAAATACGGGCAAAACAGCCGCATTGATTTTCGGCTGCAATCAACGGGACTGCCTGATTGTTGGGTCGAGGTAAAGTCCGTCACCCTGTCACGTCAGCCCGGATTGGCCGAGTTTCCCGACAGCGTCACTGTACGCGGTACAAAGCATTTAGGAGAGCTGACGCAAATCGCAAATGCCGGAGAGCGCGCCGTCATGCTCTTTTTAATGCAGCGAAATGACTGCGAGCGGTTTGCCCTCGCCGCCGATATTGATCCCAACTACGCTGCGGCTTTCGAAACGGCTCGTAAAGCCGGTGTTGAAATTCTGGTCTACGCCTGCGCCATGTCACCGAGTGAAATCACGGTTGATCATCGCATCACCTTTTGAAGCCCGCATAAAAAACGGGGCCCCGAAGGACCCCGCTTTCAAACTTGAATTTATGACCTGCTATTCGCAAGCATACATGTAGTTACCGCATGTCTTCATGAAATGAACGACACTGCCGTTTGCGCTTTGAATGCGGAACGCTTGGCGATCCCGGTCATTCGTCGGCAGAACATGGTAAGCATAGTGATGGATTTTACCGAGGCCCAAAAGACCCGTCGTGCCAACCGGCAAAACATCATCAGAGAACATGTAAGGCTGTGCATCGGCAAAACCGCCTGAATAGCCCATAGATTTGAACAGATAGTTCAAATAGGCACGATCACCGTTCTCATTGGCGGCGTAATGACGGGCCAATTTCTCATAGAACTGATCAGGCGACAGATCGTGGGAGTCGCCAAACTCAGGCATAGTGCCCAAACGATCCAAAGGCTTCGGCGTTGCACTTAAATCAACATCGAAAATCGCAATCGGTGACGGACCGCAAATATTCAGACTTGCGACTTGCTGAACGACAGGCTGCGGACACTGCGCCGTGTCGTAGACAAATGTCACGCCGTCTGAACAGGCAAATGTCTGCTGCTCTACAACCTGCTGCTGCACAGGCTCAGGCGGGCAACTGGCCAAATCGTAAACCAAAGTACCGTTAGAGCACGCATATGTTTGCGGCGCAGGCGTCGGTTCTACGACGGGCGGCGGTGGTGGTGGTGGCGGCGGTGGTGGTGGCGGCGGTGCCGTCACAACCGGTGGCAGCGGCGCCGGACGCGGCTTTAGGAATTTCCAGATAATACCGGTCGTTGCGCCAATTGCGATGATGTCGCCCAAATCGACATTAATGCCGTTATTTGTGACATCCGTACTGTTACCGACAAAGTTTTGGCTGCCGATGGTCGTCGCGGTCAAACGATTATTCATCGTCATGTTTTCCGTCAATGGGAGTTCAAAACCCATAATACCCTTAAGGGCCGGAGACGTATCAGAGGCAGCCACGCGGCAGAATGTTGCACCGGGAACGTTACAGCCGGGATTCGGAAGCGACCCGACAGCCTGCGGAACAATAGCTTCGGCGCGCAAGGAACTGCTGTTCATGCCGGCGCCAAGACCGATAAAGGGCTTAACTTTTCCGAAAGGCTCAAAATCATAAAGCAGGTTCAGCGTATAGCTGGCCGTACGAAGTCTGGCGTCTGACGTATCAGCGCCGCCGAAAGCCCCCAGATCATCACGGGTGAGCTCGGAACCATCAAGCTCCAAACGCCATTTATTGCCGAAGTCATAACCGGCAATCAAACCGCCCATAAGCGCGCCTTCGCCGTCAACATCGCCTCCAAGCGAACCGGACAAGTCACTGCTCAGATGTTTACCGACGCCGACATTACCGCCGACATAAAACCCGGAATCCTGCGCATAGGCAGCTCCCGGCATAATCAATAGCGCCCCCACGGCAGCTGTTGTAATCAATGAAAACTTCATGTTTCCCTCCCAAATTCGTGGTTCCACCCGATGCCCCAATGGCCCGAACTCCCCCCGCTTTAAACATTGCAACCTAAGTGGCGACAGTAAACCCCTGAAAACAGTAATTTTCAGCGCTTTCTTAGTTAATATTGCATTAAATCTATGCAGCAGCCGTGATGAACGTCACGTGACTGACTTTTCAGCGAAGTTTTACGAGGGCGGCGCACGGGGGTTACGCCGTGATAACGGCTCTAATTATCCCAATGAAATAAATAGTTACCAAGCAGCCATTCTGCAACGCCGGTCCCATAAAGGTCTGCGCAGAGACCCGGCACAGTTTTCGTGAGCAGAGCAGATCAGGGCCGACCCAAGCATAGCCCCTGATCTCAGCAATGGTTTTACATTATCGATAACTCACCCGATCGCCGGAACAATCGTCACACTTTCGCCACAGCCGCAGGCATCGGTTTGATTTGGGTTCTTAAAAGTAAACCGGCTGCCCATCATTTCTTCTTCATAGTCGACAACAGAGCCGAGGATGAACAGGACAGCTTTAGAATCGACGACGATTTGTACGTCTTTGTCCTCGACCACTTCGTCAAGCGGGCTGATCTCGCCGACATAATCCATCATATATTCCATACCGGCGCAGCCGCCGTTCTTCACGCCGACGCGCAAAAACCCCTGCTCACGCTCGGACAGAATTTCGCTCACGCGCACTGCGGCGGCGTCTGTCAGGGTCACTAATTTTGGTCTTGGGCGTCGGGCCATTTTTCAATCTCCTCAGAGCATATTCAATTCTAATTTCGCCTCATCACTCATGCGGTCCATAGTCCAGGGCGGGTCGAAGGTCATGGACACTTCGCATTTGCGCACGCCGGCGACGACTTCGCAAGCTTCGCGGACCCATTCCGGCATTTCGCCGGCCACGGGGCAGCCGGGCGCGGTCAGGGTCATATCGACTTTAAGCAATCGGTCATCTTCCAGTTCGACTTTGTAAATCAAGCCCAGTTCGTAGACGTCCACCGGGATTTCCGGATCATATACGGTTTTAAGCTGCGCAATAACGTCTTCGGTAATGCGCGTGATTTCTTCATCGCTCGGCGCAGTTACCGGCGCGCCGGACACGTCAATCACGTCCCGTTTCGGGGCTTCGGGAACGGCTTCCGTGTGGGCCTCAAGGCCCGGGATTTGCGCATTGGCCAGTGCTTCGGCCTGTCTGTTTCTGTCGGTCATCATACTGCCTATATAGTGTCTGTTATCAGCTTAAAAAGAGGGCGGCT
>CALLXE010000062.1 GCA_938015875.1 uncultured Robiginitomaculum sp. | reverse complement strand
CCCGGAAATTGAGCGCCTGATTGCGCTTTTGGCAAAGCTGCCGGGTCTTGGCCCGCGCTCTGCCCGCCGCGCGGCGCTCGCCTTGGTGAAAAAACGCGACGGGCTGATGAAGCCGCTCGCGAGCGCGATGGCGGACGCTGCGGATAAAATTACGCCGTGCAGCGTTTGCGCCAATGTTGACAGCCAAGACCCCTGCCATATTTGCACCGCCCCGGGCCGTGACCCGGCCACGATCTGCGTTGTTCAAGAGGTCGGAGATTTATGGGCGCTGGAGCGCGCCGGCGCGTTTCGCGGGCGTTACCATGTTCTGGGCGGGAGTCTGTCTGCGCTGGACGGTATTCGTCCGGAAGATTTAAACATATCCGGCCTGATCGGGCGCGCGTCCGATAATGACATTACCGAAGTCATTTTGGCGATGAACGCCACTGTCGACGGACAGACAACAGCCCATTATATTACTGACCGCCTTGAAGGCTTGGGCGTCAAAGTTTCACGCCTCGCCCACGGCGTGCCCGTCGGCGGGGAACTTGATTATCTGGATGACGGCACGCTGGCCGCCGCGATGAAAAGCCGCCGCCCCTTTTAAATCCGACATCACAAATTGCATCACATTTCGTGAGCGCCCGGTCTTCATTCTGTGATGCAGCGTGTTTGGACGCCGCGCCGGCCACCGCCTATGCCTCTCTTATCGACATGATCGATACCCTTCGAATGAGACATTTAGAGAGAAACACAATGACGAAATTTTTCAAAACAACGGTCCTTTGCCTTGCCGCTGCTATGGCTCCGATGATGGCGACCCCCTCTTTCGCCGGTGAAATGAGCGCTCATACAGACGCCCCTATGGCCAAAGATCACGCCATGATGAAAGATCACAGCTTTGCCAAGAAGGCGTTTAAGGTCAAAGGTGATTATTCCATCGTACAGGAAAACGGCCAAACGATCATCCGGCTGTCCGATGATTTTAAAACCAAATCCGGCCCCGACCTCAAAGTCTTCCTGTCGCCTTTATCCGCTGATACTGTTTCCGGCAGCACAGCTGTGCAGGGCGCAGTTAATCTGGGCGCGCTGAAATCCAATAAAGGCGGTTCTGACTATATCCTGCCGGCCGGCGTGAATTTGGCTGATTTCCAAAGCGTCTTGATTCACTGCGAAGCTTATTCCAAGCTCTGGGGCGCAGCCACGCTCTAAGTGCGGGCGATCAGGGAGAGAGACATGAAACATTTACCGCTTATTTTAAGTTTGATTTTGGCCGCCGGATTTGCATTTTTCGGCGTTCAGAAATTCGGCGCGGAAAACATAATTTTCGAAACGCTGGCGGCGCGTTCAGGCATCGCCCTGTTCGAGCCTTATGTCCGGGTGTTTACCGGCATTGCGGAATTGATCGCCGCAGCGTTTCTTGTTTTGCCGAAAACCCGGTTTACCGGCGCGCTGGCCGGACAAGGCCTTCTTTTGGGCGCAATCGGGTTTCACCTCTCGCCTTGGCTTGGCATTAACGTGCCGACGATTGGCCCCGGATTGTTTTATACGGCCTGCGCCATGTTTATCCTGTGCTTAATCCTGACGACCCTGCTAAGACAGGCGGGCGGAAAGATTTTGTTTTTGGAGCGGTAATGCCTGTATTTGAGACCATAAAAGAAAAGAGCGGGGCTCGGCAAAACAGCCGGGTTCCGCTCTTTATATTTGGGGATCACGCCTCATCCGAAATCCCGCCGCGTTTTAAAAATCTCGGCCTGACCGGAGATGATTTGACCCGGCATATTGCCGTAGACATTGGCACAAGAGATTTGATTTCAGGCCTGTGCGCGCGGTTTGGTTGCGCGGGACATTTGGCGGCAACGTCACGATTGGTGATTGATTGCCACCGCGACCCGGACGCCCCCGGCCTTATCCCCGCCATCAGTGACGGCACGCCAGTCCCCGGCAATACCGGGATTTCAAACGCGGAGCGCGCCCGCCGAATTCGCGAAATTCATACGCCCTATCACGCCGGTCTTAAGGCGGCTTTGGATAATGTCAGCGCACGCACATTTGATCCGTTGATTGTATCTGTTCACAGCTTTACGCCCAAACTGAAATCGGGCGGGCCGCGGCGCGCATTGGATATAGGGCTTTTGTGTAAAGCAGATTTGGAAACGTCGGAGACAATGCTGCGAATTTTACAGGCGCAAAACCCGGATTTAACCGTCGCTTTGAATGAACCCTATTCTGCTTTTGAGTATTTCTATACGGTCGATGTTCAGGTCATGCCGCGCGGTCTGCGCCATATCGTGCTCGAAATTCGCCAAGACCTGATCGACACACCCGATAAGGTTTCCGTTATGGCCGGCAGACTTGAAAATGCCCTGCGCGCCCTTATTTAAAGGTCTCGTTTAAGAGGAGTTTTTCATGTTGCTGTCTAATCCCGCCCATTTCCTTTCCGGCCGGTCTATGACCGAAGCCTATCCTGCGGGCTCAGAGCAAATGATGGTTGGCATGGGCTGCTTTTGGGGCGTCGAGCGTATTTTCTGGAAAATTCCCGGCGTCCATGTCACGTCGGTCGGCTATAGCGGCGGCAGTTCGTCCGACCCGGATTATAAGAAAATTTGCACAGGCGCGACAGGCCACGCCGAAGTCGTGCATATCGTTTTTGACCCCAAAGTCGTGACCTATGATGATTTGCTGAAGGTCATGTTTGAAACCCACGACCCGACCCAAGGCAATCGCCAAGGTAATGATGTCGGCACGCAATATCGCAGCGCCGTTTTTTATTATGATGATGCGCAGAAGGGTAAAGCCCTCGCCGCGCGGGATGTTTACAACGCCGCCTATGCGGCCAAAGGCTACGGCCCGATTACGACTGAAATCTCTCCTGCCGGGAAATATTATTTTGCCGAAGATTATCATCAGCAATATCTGGCGAAGAACCCGGGCGGCTATTGCAATATCGGCCCGACGGGCGTGTCCTGCCCTCTGCCGTCAGGAGTGACGGGTTAAGGTTCAATAGCCCCCCCTGCAAACGAGCGGAAGGTTTTAGATTGCACCCCGTTACTGACTCAAACTTCCAAACGGGAAAGAACAAGCTTCCCCTGCTTGCGGAGAAAGTCCCCGAGCGAAGCGTAGGGGATGGGGGGCCTCCTAACCTAAGGCCATTTCACCACCGGCGGCATTGACGACAATATAGTCTTTACATTGCCGCCGGTTTTCAGGCCGAACGTCGTGCCTCGGTCATAGAGCAGGTTAAACTCCACATAACGCCCGCGAATCTCAAGCTGCTCTTCGCGCTCCTTCGCTGTCCACGGTTCATTAAACCGGCGGCGCACAATGGCGGCGTAAGTCTCTAAAAAATTCAGACCGACATTTTTGGTGAAAGCCAAATCAGCGTCAAAGCTGCCACTGTTATGGCGGTCATAAAAAATGCCGCCAATGCCGCGCGGCTCATCACGGTGGGCCAGATGAAAATAGTCATCGCACCACTTTTTATACTTATCATAGTCCGCGCAATCATGAGCATCACAGGCCGCTTTCATGCCGGCGTGAAACGCGAGCGCGTCCGGGTGACCGGCGTCCCGATTGGCCCATAATGTCGGTGTCAAATCTCCGCCGCCGCCAAACCAATCCTTGGTCGTCACGATATAGCGCGTATTCATATGCACGGCCGGCACGCGCGGGTTATTCAAATGCGCAATCAGGCTGATGCCCGCCGCCCAAAAGCT
>CALLXE010000061.1 GCA_938015875.1 uncultured Robiginitomaculum sp. | reverse complement strand
GCCAAAAAGTAATCCTCGGTGTTCTTCTCATGCCCGGCCTTCTCGCGCGATACAAACCACGCAAGCCCAACCAAAATAAGCGCGTAAACCGCCACAACCGTATAATCGAGACTCCCAAGTCCCCCGGATAAAGTTTCCATGCTCATACCTCCCTGTATGTTTTCGCGTTTTATACGCGCTTACATCTGTAATCGTGACTACATTGTCACTAGTCAAGCCGTGGCATCGTTTGTCACCATAATTTTTCGTGACAGTTTAAATCAAAAGCGTGCCGCGCCGAACACGTCCCAAAAAATCATGAACGCAAAAGCTCCCGAGAGACAATGACGCGCATAATTTGGTTTGTACCTTCAAGAATTTCATGGACCCGAAGATCACGGACAATCTGCTCAATCCCATATTCTGATAAATAGCCGTAACCGCCGTGGAGCTGCAGCGCATCATTGGCAATCTTGCTGCAGGCATCCGTGGCATATCGCTTTGCCATAGCGCAAGCCGCGCCGGCGCCCGGTAATTGTTTGTCAATCATATCGGCACCCCGATACAGCAAAAGGCGCGAGGCCTCCAATTGTGTTGCCATATCAGCAAGCATAAATTGTGTATTTTGAAAATCAGCAATCGCCTTACCGAATTGCGCCCGTTCTTTGGTATATTGCAATGCAGCGTCCAGCGCTTTCTGCGCGCCGCCAAGGGAGCAAGCGCCAATATTAATGCGCCCCCCATCCAAACCCGACATCGCAATTTTGAAGCCCTCGCCCTCACCTCCGACGCGGTTCGACGCCGGAACACGGCAATTTTCAAAGATTACCTGGGCCGTCGGCTGCGCGTTCCAGCCCATCTTTTTCTCGTTATTTCCGAATGTTAATCCCAATGCGGTCTTTTCAACTACAAAACAGGAAATCCCGCGCGCGCCATTATCGGAAGTGCGCGCCATAACAACATAAATGTCGGACCACCCTGCCCCGGAAATAAACGTCTTTGTACCGTTCAAGATATAATCATCACCGTCCCGCACAGCTTTCGTCGACAGGCTCGCCGCATCGGACCCCGCCTCCGGCTCTGTCAGGCAATAGCTCGCAACAGATTTTCCCGAAGTCAGCGCAGGTACATATCTTTCCTGCAGCGCGTCGTCGCCATAACGATCAACCATCCATGTCGCCATATTGTGTATCGTCATCATCGCCGTATGAGACACATCCCCGGCCGCAAGCTGCTCAAAAACCAACGCTGAGCTGAGCCGTGACAATGCCGTGCCGCCGTGGGTTTCACGCGTATAAATGCCCATAAACCCGAGGTCGGATGCTTTCTCAAATACGCTGCGATCCAAAGCCTTTTCGCTGTCCCACCGCCCGGAATTCGGGGCAAGCTCTGTGGCTGCAAAGCCTCGGGCCATGCTCTGAATAAGGGTCTGCTCTTCGGTGAGTTGAAAATCCATGAACAGGCCTTTTGACGATCAAAATATTCGTGACATCACCATAAATCGAAGATTCAGGCAACCGCAAAGCGGCGCGACCGGCGGTCATTGATTTGCGCAGGCGACGCAAAACAATTTTACCTTGGAAGACATGTTCGTCCGCTCGGGGACTATCACTGAACAGAATACATTCACCGACTTCCTGTCCGTAACTCTCATAAAGTTCTGTCAGTTTTTACGGGCCGCCGCGCAACCGGATAATTATGATCCCGGAGACAAAAAATCCCCCGGCGGGCTTTATATGACGGGTCCGGCCTTCATTGCTGCAATGCCCGACCTTCAATCGATTGCCATGACCTATCAGAATAGGTTGTTCGAAATATCCGCCCGAAGGTAAAGCCGATGCTTCCCTGCGCGTGCATTGCGGAGTAGACATAAGACTGCAAACCTTAAAAAGAGAGTCTAATGCCCCAATTTGATATGATCATCATCAGCCCCGACAGCCCCCAAGCGCAAAATGCAGAAGCGCATACAGCCGGCAAACCGCTGCGCGAAGGGGGTGGAAGCGAAACCTATCGATGCGGCGCTTGCAAAACCAAACTCCTCGTCAATGTCGCCCACCACGACGCACACGGTGCCGTTGTGAAATGCGGAAAATGCGGCAAGATTAACGCCGAGCCGCATCATCATTGACAAAGCCGGCCGCAGCGCTGCGATACCCGGCGCTTAAACTATGCTCAGTAAACAGCACACCGGGGCTTGCTCAAAACGGCGATGCCGCAAAATTGGTAAATGCTGAGACTGACGAAGACGAATAAGCCGTAATGGTCGGAGTAGCAGGATTCGAACCTGCGACCCCTAAGCCCCCAGCTTAGTGCGCTACCGGACTGCGCTATACTCCGACATTACGAAATGCGGCCGCTTATATCGGCTGCATTTCCGGTGCGCGCCTTATACGGGTGACCGCGCCGAGCGGCAACAGCTATTGCAGCCGCTTAAGGTTTTTCAGCAAATTTTTCCCATCGCCCACGCAAACCCTGAAGCCGGGTGAGAGCGGAGGATAATTCAGCCTCTGACTCCGCGCTGATTTCGGGCGCTTTGGGCTCCGCCGGGGTAAAGGGCACGACGACAGGCTGAACGCCTTCGGATGCCGCCTGAACTGCCGGCTGCAATTCGCGTTCGGCTACAGATGCCGGCGGCATAGGTGCCGGCGCCGGCTTTGGCACCGGGACGACAGTTTGCACAACGACCGGCTGCGGAACGGCAGCTTTAATTCTGTCGGGCACCAAGTCACGCTCTTCAATAGGTCTTGACGGGCGGCGCTCCGCGGCGCTGTGACCCAGTTCAACAACGCTTTGCGCGCCTTTGACCTTAATCAGCTTTTGAACATCTTTGATTTTGTGTTTTTCATCATGAAGCAAAATCCGTAAACCCCGCAAAAAGTCCACATCCTCGGGACGATAAAACCGCCGGCCACCGCCGCGCGTTACCGGTTGAAGGTCCGGAAACTTCGCCTCCCAAAACCGTAACACATGGGGTTTCAGGTCAAGCTCGTCAGCGGCTTCACTGATTGTTCGAAAGGCGCGACTGGATTTGCTTTGCATATGTTTATCCTCATGAAAAATCAGAGCGGGATCACTTTGCGCGAAGCCGTAGATTTATCCTGTTGATATTATAGCTGATTCGGGCGCAATTTCATAATTCAAGCGCCGCAGGGAAAAGTTTCGCTATTCGGATGCCTGCCGCGTGAGGGAATTATTCACCCGCTCTTTGAGGACATTGGACGGTTTGAACACCAAAACGCGGCGCGATGTAATCGGAACTTCTTCGCCTGTTTTCGGGTTCCGGCCAATACGTTCTGATTTATCGCGCAGAGAGAATGTGCCAAAGCCGGCGAACTTTACCGTCTCACCGCGTAGCAGAGCGCCCACCATGTGATCCAAAATTGATTCAACCAAAGACGCGGATTCGGCACGCGACAGGCCTATCTCACGATAGACCGCTTCGGTCAGATCAGCGCGTGTAACGGTATTAGAACTCATGGTTCGCCTGTTCAAAATGCCCCTGCCGGAAGAGTTAAACGCCGAACCGGACGCGTTGGCAAGAAAAAACCTTATAAAACAGTCCTAAAAACTGTCCGGCGGGTAATATTACCCGATTAATAGCCCAAAAGCGCGGCGCCCCACGTGAATCCGCCCCCGAACGCTTCCAGCATAACCAGATCGCCGCGTTTGATCCGACCGTCTGCTTTGGCCGCGACGAACGCAAGCGGAACCGAGGCCGCCGATGTGTTGGCGTGAGTGGCAACCGTCGAGATAACTTTCCCGGGGTCGACGCCGAGTTTCTTGGCTACGCCCGCTAATATGCGTTGATTAGCCTGATGCGGAACGAACCAATCAATGTCAGCAGTCTCAACACCGGCATTGGCCGAGCAGGTCTCGATCGCGGCAGCAATATCAGTAACCGCATGGCGAAACACCTGATTGCCGAGCATACGCAAATGGCCCACAGTCTGCGTACGCGACGGGCCGCCGTCCACATAGAGCATATCGCGGTGCCGCCCGTCAGAGCGGATGAAACTGCTGATCACGCCTTTGCCGGTTGCATCGTCATCGGCGGCTGCGGCGGACATAACAAATGCCCCTGCCCCATCGCCGAATAAAACGCAGGTCGCGCGGTCTTCCCAATCCAGTATGCGGGAAAATGTCTCTGCGCCGATCAGCAAGGCATGTTTAGCCTGTCCGGCTTTTATCATAGCATCGACAACGGTCACGCCGTAAATAAAGCCGCTGCAAACCGCTTGAACGTCGAAGGCCGCACCGTGGGTCATGCCCAGCGCTTCCTGAACAATGGTCGCGGTCGACGGAAAGGTCAGATCCGGCGTGGTAGTCGCAACAACAATCAGGTCAATATCATCAGCCGTCAGGCCGGCATCCTTCATGGCAGCCTGCGCGGCTTTAGTCGCCAGATGAGAGGTATATTCCCCCTCTTTGGCAACATGGCGCTGCGTAATTCCGGTGCGGGCGCGAATCCATTCATCGGATGTGTCAACGCGCTGCGCCAAGTCTTCGTTGGTCAATACGCTCTCGGGAAGATAGCCGCCAATGCCGGCGATTACGCTTTTAAATGATGACATTGCGGTGTCCTAAATTTCTGCGGCAGTTTCGATATCAAGCTCTGCATCATGCAGGCGAGCCAGCGTTTTTTCAATCTCTGCATTAAATTCGCTCTCGGCCAGGCTCATGGCAACGTTCAGTGCGTTAGCATAGCCAACAGCGTCCGTCCCGCCGTGGCTTTTAACGACCACGCCATTCAAACCTAAAAACGCGCCGCCGTTAAAGTTACGCGGATCAATTTGCGCCTTCAAACGCAAGAAAGCCGCCGCGTTAATAACTTTCGCAATTTTGCCAAGGACATTGCCGTCAAGCGCAGTCTTTACCAGATCACCGATAAAACGCCCTGTGCCCTCTGCGGTTTTCAGAGCGATATTGCCGGTAAAACCGTCAGTAACAATCACGTCCACGGTTCCGGTAGAAATATCATTACCCTCAACATATCCGGCATAGTTTAAGCCAAAATCCAAATCATTGAACCGCTTGTGCGCGGCTTTAATCGTGCCCGTCCCTTTTTCATCCTCGGTTCCGACATTTAAAAGTCCGACGGACGGAGAGGTCTTTTTATACAGTGCGCGGTAATAAGCCTCGCCCAATACAGCAAATTCCGTCAGTTGCGTCTCGTCGCAATCAATGTTCGCGCCAATATCCAAGACGATGCATTGCCCGCCCGCCCGCGGCCAGACGCCTGCAATGGCAGGGCGTTGCACGCCCTCTTTCATACGCAATTGTAATTTGGACATCGCCATCAAAGCGCCCGTGTTGCCGGCCGAGATCGCGACCCGCGCCTCCCCGGCTTTGACGCTCGCAATCGCGTTCCACATAGAACTGCCCTTGCCGCGCCGCAGCGCTTGTCCGGGTTTTTCGTCCATAGCAACAGATTTATCGGTGTGATTGATTTCGCAGCGAGCCGCCGTCAACGGCGCTTTTTTCAAAAGCTTGTTTATCGCGGCATCATCACCGTGCAGCAAAAAACGCGCGGCGCGGCTTTTTCCGGCCGTCTTTAAAAACCGCTCGCATCCGGCAATGACAATATCCGGGGCGTCATCGCCGCCCATAACATCAACAGAAATGATTACACCATCCAGCATAAATTGCGACTCCCTCTTGGCGCTTTGTAACGCGCTGCGCCGCTCATGCCTATAGGGAAGTCAGTCGCCGGTGAAGGGCGCAAACGAGACCTGTCCGGATTTTAACACATCAAAATCAAGGGCTTTGATCGTTTCATAGCTCTGTGCGGCATAGGCCGCAATCGAATCAGAAAAACCAACGCCTACATCTTCGGGCAGCAATGTTTCTTTCAATACAGCCCCAATATCAGCCTCACCGAGAAAAGCTTCTGTATAGGCTTTGGTGCGGCCTAAAAATAGCATGACCATCGGTTTAATGCGGCGGGCAATCCCTGTATCGGCTAATCCTTCTTCGCGCATCGCGATATTAAAGTCCTGTATCATGACGTCATAAAGCGCTTGGTTCAGTTGTGCCCCTTCATCCCCAAACTGCCGCGCTGCCGCCATAATCGCGGTCAAATGTAGGGTCAGCAGATCAATTCGCCCGTCATAATTATCGGTCACTTTTCCGGGGCCGTAAAAGGCAGGCGTGCGCGATTGCGCCAGACACGCAGAGTAGAGTTTTGCAGCGCTGATATCTTCGCCCCGACGTTTAAACAGCTTTCCAAACATGAATTCTCCGTAAATCAACGCGCTTGCCGCTTGCATGCTTGCGCGGTCTTGGCTAGGTCATACCAACCTTACAGGATATAGGAAGCGGTCAATGACCTCGATGCTGATTAAAACTGTCGCAGCCTGCGCTCTGGTCACAAGCTTTGGCCTCACGGCTTGCAACCCGACCCTGCGCACCCACGGCTACGTCCCGACAGAGCAGGACAAGCCCCAAGAGATTGAGCCCGGCGCGGATACCAAAGCCACAGTGCTGGCCCGCCTTGGCAATCCCTCCACGACCGGAACCTTTGAGCAAGAGACATGGTATTACATGTCGGCCGTACGTCAGCGCCTCGCTTACTTGCGTCCCCTGACTGAAGAACGCCAAATTACCGCCGTTGTGTTTAATGATGACGGGCAAGTGCAGGCCGTAGCCGAATACGGCCTTGATGACGGGCAAATTGTGAACTTTGTCGGCCGCGAAACGCCGACACGCGGACGTCAATTATCAGTTTTAGAACAAATTTTCGGAACCATCGGGCGCTTGCCGACCGATACCTTGACCGGAAATCAACAGCAACCCGGGGGGGGCGGTGGTCCCGGCAGTGGCCGTTAGGCCGATCTGCTGACTACCAAAGTCCGGCAAGCGCACACAGCGCGCCGGACTTTTTTTGTGAGGACTTCAGAACTGTCAGGCTCCCCCTCCACGATTTTATAGCTTGCATTCCCCACTGACTCACTGTAACAGCACGCTAACACAGTGAGACAATTATGCAAAACCCTGACGAAAAGCCCCGACAAACTGATGCTGCACAGCGGCGGGCGCTTTTAGCGCGCGCGCTGGCGTCTATGCCGAACGCACAGCTTATGGAGCAGTTTTTGATTGACCTTTGCACGCCCGCGGAATTACGCGCCCTGTCCGAACGTTGGCATGTTGCTAAATTACTTGATGCGGGCGAGTTGTCTTATCGTGAAATTAATGCGCGCACGGGCGTATCCACAACAACCATCGGGCGGGTTGCCCGGTTTTTAAATGAAGAGCCGCATGGCGGATACCGCGCTGCGCTTAATGAATTGAAAGAAAAGATATGACCGACAGATTACGCATTGCCGTGCAAAAAAAAGGCCGCCTCGCCGATGACAGTTTTGCCATGCTGAAAAAATGCGGCTTGCGCTTTTCTATACGCGGGGGCGGTCTGCTCGCGCGGGTGAAAAATGTGCCGATTGATTTACTGCTTGTGCGTGATGATGACATTCCGTCTTTTGTCGCCACCGGTGCAGCGGACCTTGGTATTGCCGGAGAAAACGTATTGGTCGAAGAAGTGCTGATGACGGCCGGCGGCATGGACGCAATCATTGACCGCCGCCTTGGATTTTCGCGCTGTAAGCTATGCCTCGCCTCAGACGCAAGCGGGCCGATACAGTCGCCCAAGGATTTAGAAGGTACAAAAATCGCCACAACTTACCCCGGCGTTTTAGGAAAATACCTCAAAGAAAACAATATTAAAGCGACATCTGTTGAGATGAAAGGCGCGGTTGAGCTTGCGCCCAGCATTAACATCGCCGAGTCGATTTGTGATCTGGTGTCCTCCGGCGCGACCCTTGAGGCGAACGGTCTTGCGGCCTTTGAAACCATACTCGAATCTGAGGCCGTGTTGATCAAATCGTCGCGTAAATTATCGCCGGCCAAGCAAGATATTTACGACAAACTTGTCCGGCGCATTGACGGGGTTATCCGGTCCGCCGACAGTAAATACATTATGCTGAACGCCCCGAAATCCGCTATTGATGCCATCAGCAAAATCCTACCGGGATCAGACGCGCCGACTATTATTCCCCTCGGCGGTGACAGCGATCTGGTCGCCGTGCAGGCCGTTTGCACAGAGAACGTGTTTTGGGACACGCTGGAAGATTTAAAAGCCGCCGGCGCGCGCTCTATACTGGTCCTGCCGATTGAAAAGATGATGGGCTAGTCATGCAAAGCTATGTTTGGTCAGATTTGGATATGTCTGCGCGTGAGATCGCCCTCGCCCGTCCAAACGCCATGCTGGATGACAGCCTGATTACATCGGTCAAAGACATTATGGCCGGCGTTCGATTGCGTGGTGACGATGCTTTGCGCGATTATACGGCCAAATTTGACGGGGCGGTCCCGGCGGATCTGCGCGTACCGATAGATGATCTGGCTGCGGCGTGGAATGATCTGAATGCCGGCGATAAAATCGCCATGCAAACGGCTGAAGCAAACATTACCGCTTTCCATACGGCTCAAATGCCCGCGGTCATAGAGATGGAAGTCATGCCCGGCGTGACATGCCGCCGAGAGCCGCGCGCCCTCGACAGCGCCGGATTATACGTACCGGGCGGCACAGCCCCGCTGGTCTCGACTATGATGATGCTCGCTCTGCCGGCGCGTATAGCGGGCGTAGGCCGCAGCGTGGTCACCACCCCGCCCGGCAAGGACGGTAAAATAAATTCCAAAGTTTTAGCCGCCGCCTATATGTGCGGCATAGATGAAGTCTACGCAGTCGGCGGCGCGCAGGCCATTGCGGCCTTGGCCTATGGCACGCAGACCATTCCGAAGGTTGCCAAAATCTTTGGCCCGGGCAATGCGTGGGTGGCCACGGCTAAGTCCCTTGCGGCGCAGGAGCCGGGCGGCCCCGCAATTGATTTGCCGGCCGGTCCCAGTGAGGCCATGGTCTGCGCCGACGATGATGCCAATCCGGTTTTCGTGGCGGCTGACCTACTGTCTCAAGCCGAGCACGACAAAGTTGCTCAGGTTATATCTATTGTAAAATCAAAGACTTACGCGGATAAGTTATTGAAGGAAATTGAACGCCAAGTCAGCACGCTGCCGCGTGTCCGGATTGCTCGCGAGAGTCTGAAGTCCGGACGGGTATTCATCGCGCCGGATGATGTGGCTATGCTCGATATTATCAATGCCTACGCGCCGGAGCACTTAATCTTGCAAACAGAAAACGCGGACGCCTTGGTCAAAGACGTGCGTAATGCGGGCAGTGTTTTTGTCGGAGCATGGACACCGGAAAGCGTCGGCGATTACGCCAGCGGAACAAACCACACCTTGCCGACCTATGGCGCGGCGCGGGCTTATTCAGGGGTAACGCTGGAGAGCTTTATGACTTATATGAGTGTGCAGACCCTGACCCGCGAAGGCCTCGAAAATCTTGGCCCGAGCGTAGAACGTCTGGCGGACATGGAAGGCCTTGAGGCGCACAGGCGCGCCGTGTCTTTGCGATTGGAAAGTAAAGAATGACTGATTTTCCGTTGAATATTACCCGCAAAGCCATTGCGGCCTTTGACGCTTACAGCGCCCGCGGCGGCGCAACCGGCGCGCTGCACCTTGACGCAAACGAGTCTCCCTATGCCCCGCCGCCGGTCAAAGGCGCGGCCGGGTTTAACCGTTATCCGGAGCAGCAGCCGCCGGCCCTGCGCGCGCGCCTCGCGGACTTATACGGCGTTCCCGCTGACCGGATCATGGTCGGCCGAGGCGCGGATGAAGCGATTGAGGTTTTGCTGCGCACATTTTGCGAAGAAGGCCCTGAAGGCAATAAGGACTACATTCTGATTTGCAGCCCGACATTCGGCTATTACGAAACCTGTGCGCAAATCCAAGGTGCAGGCATTATCGATGTCCCGCTAAAGGCCGATTATACATGGAATAATGCGGCTATATTAGAAACGGCCAAAGCCGCCAAAAACCTCAAAGCCGTTTTTATCTGCACCCCCAACAACCCGACCGGCACAGCCATTGAGGACGATTTGGTCGAGCGGTTGTGTGAAACCCTTCCCAATACCCTTATCTGCGTTGACGAAGCCTATCAGGAATTTTCCGGCCGTCCGAGCTACGCGCCGAAGATCACGCAATACCGCAATTTGGTCGTCATGCGGACATTGTCCAAAGCCTATGCCCTCGCAGGCGTGCGCGGCGGCGTTGCGATTGCCGACCCTGCTGTGATCAATATTATGCTCAAAGTCCTGCCGCCCTACCCGATTGCGCGGCCGGTTGAAAACGCAATCTTAAACGCCCTCGCGCCTGCCGCTATGGCGACTCACGCCGCGCGCCTTGATGAATGGCTGGCGGAGCGTGAACGCATGTTCACAGAGCTTCAAAAATCGCCCTACATTGCCAAAGTTTGGCCGAGCCGAGCAAACTTCCTGCTGATTGACGTGCTCAATGATGACGCCCTGATGCGCGAGCTTAATCGCCGCCAAGTCAAGATCCGTGACTATCGCAGCTCTACCGGGCATATGCGTATTTCTATCGGCTCGCCGAGTGAGAACACGATTGCATTAGAGGCGTTCGGCATCACCCAAGACGCCGGCCCCGAAGACCGCATCGGCGAAATGCACCGCAAAACAAAAGAGACCGACATTTCCGTACGGGTCAATTTGGATAAAACCACGCCGATTAAAGCTGACACCGGCATCGGGTTTTACGACCACATGCTGGAGGCATTTGCCAAACACTCCGGCATATCTTTGGTCATGTCCTGCAAAGGTGATTTGGAAATTGATGCCCACCACACGATAGAAGACTGCGCTTTGGCCCTGGGTACAGCCCTGCAAGACGCGCTGGGCGATAAAGCGGGCGCAGGGCGGTTCGGCTTTGTCATGCCAATGGATGAGACGCAGGCCCGCGTGGCAGTCGATTTATCCGGCCGGCCGGCCATGACCTTTAAAGGCGTTTTCCCCACCGACCACGCCGGGACGTTCCCGGCTGAAATGTGCCCGCATGTCTTTGAGAGCTTGTCCCAAACTATGGGCGCAGCCATTCAAATTGAGGTAGAGGGTGAAAACACGCACCACATGATTGAAGCCGTTTTTAAAGGCGTAGCGCGGGCGCTCAAACCTGCTTTTGCCCGTAACGGTGATGAAATCGCATCAACAAAAGGCGTGATATAATGCTGGCGATTGTAGACACCGGATGCGCAAACCTCGCCAGCGTTGGCTTTGCTTTTGATCGCCTAGGCGCGGATTATAGAATCACCCAAGACCCGGACGTTATTTACGGCGCAGATCACGTCCTTATCCCCGGCGTAGGCAGCGCGCCTTACGCTATGAATGAGCTTCGCGAGCGCTCGCTGATTCCCGTTCTGCAAAATCTCACACAGCCGGTCATGGGCATTTGCCTCGGCATGCAGATTATCTTTGATCACAGCAGCGAGGCCGGCGGTATTGATTGCCTCGGCATGGTCGACGGTCAAATTGTAGAAATGGACACCGGCGATTTGCCGTCCCCGCATATGGGATGGAACACATTATCGGGCGTCGCCGATGACCCCTTGCTTGAGGGGATTAAAGACGGCGATTATGCCTATTTCGTGCACAGCTTTGCCGCGCCGGTTTCCGCGCGGACGCTGGCTAAATGTAATTACGGCGATGATTTCTCTGCCATTGTGCGCCAAGCCAATATATATGGGTGCCAGTTTCACCCGGAACGCAGCGGCGCAGCGGGCAGCCGAATTTTAAATAATTTTCTAAGAGTTTCAGTATGATATACCCCGCAATTGATCTTATGGACGGGGGCTGCGTGCGCCTGTTTAAAGGTGACTTCAATCAGCGCACCAATTATGATGTACCTCCGGTCGAGGTCGGCAAAGCCTATGCAGATGCCGGGGCGCAGTGGATGCATATTGTCGATCTGGACGGAGCCAAGCACGGCAAGGGTGAGCAAGCAGAATTGATTATCGATATTGCCAAAAACTCCGGATTGAAAGTTCAAACCGGCGGCGGCATACGCGATCTGGAGCAAATCCGTCGCCTCCTTGATGGCGGCGTCGAGCGGGTCGTGGTCGGCTCTCTGGCCGTATCCAATCCGCAAATGGTCAAATATTGGATATCCGAAGTCGGTCCCGATAAAATCTGTCTCGCCCTTGATGTAGAATTTGATGAGGCAGGAACACCCTTTCCGACCCTGCGAGGCTGGACCGAAAAATCCGAGCGCAATATGTGGGACGTAATGGACGATTATATGGGCACCGGCCTGAAATCCATGCTTGTCACGGACATATCCAAAGACGGCGTTTTGCAAGGCAGCAATGTAGAGCTTTACCGCCAAATTCGCACGGACTATCCGACCATCGAACTGATTACTTCCGGCGGCGTCGGCAGCCTTGATGATGTGCGCGATTTAAAAGCTCTCTCGCCTGCCGGCATTATCATCGGCAAAGCCCTATATGAGAATAAATTCACGCTGGAAGACGCTATCGCATGCTAGCCAGGCGCATCATACCCTGCCTTGATGTGCGTGACGGGCGCGTGGTCAAAGGCGTGCAATTTCGCAATCACGAAGACGTTGGCGACATTATCGACCTGGCCATGCGCTACCGTGATGAAGGTGCGGACGAACTCGTTTTCTATGACATTACTGCCAGCGTCGATGACCGCACCGTATCACCGGAATGGATCGGCAAAGTATCGGCGGCCCTTGATATCCCGTTTTGCGTCGCAGGCGGAATTAAGACGGTTGAAGCAGCGCGAGCGCGGCTCGAATCCGGAGCCGACAAAATCTCCGTTAATTCCCCGGCTCTGATGAACCCGGAGCTTATTAACCGCCTCCACGATGCCTTTGGCCGTCAATGCGTTGTGGTCGGCATAGACAGCTTTGATGACGGGATCACATATCGCGTCAAATCCCACACCGGCGACGCCGATAAAACCCGTGAAACCGGCCGCGAGACAATTGCGTGGGTACAGGAAGCGGTTAGACGCGGCGCCGGCGAGATTGTGCTCAACTGCATGAACCAAGACGGCGTGCGCAAGGGTTATGACTTAAAACAGCTCTCCGCCGTGCGCGCGGTCTGCTCCGTCCCGCTGATTGCCTCAGGCGGCGCAGGCGCGACTTCGCATTTCGAAGACGTGTTTAAAACATCCAATGTAGACGGTGCCCTCGCAGCGTCTGTTTTCCACAAATCGGTCATCGCCATTCCGGATTTAAAACGGGATTTGCGCAGCGCCGGCATAGAGATAAGACTATGAAGATAGATTTCCAAAAAGGCGGCGGATTAGTCCCGGCCGTAGTCCAAGACGCGGACACGCTCCAAGTTCTGATGCTCGGCTATATGAATGCGGCGGCCGTCAAAGCCACGCAAGACAGCGGCAAAGTCACGTTCTTCTCGCGCTCGCAAAATAAGCTGTGGCAGAAGGGCGAAACGTCCGGGAATGTATTAAATTTTGTCAGCATGGCGGTGGATTGCGATAACGATACCCTGCTCGTCATGGCCCGCCCCGTTGGCCCGACATGCCATACCGGGACGGTCACCTGTTTCGGCGATGACAAATCCGTCGGCCTCGGGTTTTTGGCAGAGCTCGAAGCGTTGATACAGGGCCGCAAAACCGCAGACGCCGACAGCTCCTACACCGCCTCCCTCCTCCAAGGCCCCCTGAGACGCGCCGCCCAAAAAGTCGGCGAAGAAGGCGTAGAAGTCGCTCTTGCCGCCGTCGCCGAAACGCCGGATAAGCTGACGAGCGAGTCGGCGGATTTGATTTATCACTTGCTGGTGCTGCTTGCGGCGAAAGATGTGAAGCTTGCGGATGTGGTGGCGGAGTTACGCGGGCGGCATCGGTAGGAGGAAGGTATGACACCAAGAGAAGTTCTATTTAGTTTCGTTGCTGCCGGTTTCTCTATTTATGCAATAACTAAGTCCAAGCCCGAAACCGTTACTGAGTTTATTAAGGTAGAAACACCCTGCTATTGCAAAACCTTTGATGACGTTATTTTAAAAGAAGCTATCGCTGATAAAAATCCAGATGATTTATGTCCACTATGGGCTGAAGACGCAGAATATACGCATGTTGACGAATTAAATGAAGTTTGTTCGGAGCGATATGATGATAGCGAGCCCATATATCGCGAATATTAGGCAGCGGGATTTATCTCTCTAAACTTCATCTCCATCACCTCGCCGAAGGGCGGGGCCTATCTCCCAAACCTCGCATCTTGCTTAGTGGGCGGATTAATGGACGACGCTGCGCATTTCAACTTCACCGGCCGCGCTTGCTGCAATTTCCGGTGATAGCCCCCCGCCCTACGGCGGGGTGACGGGATGGAGGTTAGTGTCAGGGTTTATGCGTAAGTTTTTAGATGCTCTGAACTCCCCTCCCGCTCATCCCGACGAAAGTCGGGAACCAGAGTGGCCGGATGCTCTCTGTAACACTGGATCCCGATTTTCATCGGGATGAGCGGATTGAGGGTGGTGTCAGGATATTATGGGTGAGGCTTTCAGACGCTTCCCCCTAAAACACCTCATGCGTTCCCGGCTCCGCCTCAATACGTACCCACTTGCCATCAATATAGTGTATCCCGCATTCCGTCTTATTTGCGCCGCGCCAGCGGCCGGCTCTTGGATCTTCGCCTTCGGATACGCGAGTTGTGCAAGGCTCACAGCCTACGGACAAAAAGCCCAAGGCCAGAAGCGGATGCGGCGGAAGATCGTGTTTGCGCATATAGGCTGTGACGTCTTTGGCAGACCAATAGGCGAGCGGGTTCAGCTTGGCTTGGCGACCACCGGTTTCCAGTATTGGCATATCGGCACGGTCCGGAGTTTGGTAGCGCTTACGGCCCGTAATCCGCGCTTTAAACGGCGTAATTTCGCGGTCAAGCGGACGTACTTTTCGCAGGTCACAACAGGCATCTTTATCGCGCTCATTAAGCGTTCCGTCCGGGTCTTCGGCTTTAAGCTCTTTTGGTTTTGGCGGGATAGAGCGGAAATTCGTCAGGCCGAATTGCGCAACCAAGCGGTCGCGATAGGCCAATGTTTCTTTAAAATGCTTGCCCGTTTCCAAAAATAAAACAGGCAGGCTGCTGTCGATTTCCGAAATCATGTGCAGTAAAACTGCGCTGTCGATGCCCATAGAGGAGGCGAGCACAATACCGCCGGCGTAATCGTGACGGATAGCACGTTCCAGCGCAAGCTCTGCTGACAAGCCTTCATATTGCGCGGACAGGTTTTCATTACGTTTTGCGCGGCGGGCATCAAGGACAGACAGGGCCGGTCCCATTGGTATGGCGTAGCCGCGTTGATAGGTCAGCGAAAACGCGTCCATAGCGTCGCGCCACTCTTCGGGCGTTTGCTTGGCGTATGTGTCGGCGTCAACGCGCACTGCGTCAAAGCCGCATTGCAGGGCGTAGACATATTGATCAGGTATCAGCGGGCCCGCGGCGACGATCTCGCCGGTGAATCCGTGCGTTTTGCGCAATTGCCGGGCGATGGAAAATCCGCGCCCGTCGGCGTAGGCCGGGAACTCAACTTCGATTTTTTTCAGGCCGGACAAGCGCGGCGCAAGGGCGTCCAGGTCGGCGTCCGGAGCAAGGGTCACTTCTGTACCGGAATTACTCGCAAGAAGCTCTTCTAATGTCGGGTATTGCGGGGCGGCGAGATCAAACGCGCGCCCGTCTCTAAGCAGCGCCATAAAGCACCTCCTTGAAGGGGTCCATGCCGATGCGGCGGTAAGTGTCGAGGAAGCGCTCTTCCCCTTGTTTTTGTGTCAGATAAAAATCTACCATGCGTTCAATCGCGTCGATAAGTTCTTCCGCGCCAAAGCCTTTGCCGGTCACCGCGCCAACGGCGGCGGTTTCCGTAGCGTCACCGCCAAGCTTGACTTGGTAGTTTTCAACGCCGGATTTTTCCAAACCCAAAATACCGATATGACCGACATGATGATGCCCGCAGGCATTAATGCAGCCGGAGATTTTTATCTTCATCTCGCCAATCGCTTTTTGGCGAACAGGGTCGGCAAAACGCTCATAGATTTGCTGGGCAATCGGGATGGAGCGAGCCGTCGCCAGCGCGCAATAATCCATGCCCGGACAGCAAATAATATCGGAAATCAGCCCAATATTATCATCGGCGAGCTTGGCATCTTTCAGGCGCAAATAAAGCGCAAACAGATCCGATTTCTTAACATTAGCCAAAACCAGATTTTGCTCATGGGTGGCGCGGATTTCGCCGAACGAAAACACGTCGGCCATATCCGCGACAGCGCGCATTTGCTCACCGGTAATATCGCCCGGCGCGCCGTCAATGGGTTTGAGCGAGATATTAGCAATAGCATAACCGGCAACTTTGTGGGTCGCGACGTTATTGTCATTCCAACTTTTAAACGCGGCATCTTTTTCAAGCGCACGCTGATAATCCGTATCGACATCCGACAAATCTTCATATTCCGGCGGCGAGAAATAAGCCGTAATGCGGGCAATCTCCTCTTGGTCCACCGCAATATCTGCCGGTGTTAAATTGGCGTATTCTTTCTCGACTTCGCTGCGGAATTTATCAATGCCCTCTTCCTGAACCAGAATCTTGATGCGGGCCTTATATTTGTTATCGCGGCGGCCATAGCGGTTATAAACCCGCATGCAAGCCTCCAGATAAGGCAGAAGCTCGGCCTTGCTGACAAATTCGTTTAAGCTTTGCGCCATGATCGGCGTTCGGCCAAGGCCGCCGCCAACCAAAACGTGATAACCGATTTCGCCGTCGTCATTTTTTACAATCTGAAGCCCGATATCGTGAGCGCGGATAGCGGCCCGATCTTCGGTTGCGCCGTTGACGGCAATTTTAAATTTACGCGGCAAGAAGGTGAATTCAGGATGCAGACTGCTCCATTGGCGTAAAATTTCGCACGTCGGACGCGGGTCCTCGATCTCATCGGCGGTGCTTCCGGACCACGGGTCAGATGTCACATTACGGATACAATTTCCTGACGTTTGGATAGCGTGCATTTCGACATCCGCCAAATCGTCCAGAATGTCAGCCACATCGGTCAACTCAGGCCAATTAAACTGAATATTTTGGCGCGTTGTAAAATGCCCGTACCCGCGATCATACTTGTCAGCAATCATGCCGAGTTGCCGCATTTGCTTGGATGACAGCGTCCCGTACGGCACAGCGACCCGCAGCATATAGGCATGCAGTTGCAAATATAAGCCGTTCATAAGGCGCAGCGGTTTAAACTGGTCTTCGGTGATTGTGCCGTTCAGGCGGCGATCCACCTGACTGCGAAACTGCGCCGTGCGGGCGCGTACAAATTGATGGTCAAATTCATCATAGCGATACATTATTTGTCGCCTCCGATTATCACCGCGCCGGTGTGTTTATTGTGGTCAATATGGGTCGGAACGCCGGGATCAAAGCTTGGCCCGTTCATGCGAAATTTCTCGCGGTAACGCGCCGGCAATCCCGTCTCAGGGTCGACGTCGATAAAATACGGGCCGACAATCAGATTAGCTTCATCGTCGCGATCACCGGCGTCACCCATTTTTTCGATAATGGCTTTGTCTTCGGTAATCAGCGCGTCCGCGTAAAATGTCGACCAGACGTAATCCTTGGTCAAATAGACAACGGGGCCGGCGCGCAGGCCGTGGGCGGTCAGGGCTTGCGGCCCCTTCCCCTTATGTTTGAGCGTACTCATAAAGCAGCCTTCTCTTTTGAAATTTCGATTTTGGCATCGCGCACGGCGTAGCCAATCATTAATATAGCAGGACCTTTAATGCCGGCCTCAACAAGTGCGTCCGGCAGTGTCTTGAGCGTGGCGCTGATAACTTTTTGCTCAGGCCGCGACGCGTTTTCAACAATCGTAATGGGCAAATCAGAGCTTGCGCCGTGCAGCATGAGACGGCCTTGGATAAAGCGCGACGCGCCAATGCCCATGTAAACCGCAGCCCGCGCGCCGGGCTTGGCCAGATTGACCCAATCCTGCTCTGCAAAACCTTTTGCGTCATGACCGGTCATGAATGTGACCGACTTATTATGCCCGCGCGTGGTCAGAGATGTGCCTATTTGCGCCGCCGCCGCAGACGCTGACGTAATGCCGGGGCATATATCAAATGGGATGCCGTCCGCGATCAGCGCATCGATTTCTTCGTCCGCACGCCCGAATATAAGCGGATCGCCCGATTTTAGGCGAACCACAGATTGGCCTTCAAGGGCTTTGGCGACGATAATCGCATTGATTTCATCCTGAGGCGTGGAAACGCCGCCGGGCTCTTTGCCGACATAAATATACTCTGCCTCGCGGCGTCCAAAATCCAAAACACCTTGGGAAACCAGACGGTCATAAACGACAACATCGGCGCTGTGCAGTTTCTGCCGCGCCTGATGGGTCAGCAAATCAGGATTACCCGGCCCTGCGCCTACAAGCGACACCATACCGCCGCCATTCCCTGTATCGCCCTTCAGGCGCTCTTCAACGGCCTCAAGCAGCGCGTCACCCGACAGGCGCAATTGCGCCGTTAAATCTTTACCGCCGAATATCGCGGCCCAAAACCGCTGCCGATCTGAAAGATCGGGCATGACGGATTTGACTTTGGCACGCAGTTTTTGAACGTGAAGCGCATAAACGCCCAGCGTTGACGGCAGGCGCGTCTCAAGGTCGGCTTTGATTGCGCGGGCCAAACCGGGTGACGTGCCCTCCGTGCCGATGGATATTGCCACCGGACTGCGGTCAACCAGCGCCGGCGTAATAAAATCACATGCCTCTTTATAATCAGCCGCGTTAACCGGCAAAAAACGCGCGCGGCACAGGGCGGCAATCTCGCCGTTAATCGTGTCGTCCTCTGTCGCGGCATACACGAGACGCTTGCCGTCTAAATCAGCCGGCGTGAAATCGCGATTATGATGGGTAATGTGTCCGGCCTTGACCCACCGCTTTATCTCAGTGGATATGACCGCCGCGACCAAAATAAGGTTAGCCTCGGTTTTCAAAAGCGTGCGCAATTTGGCTTCGGCAGCCGCCTCGCCGCCGACAATTAAGATGTCAGCGCCGTGTGTATCAATATGGATAGGCAGGTAGCGCACGCAAAATTTCCTTGAACAACGATCGAATTGGTGTTCTATATATAGAACAGTTGGGCAAATTTAAAGGCCAAAGGCATATTATTTAACAAATGCGCTTAGTGGGCCAAATCCGTATAACGCATTATATCCCGAGGGCGAAAAGGCAACAACATGTCGAGACGAAAACGCGAAAAAGACGCCGATTGCGACGCTGTAAATGCGCAATTTGGCAAAACCATCGGGCGATTGCGTAAAGCCGAAGCCTTATCGCTCGGCGAATTGGCCGAGCAGTCCGGCGTTGCAAAATCCATGATCTCTCAAATTGAGAAAAATGAAAGCAATCCTACCCTCGCGACCATAACCCGCCTCTCGCGTGCCTTAGGCACGTCTGTAGAAGCCGTTCTGTCCGTAAATGACAGCGATGACGACCCGCTTGTTGAACATGCCCGGCGTAAAGACACGCCTGTTCTCATGTCCGATGACGGTCTGTGCACGCTGCGGATTATCGGCAGCATTGACACGGTTGAATTTGTGCAATGGTATGATTTCACGGCCAAACCCGGCGGTAAGCTCGAAAGCTCCCCTCACCCGGACGGTTCAATTGAAAATTTGAGTATTTTAACCGGGCGCCTCAGCGTCACCGTGGACGGACAGACATGGACAGCCAAGGCCGGCGAGACATTGCGCTACCGCGCCGACAGAGACCACGCCATTGAGAATACAGGCGAGAACTCGGCCCACGCCACAATGGTCAACATTTTAGCGTTTTCTGTCGGTTAGAACTCAAGTGAACACAGTTCCGTTAATTACGCGCTGACTTTAAGCCGGTACGCTGTGTTTAAGGAGCAGACGGCTGAGAAGGCCTTTGCGGGGCTCCGGCTGTTCTTTGATGGCATAAGTCAACTTAAACGCCCCTGTCTTGGCTTGAGCCGGATTAACCCAGACCTTCAACGTGTAATCCGTTGATTTCATGACAGCATGCGCGGGGTTTTCAAAAATCGCTGTATTGGCGGCCTTTGCGCCGGTGAGGCGAAGCTCTTTTAAAAACGTATGCATAACGTCCATCGGCGCAGAGACGCCGGGCGCGACGATTTCAATCGTATGCAAATCGGACGTATCGACGGAATCGGTCTGTGAGATTTTTGACATGGCAATTGGCATTCCTGCAGTCATTAAAACAACGGGGTGCGCCAACACATTCGCTCACCTTATCCTAAGGTGTCGCGGTATTCAGCATTCATCGCCCCACGTCAACAGTCATACACTAAGTTACGCAAAATTACAATATACGGGCAATTTTCCCGCCTTTCATCGGTTTGGACGCGCCGGTTGTTCCCGGAAAACTAATGGGCAATCCTCTCAAAGTTCGCACCGCCAAATAAGCAAAAGCCTGCGCCTCTAAGGCATCACCATCCCAGCCCACAGCCTCAGCACTGACCACCGCGCCGCCGGTGCAATGCACCGCCAGCATGCCCATGATGGCCTGATTTAACCGCCCCCCGCCGCAGACGATTATGGTCTGCGGATTAAAAGTTTTCAGGTCTCGGGCAATAGCTTGGGCCGTAAAACTGCAAAGCGTTGCGCAGGCATCTTCGGCCGGAACACCGTTTAAATCCGCCAAAACATCGAAATCATAGCGGTCTGCGCTTCGGGGGACCTGCCGCATGAAGAAGTCTCGCTTAAGCCATTGATCAATAATATCAAAGTTCGGAATACCGGCGATAGATAGCGCGCCGTCTTTGTCGTAACTTCGCCCGGTATTTTTCTGCACCAAACTGTCAAGCGGGCCATTGCCCGGGCCGCAATCGGTCGCAATGAGCGGCGCGTCAGCGTCAATCAAAGTCACGTTCGACACTCCGCCAATATTGACGACCGCAATCCGCCCGGTCAGCCCGGAGTAATCACATAAAGCCTTGTGATAAATCGGCGCGAGCGGCGCGCCCTGCCCGCCGGCGGCCACGTCATCACTTCGAAAATCATAGGCGCAAGGCACGCCGAACTGCCGGGCCAAAACTGCACCATCGCCCAACTGCAAAGTCTCGCCATTACGCCCCCCCACCGCCGGACGATGCAAAACGGTCTGCCCGTGAAAGCCGATCAAATCGATATTAACCCGCGCTGCGCCCAAAGCCTTGACAGCTTCGATGTGGGCGGCGTGAATATCTTTTTCTGCTTTGGAAAAAATATTGGGCTGCGGGCCGATAAATTGCCACTCTATGGCCGCTTCCATGACAGCTTTAAAATCTGTATCCGCTGAGAAAGGCACGGTAACGGATTTCCCCAAAGCGAAAATTTGCTCACCATCGGTTTCGATGATAGCCGCGTCCACCCCGTCCAAAGACGTGCCGCTCATTAATCCGATGACACGCATGCGGTGATCATCCATCATTTATCCTTTATGTCCGGGCGCGCCTTTGATAGACGGGCAAGCCATATTGCAAAGTTATAAGAGTCCGCCATGAAAACTTACAAATCAGATCTGATGACCACCTTAGTGGAGCGCGGATATTTGTACCAGTGCACGGATGAAGCCGCACTGGATAAAGCCGCAAATGACGGCCAAATCACAGGTTATATCGGATTCGATTGCACCGCGCCCAGCCTGCATGTCGGGTCGATGGTTCAAATTATGATGCTGCGCCGCCTTCAACAAGCCGGGCATCGCCCGATTGTCCTGCTCGGCGGGGGCACAACCAAAATCGGAGATCCGACGGATAAAGATAAATCGCGCCCGATCCTGACAAATGAACAGATTGAGAAAAACAAAGACGGCATTCGCCAAGTATTTGCCAAGCTCATAGATTTTGACGGGCCAAACGCGGCTGTCATGGTCGACAATGCTGATTGGCTCGACAAACTTGGCTATGTAGAGCTTCTCCAAGCCGTTGGCACGCATTTTACTGTCAATCGCATGGTGCAATTGGAAACCATTAAGCGCCGCCTCGAAACAGAGCAGCCCATGACATTTCTGGAGTTCAACTACTCCATTATGCAGAGCTTTGATTTCTTTAAGCTCAATGAAACGCATAATTGTACGCTGCAAATGGGCGGGTCGGACCAATGGGGCAATATTGTCTCCGGCGCGGACCTGACCCGGCGCAAGACAGGCAATGCGACTTACGGCTTTACGACCCCGTTGATTACGACCGCATCCGGCGGGAAAATGGGCAAAACGGCGGACGGCGCGGTTTGGCTGAACGATGATCCGTCCCGCGGCGCTGACTTCACCCGCAGCCCGTACGAATATTGGCAGTTCTGGCGAAATACCGAAGACGCGGACGTGGGCAAATTCCTGCGCCTGTTTACCGACTTGCCATTAGATGAGATTGCTGAGCTTGAGGCCCTTGAAGGCGCGCAAATCAACGACGCCAAAGTGCGCCTTGCCAATGAAGCGACCGCAATGCTGCACGGCTTAGAAGCTGCCCGCGAGGCCGAAGCCACAGCAAAAACCACATTTGAGCAAGGCGGAACCGCAGCAGGCCTGCCGACTTTTGATGTTCCCGCATCAGAAATTGAAACTATGGGCGTGCTCAGCGCCGCGACGCTCACAGGTTTGGCCGGCTCTAACGGGGAAGCCCGCCGCCATATCAAAGCCGGCGCCCTGAAGATCAATGACGAGAAAGTCAGCAGTCACGAAGACACGCTCGCCGGTAAAACCGTTGATGGCGTGGTCAAAGTCTCAGTCGGGAAGAAAAAACACGCGCTCATAAACGCGACATAATTGACGCCAACTGGATAAATGAGCCTATGTTTGCTATATGCAGGCTTGGAGATAACGCTATGAACTACATTGACGCTGATTTAGCCCCCGAGGAGCGCGACGGCGCTATTAAAATCCACGGCCCCGAAGGGTTTGAAGGCATGCGCAAAGCCGGCCTTTTGGCGGCGCAATGCCTCGACATGTTAATCCCCATGGCAAAGCCGGGTGTCACCACAGAGCAGCTTGACGATGCTGCCCGCGAGTTCATATTGGATCACGGCGCAACGCCGGCCTGTCTCGGCTACCGCGGTTATGGCCATACGGTTTGCACATCGGTCAATCACGTTGTCTGCCACGGCATTCCCGCGCCAAAACCGCTTAAGAACGGCGACGTCGTTAATATTGACGTGACCGTTATCGTAGACGGTTGGCACGGTGATACGTCCCGCATGTACCCCATTGGTGAGATTAACCGCCGCGCGGAACGCTTGATTAACATCACATATGACAGCCTCATGCTTGGCATAGCGCAGGTAAAACCCGGCAATACGACCGGCGACATCGGCTATGCCATTCAAAAGTTTGCCGAAGGTGAACGCTGCTCTGTTGTGCAGGATTTCTGTGGTCACGGCTTGGGACGGGTGTTCCATGACGCGCCAAATATTTTGCATTTCGGGACGCCGGGCGAAGGCGAAGTCCTAAAAGAGGGCATGTTTTTCACTATCGAGCCAATGATCAATCTCGGCAAACCCCATGTCAAAGTTCTGGCGGATGGCTGGACGGCCGTGACGCGGGACAAAAAGCTGACCGCACAATTTGAGCACTCCATCGGCGTCACCAAAGACGGATGCGAGATTTTCACCCTCAGCCCGGCCGGTTTTCACCGACCGCCGTTTACGTAAAATCATCCTTGGACGCCCCTGCTTCAAAACCTCATCACATCGGCCATCGTGACCGATTGCGGCAGCGGTTTGCGAAAAAAGGCGCAGATGCCCTTGCCGATTACGAACTGCTTGAACTTTACCTTTTTCGTTCTATTCCGCGCCGCGATATCAAACCGCTCGCCAAAGAGCTGATCGCGAAATTTGGCAGCTTTGCCGAAGTCGTCTCTGCCCCTGCCGCCCGCCTTATTGAGGTAAAGGGCATATCAGAGAACATCGCGATTGATCTGAAAATCATCCAAGCCGCCGGCCTGAAACTTGGCCGCGAAACGGTTATGTCCCGCCCCGTCCTATCATCTTGGACAGCGCTGCTGGATTATTGCCGCGGCGCCATGCAGTTTGAAGAACGCGAGCAATTTCGCGTGCTCTTTCTGGATCGTAAGAACCGCCTGATTGCAGATGAGGTCATCGGCCAAGGTACAATTGACCGCGCCCCGGTCTATCCGCGCGAAGTCATAAAGCGCGCTCTTGAACTGAACGCTGCCGCGCTAATTCTGACCCACAATCACCCGTCCGGCGACCCGACGCCCAGCCAATCAGACATCGACATGACCGCAAACATGATCGACGTCGCTAAAGCCATCGGCATTTCCGTCCATGATCACATTATCGTGGGAAGGCAGAATACTGTCAGTTTCAAGAGCTTAGGATTGATGTAAGCTTGCCGGGTAATATGTTGAAATGTTTGAAAAATCTTTCACAGTGGGCATTACCGATCCAAAACCAGATCGCGCGTAAAATCAATTTACTGCGTTACCGTGAATTGAAAGTTTAAAGCAATACAAATACACGCAAGTTTTTATTTGCAAGCCTGTGAAGTATAGTTATTAAATACAACTGTTTTTATTATTATGTGCATGGGGGTCGCATGTCTTCTTTACCGGGAAAAAACAATCCTTCATCGGACAAAGACAATACACTAAATCAGCTTTTAGAAAGCCTTCCGATTGCTGTGATCACATTTAAAGCCGGCGTTTTGCTCGCGGCGAATAAAAGCTTCCACGGTTATATTGGCCCTGAAATTTCGGAGATTCTGAAGCCAGGTCTAAAACTTCAGGATTATGTCAGAGCCACCCATATCGTAAATACGGGTTTGAAGATTGATGACGGCTCAATAGATGCGACACTTACCGAATTACTATATGACAAAGACGTAGATGCATGGGTGAATGAACGCATCAAGATATACCACACCGACAGCGTGTTTGATGAATATGACGACGGCGCAGGTTGGTGGCATTCCATAAATAAATATTACGCCGAAGATGACACATACATCGGGATCCGCATTGATATTAACGACCTTAAGAACGCAAAAGAAAAAGCCATTCTCGCCTCAAAAGCTAAATCAGAATTCTTAGCAAATATGAGTCACGAAATCAGAACGCCCATGAATGGCGTTATTGGTATGGCCCAGGTCTTACAAGGCACAACACTAAATGAGACGCAGACAGAGTGCGTTAATATCATTTTACGGTCCGGCGACGCGCTCATAACGATTATCAATGACATTTTGGACTTTTCAAAAGTTGAAGCCGGGAAATTGATACTGGAAAACCTTCCTTTTGATTTAGAGGACGCAACAGAAGACGTTATCGCCCTGCTGGGCGTATCTGCAAATCAAAAAGGGATCGAGTTGATACTCGACTATCAAAACCCCGGAGGTCGGCTCCTGATCGGAGACATAGGGCGCATCCGGCAGATCATGATCAATCTGGTCGGCAATGCAATTAAGTTCACATCATCGGGATTCGTATTATTAAAAGTCCTGATTACCGAGACTGACGGCGTAGCCGACATCGACATATCCATCCGCGACACAGGAATTGGAATATCCGGAGACGCTCTTGAGAGTATTTTTGACGAGTTCACGCAAGCGGACGGAACGACGACCCGCCTGTTCGGCGGTACAGGCTTGGGCTTGTCTCTTACAAAAAGTCTTGTTCAGGCCATGGACGGGTCCATCAGAGCAGAATCAAAACCGGGAAAAGGTACAACCGTTTTTGTACGCACAAAGCTTGAGACAGGCGGCGCCATTTCGGACGTGAAAACACGCCACCAATACGGCGCATTCGCAAATCTCTTGGCAGGCAGTAAAGTCCTTATTGTTGATGATCTCTCCCAAAACATAACCGTTCTGGCTGCTCTGCTAAAAAGTTTGGGCGTTGAGCCTGATAAAGCCGGTTCGGCAAGAGAGGCGATACAAAAAATCAAGCAAATGAGGCTCAATAACAGTCATTATGATTTGATGATTACGGATTATCAGATGCCCGAAATTGATGGCTACAGCTTGGTCAGCGCCTTACGAAAAAAAGCCCCATTTGATGGACTGAAAATCATGGTTTTGTCCTCAGTGATGGATGACGGATTGAAAAACAAGTTTTCAAGCTTTGAAAATTGCATGTACTATCAAAAGCCTGTTCGAATGTCTCACTTGCGTTCGGTCATCGGTAAAACACTGGAACCGAATGCGCTTGCACTTTCGGCCAAATTAAATGCTCAAGAAGATGCTTTTGAAACGAAACCTGAATCTGATTCGACCGATGACACTGTGATGTTTAACGAAAAAAAGAAGCGCATATTGATTGCCGAAGACGATAGAACGAACCAAATCGTTATACAGAAAATGCTGGAGCCTCTCGGTCACCATCTCGACATTGCTGATAACGGGGAGATTGCCTGCAAGCTGCATCAAACTCACAATTATGATTTAGTTCTGATGGATATATCTATGCCGGTAATGGATGGCTTTGAAGCCATGAACGCAATAAGAAGCGCCGAAACCGATAAAAAGAAAACCCCGGTCATAGCGATTACCGCCCACGCCCTGAAGGGTGAAAGAGAAGAGTTTCTTGAGGCCGGGTTCGACGGTTATTTGGGCAAACCCATATCTAAAAAGGATTTGCACAAAGCGCTCGAGATTTGGTTGACCAAATAGATTTTCCAAGAACGAAATTTAAGCAGGGACGCTTACATTTTTACTGCTGACAGACCGGATGATATAATTCGAGTTTTAATCACCTATCATCCGCCGCCTAAATACCCCGTCACGCTGAACAGTTTTCTGTGCATATTTACGGCGTACTGATCGGTCATTCCGGCGATGTAATCACAGACAATGCGGGCGGTTTTTTGTCCGCCCGGGCCATCGCAGCGCTCTTGCATTTCTGTAGGAAGCAGGTTCGGATCGTTGATGAATAATTCGAACAATTCTTTGACCACACGGGCGGCCTGCCCCATCATACGGTTTACTTTATAATGTCGGTACATGTTCTTGAAAAGAAAGGCTCGCATCGGCTTTTCCCGCTCTTTAAATCCGTTCGAAAATGAAATAACAGGCACGTTAAGCGCACGGACTTCAGCGGCGCTTTGCGGCGCGTATTTTTCCAAACGGGCGCGAGATTCTTTTAAAACATCCCCCACCATATAGCCGATCAAATCCCGAACGGCTTCGTGGATAAGGCGGTCTTCGGTAATGCCCGGGTAGCGCGCGCGCACATCATCAAAGGTCTCTTTAACCAGAGGAACTTTTGCTTCAATATCGGCAATAGTGAACAGCCCGGCGCGCAGGCCGTCATCCAAATCGTGGTTGTTATAGGCAATATCATCGGCCAGCGCGGCGACTTGCGCCTCCGCCCCGGCGAAGGTGTGCAACTCTAATCGTTGCCAATCATCCAGCGCCCGCAGCGCCCAAGGCAGGTCCGTCTCTTTTTCTGTTTCTGTCAAAAGCGGCCCGTTATGTTTGGCAATCCCCTCAAGGGTTTCCCACGTCAAGTTTAAGCCATCAAACTGCGCATAACGGCCCTCAAGCAAATCTACGATGCGCAAAGTTTGTGCGTTGTGATCAAACCCGCCAAAAGGCGCCATAACCTCTTTGAGGGCGTCTTCACCGGAATGTCCGAACGGCGGATGGCCAAGATCATGCGCGAGGGCTAAGCATTCGGCTAAATCTTCATCCAAACCCAAAACCCGGGCAATCGAGCGGGCAATCTGCGCGACTTCCAGTGAATGGGTCAGACGGGTGCGATAATAATCGCCCTCATGAGCTACAAAAACTTGGGTTTTACCTTTCAGGCGGCGAAACGCGCCCGAATGGATAATGCGGTCTTTGTCGCGCTGAAACGGGCTGCGCTCGCTTGTGGAGGGCTGTCCGATGCGGCGGCCCTTAGCATTAGCAGGATCGACAGCGTAGACAGCGCGCGGCAGGGCCGGATTAAACTGAACGGACGGTTTTTTCATATGCTGCGCCCTTTGGCCTTTTGCAATTTCATCGCGCGCGCCTATATAGAGACTCACGCAAGCCAAGGACTACACCGCTATGAGTGAAATGACCACGACTTTACCTGTGACCGTATCGGCCTCTGCCGCGGCCAAGATCAATGCGATTATGGCCAAGGAAGGTTTTGACAAATTTCTGCGTGTCTCCGTTAATGGCGGCGGGTGCAGCGGATTCCAATACGAGTTTGGCTTTGCAGACAATCCCGAGCCTGATGATCTGGTGATTGAACGCGACGGCGCGCGCGTGCTGGTCGATGAGGTCAGCCTTGAGTTTTTAACCGGCAGCGAGATCGACTACGTCAACGAACTGATTGGCGCGGCGTTTAAAATCCATAACCCCCTCGCCACGGCCAATTGCGGCTGCGGCACCAGCTTTTCCATATAGCACCGGCCATGGTCAGCCGTCTCCTGATTATGCGGCACGCTAAGTCGTCATGGGATGATCCGGCGCAGACCGACCACGAACGCCCCCTGAATAAGCGCGGGCGAAGGTCTGCCGAAGCCATCGGTAAAGTGCTCACGGCAAAAAGCATTGCGCCGCAGCTGATTTGGTCATCCGACGCGCAGCGCACCCGCGAAACGGCTACATTGCTCATCCGCGCCATTCCCGGCGCGCAAACGGTTCTGCACAGCAGTTCATTTTATCATGCGAGCGCGCAGACGGCTTTGGATACGGCAGCAAGCTTAGGCGAGCCCGGTAATATTGAGACCCTGATGTGGCTGGGCCACAATCCGGGGTGGTCAGCATTATTTGAGTATTTCACAGGTTTCCCTCATGACTTCCCGACAGGAGCCTGCCTTGTCTTAGAACGCAAAAAAGACGCTCCGGATTGGCTGTCGAACCAAAGTTGGGTTTTTAAAGAGATGATACTGCCCCGAGATTTACTTGGTTGATAAAACCTCCATAACTCCGGCCTTAATCATTCGGGTGTTTTGGCGCATGATCAGGGCCTATCTTTATTATCCTGTCGTCATTGGCCTGGCGATTTGGATGGCGATAAAGGATGTCCACATTGTCTACGGCATTGCATTGCTGATATTTGTCGGGATTAATGATCCGTTTTTACGGCTTCTGCGCAAGAGATTGAAACGTGGGATAAAAAAAAGCCGCGATAAAAATAACGGCTAAGTCACCCTTAAAATCAGGGACAAACTATAGGGGAGGAAGCTTGATGCATTGTTACGACGCATCCCTCGTTTTGGCTTTCATAAAGCTGCATTAACTTGATTTAAACTAAAAATGCAACTTAAACTTTCATTTAATATATTAACATGTATACAGGGTGAGTGCAGCGGGCTTTATCCCGGCCCCGCACATGGCTTAGCAGCCCTACCCCACGCCTGTGCTGCTATGACATAACGGTGGGCCGATCACTGTTCTCGTCTTATCCCGTCGAGCGCAATGATCGGCCGCCAAATTTATTTGTCGGCAGTAAACAGTTGATCGTGATTGCGCAGCATATAGAGCGCAACCATCGCCCCCAAAGTCGGAATGGCCGCCAAGAACAAATGGTTATGACTGTCCAGCCAAGGCAGCAGTTTTGGGATTGTCGTCAACGTTCCGGCGCCATGCAAAACCATCACCAAGCCGTAGCTGATCTGCTTTTTAAAACCCGCAATAAAGGCCAGCCAAAGCACCAACCAAAGGGCGCCTATGGCATAGCTTGCAACCACAGGGAGATTATCAACAAAGTAAAACGCCGCAAATATTTTAGCCGTTACTTCCGGCTGTGTGAATTTTTCGATAATCCACGGCAACAGGAAAAGTGCGATTGAAATACGCAATATAAAAAGAGCTTTGGGGAGCGCAATCCGAGGTGTCATGGTAATCAGTCCTTTGGTTGAGTTAAGCAGCAGGCACGCCGTAACGCGCCAGAAGGCGATTTTCAATAAAGCTGCGGACGCTGCGATAATTATTCATCATAGCGCGCACATCAAGCTCGCCGGAGGTGGGGTCCGGAGTTGGCCAGACTAAAATCTCTGTATCGGAATCGCCAAATATAGCGCGCGCCGACTCGCCGGCATCGTCTGTAAACGCAATCACCGTATCAAAGGAATTGTCCTGAAGATCGCTCAAACTTCGCGATGTGTGCCCGCTCATATCGACGCCGGACTCTTTCATCACCGCAACCATCATGTCATCAAGCTCGCCTTTGGAAACACCGCAAGACTGCACGTAGACCTGACGCCCAAAATGCTTCTTCATTAAGCCTTCAGCCATGGGCGAGCGAATGGAATTTAAAAAACACACAAACAAAACTGAGGCCGGAAGTCTCTCGCTCATCCTGCGTCTCCTGCTTGGCGGCGATGCAGCGCGCACAGAAGCGTAAACAGCCTGCGGGAGGTTTGGAAATCTACTTCAATTTTATTACGCAACGAATCTGTCAGCATACGCGAGCCTTCATTATGCAGGCCGCGTCGACCCATATCGATCGCCTCAATCTGCGCAGGCATAGCCGTACGGATGGCGTTGTGATAGCTCTCACAGATCATAAAATAGTCCTTAATGATCCGGCGAAAGGGCGTCAGCGAGAACGAAACCGGATCACGGGGAGCGCCGTTACTGCGGGCAATATCCATAATCAATTTATTGTCACGTAAAGACAGGGTAACCAGATATGGCCCGGCCTCAGACCCCTCAGGATGAAACACATTTTCTTCCAGCAGATCAAATATTGCCACGCGCCGTTCATGCACCATATCCGGTGACGCCGGCGGAAGACTGTCCTCATCTATATTCAGCTCGATAATATACTGATCAGCACTCATATTGGCTTAGCTTGCCTCATCGTGAGCAGGACGGGCGCGCGCCGAGCGCGCCGGGCCAATATCAGCAAGCATCATGTCAATCATCTCAGCTTGCATACGAATTTCCCCGCCGCCGGCAAAGGTCAGAGACAGTACGCCGCCCGGCGGTTCGTCATCAGGGGTAAACTCAAGTGACAGAATAACGGCGAGACTCTCAGGATTAGCGCGATTTATGCCCTTGGCTTTAATGTCCAAGACGCCGTCAATTCGCAGTATAGAGGCGACTCGCTGCCCTTTGCCGTAGTCCGGTAATTCCCAGCGAAACCGGTTCAGCATAACCGTGAGCGTGCGCGCCTTAGAGTCAAATTTAATCTGCCCGACCGGCGCAATGCCATCTTGCAAAACTGATGACAAAAGCACCAAATCTTCGGCATCCACCGCCTGCCATTTCAACGTATTTGTCATGCTTTTAAGCTACCCGATCCGTTATTCTTTTTCACGTTTAATGTTAGCACCGCAATTGCCAAGTTTCACCTCTATATGTTCAAACCCCCGGTCTAAATGGTAAACTCTGGATATATTGGTCGTTCCCTCAGCCGCCAGACCGGCCGCAATCAAAGACGCCGACGCGCGAAGGTCCGTCGCCATCACCGGCGCGCCGCGAAGTTTTTTCACGCCCCGTACAATCGCTTCTCTGCCGGTGACTTTAATATCTGCGCCCATTCTCGCCAGTTCGGGGCAATGCATGAATCGGTTTTCAAAAATGTTTTCGCGAATAATTGAGACACCATCCGCCAAGCAGCACATCGCCATAAATTGCGCCTGTAAATCAGTCGGAAAACCGGGATAAGCCTGCGTCTCGACATCAACAGGTTTCAGCCGGGTCTTGGGATTACGCTCAATTAAAACGCTGTGCTCGTCGATGGTCACTTTCGCGCCGGCCTGCGCAATCAGTGGCCATAATGATCCCAAATGGTCAGAGCGCACGTTTACAAGGCGCACAGAGCCGCCCGCCGTCGCCGCCGCCAAAGCGTAGGTCCCTGCTTCAATCCGATCGGGCACAACGCTGTGAGAGACGCCCGACAGTGTTTTCACGCCGACAATCTTAATCTCAGAGCGCCCTGCCCCCGTGATGCGCGCGCCCATAGAGTTAAGCGCATTAGCCAAGTCGATAATTTCCGGCTCGCGGGCTGCATTATTAAGCGTCGTCTCGCCCTTGGCTAAAACGGCGGAAAGCATAGCGTGCTCCGTCGCGCCGACAGAGATAAACGGAAAGGTGATATCCGCGCCCTTGAGCCCCCCCTTGGCCGTCGCAACGACGTAGCCTTCGACCAAGTCAATCTTGGCCCCCATCGCTTCGAGCGCTTTGAGGTGCAGATCCACCGGCCGCGCACCGATCGCGCAGCCACCGGGCAGTGAGACCTTCGCCTTATGCGCGCGGGCCAAAAGCGGGCCCAACACATTAAACGTCGCGCGCATTTTACGAACCAAGTCATAAGGCGCCTCAGTAGAGGCCAGCTTAGGCGCATGCATGAACATGCGCGGCCCGGGCCCCTCTTCAACCGTTACCCCCAGATGTTTCAGAAGCCCGGCCATAGAGCGCGTGTCACGCAAATTCGGCATATTGGTCAATTCGACCGGTTGATCGGTCAGCAATGGCAAGACCATCAATTTAATGGCCGAGTTTTTTGCACCGCTGATCGTGATTTCGCCTTTAAGCGGCGCGCCGCCCGTAATGACTATTTTATCCATAATGTTCTGTCTTTCCTGCGCTTTACGACAGCGACTCGTCTAAAGACAGTCTTAGGCAAAAATGCGCGCTTTGTCAGACTTAATCAAGGCAGTTGCAGCGCCGCAAAAAAACAGCTTACTTTTCAGCCGGCTTCAAGGCTTGCTTACGGCGGCGAAGATTGTCGCGCAAACTGCCGGCAAGAGCTTTGGCCCTGCGCTCGGCTTCGCGCTCTTTGGCAATCTGTTTGGATGATTTCGGCTTTTCATTCATGACGTCTGTCTATGACATAGCGCACTGCGCTTCAAGGGAACGATTGCCAAGCTCAAGCGTCAACCGGGGCCCGCTCAGATCAAGACAATGATAAAATTGGGAACCGGTGGTGCCGCGAGGGAGAATTGAACTCCCGACCTCATCATTACCAATGATGCGCTCTACCCCTGAGCTACCGCGGCGTTACCGTGCTTTTTGAA
>CALLXE010000060.1 GCA_938015875.1 uncultured Robiginitomaculum sp. | reverse complement strand
TTCCAATTTCGGCTTTAGCGCCTTGGCGCTGATTATTTGCCTGACGACGCTTTGGGTCATCAGTTACCGCATTAAAGATGCCAGTATTATTGATATATTCTGGGGCGCGGGATTTGGGATTGTGGCCGTAGTCTGCGCGCTGAACAGCGAGGCGATGACGCCGTATTTGTGGCTGCTCGCTGCTATGCCGTTTATCTGGGCCGTGCGTCTGTCCTTGTATCTGGCGAAACGCAATTTGGGGCACGGCGAAGATAAACGCTATGTCGCCATGCAAAAGCGCGCCGAGAAAAAAGGCAAGACCGAAGATCAATGGCGCAAAGGCACATTGTTTTCTATTTTCTACGGACAGGGGTTTTTGATATTGCTCGTCAGCGCGCCGGTTTGGGTGGCTATGGCGACGGCTCTCGGGATGGAAACCAATCCCCTGGAACGATCAAGTCAAATTTATCATGGTGGTTATGCCCACATTGGCCTCCTCGCCCTAGTCGGAGCCGCCCTCTGGCTCGTTGGGTTTCTGTTTGAAACTATCGGCGATGCGCAACTCGCCAAATTTATCAAAGCTAATAAAGACTATGACGGCCCACTTGATGATAAGCCTGTCCTGAACTCCGGGCTTTGGAAATATACCCGCCATCCGAATTATTTCGGCAATGCCTGTATGTGGTGGGGGATATATATAGTCGCCTGCGCCGCGCCGTGGGGATGGGTGACGATATTTGCGCCAATAGTCATGACCATCCTATTGACCCGCGTCTCCGGCCGCGACCTTTTGGAGCGTGATATGGGAAAGCGCAAAGCCTATCGCGATTATATCGAAAACACGTCCGGTTTCTTCCCGCTCCCGCCCAAAACCAAAGCGGCCAAAGCCCTATAAAGAAACAATAATGTGACTCTGTCGCATGGCTGTCATATGCTGGCGCTAAGTAATCAGGATGCGCAATATGGCTAAGACGGAAATAGACAAAGACAGTGAGCGGCGATTTTTTAACCGCGAGCTGTCTTGGCTCATGTTTAATACGCGCGTTCTTGAAGAAGCGAGCAACCCGGCCAACCCGCTTTTAGAGCGCTTGCGGTTTCTGTCGATTTCCGCCTCCAATCTGGACGAGTTTTACATGGTCCGCGTCGCCGGCCTGCGCGGCCAAGTCAAAGCCGGCATTACTACGCCGAGCCAAGACGGCTACACACCGCAAAGACAGCTTGATAAAATCCGTAAGCGCGCGGCAAAACTGATTAAAAGTCAGCTGGCCTGCTGGGAGGATTTGCAAGCCACGCTTTATAAAAACGGCGTCAAAGTTAAATCGGTCGCAAGCCTCTCCGAAGCCGAAATGGAAACGGTGTCCAAGATCTACCGATCAGAGATTATGCCCATCCTGACGCCGATGGCGCTCGACCCGGCCCATCCGTTTCCGTTTGTGCCCAATCTGGGTTTTGGTATCGTGCTCGGCCTGACCCATAAACGCGACAAAACTCTGCGCCGCGCGCTGATTACTGTTCCGACCAATGTGCCGCGTTTCATCCGTATTGCCCGGTCAAGCGGGCGCAAAACCCACACTTATGTCGCGCTGGAAGATATGCTGTCGCATTTCGCGCCGGAGTTTTTCCCGGATCATACGACGACCGGCACCGGCCTGTTTCGGATTACCCGCGATTCCGATATTGCCATTGACGAAAAAGCCGAAGATCTGGTTTTGCATTTTGAGAACCTTTTGAAGAAACGCCGGCGCGGTGAAGTTATCCGCTTGCGGCTCGAGGCCGGCACCCCGGAAGATTTAAAAGACTTTCTTAAAGACAGCTTTGATGCCCGCGAAGATGAAGTGTTTGAATTTGATGGTCTGATGGGCATGACCGGCCTGTCGCAACTCATTACCAAAGACCGGCCGGAGCTTTTATTTCCGCCCTTCACCGCCCGTCACCCGGAGCGTATTCGCGATCATGACGGGGACTGCTTTGCGGCCATTAAAGCCAAAGATATTTTAGTGCATCATCCTTACGAGGAATTTGACGTTGTCGTGCAGTTCCTCAAACAAGCGGCCCTCGACCCGGACGTCGTCGCGATTAAGCAAACCCTTTACCGCGTCAGTGATGACAGCCCGATTGTGCAGGCCCTAATTGACGCCGCCGAGCGGGGCAAAAACGTCACGGCTCTGGTTGAACTTAAGGCCCGCTTTGACGAGGAAACCAATCTGCGCTGGGCGCGCAATTTGGAACGGGCCGGCGCCCATGTCGTCTACGGCTTTATTGATTACAAAACCCACGCCAAGGTCAGCCTTGTGCTGCGCCGTGAAGGCCGGTCTTTGCGCACATATACCCATTTGGGCACCGGAAACTATCACGCGCAGAACGCCAAAGTTTATACGGATTTGGCCCTTTTTACGGCGGACGCGGCCTATGGCCGGGATGTCGGGCAGATTTTTAATTATGTCACCTCCTACAGCCCGCCGCAAAATTTGGAAAAACTGATCATTGCGCCTATGGGCCTGCGCCCGCATATTCTGGCGCGCATTGACGCCGAGATCGCTAATGCCAAAGCCGGAAAGCCGGCCCATATCTGGGCTAAAATGAACGCGCTGGTCGATACTCAAGTCATCGATAAATTATACGAAGCTTCAAACGCAGGGGTGAAAATCGACCTGGTCGTGCGCGGCATATGCTGCCTGCGTCCGGGCATAACCGGCCTGTCGGAAAATATCCGCGTTAAATCTATTGTCGGGCGGTATTTGGAACATGCGCGCATTTTGTGCTTTGCCAATGGGCGCGCTTTGCCGAGCCCATTGGCAAAAGTGTATTTCTCATCGGCCGATTGGATGCCACGTAATCTGAATCGCCGGGTGGAAACCTTGATCCCGATTGATAACCCGACCGTGCGCCGGCAAATCATGAACCAGATTATGGTCGCTAATCTGCTGGATGAAACCAATAGCTGGAATTTACAGCCGGACGGAAAATATAAGCGCCGCGATATATCAGAGATCGAAACCCCGTTTTCAGCGCATGCGTATTTTATGAAAAATCCATCCTTGTCCGGGCGCGGAAAATCGCTCAAATATGACAGCCCGCAAGAACCTGTATTAAGCGCACGGCCCAAACGGCGCGCCGCATCTGCTAAGGCTGACACGAATGATAACTCCCCCGGAGGCGAAAAAGATTCCGCGTAATCAAGGCTTAAGTCCGCCCGCCGGTTTTGGCGCAAAACTCAGCCGGATCGGCGTGATTGACATCGGGTCAAATTCCGTTCGCCTTGTTATCTATGAGCGCTATGGCGCGTCCGCTGTGCCGGTGTTTAATGAAAAACTGCTGGCCGGTTTGGGCCGCGATTTGCGCCGCACCGGAAAGCTCTATCCTCTTGGCGCGGCGCAGGCTTTAAAGGCGCTGATCCGGTTTAAAGCTTTGGCCAAAGCGCACGGGCTGGACAGTTTAATCGCGGTCGCAACGGCGGCGATGCGCGACGCCGCCGATGGCCCGGATTTCATCAAAGCCGCCAAAGCTCAGGCCGGCCTGACCATTCGGATTTTGAGCGGAGAGCAGGAAGCCCAAGCCGCAGCCTATGGCGTCATCCACGGCGATAAACGGTCGAGCGGGATTGTCGCCGATCTGGGCGGCTCCAGCCTTGAGTTGATCAGCGTTCATGACACGCAAGTCGGTCACGGCAAGACTTTCCCGGTCGGGCCATTTGCCATGGTGGACGGGCCGTTTAATCCCAAAAAAATCGCGCCTGTCCTGCGCAAAGCGCTGAGCGGGATAAAGGACGATTTTTCTGCCAAAGGAAAAACACTTTACTTGGTCGGCGGCGCATGGCGAAATCTTGCCTTGATCAATAATGATCGCAAACGCTATCCGCTGCAAATCCTGCACAATTATTCAATGTCTCCCGAGGCTGCGATGGAACTGGCCGAATGGGCGAGCGTCGAAGCGGCCGGCGATTTAATGACGTGGCCGGGCATGTCATCGGCGCGGGCCGAAACTCTGCCCTATAGCGCCTTAGTGCTCAAAACGCTTTTGACCGCGCTAAAGCCTAAACGCATTGTCATATCCCCGACCGGGCTTCGCGAGGGGATATTGTATCAGGAAATGAGCGCGGAGACCCGCGAGCGTGTGGCGCTGTTTGATGCCTGCCGGCATTTGGCGATGGGCAACATTCAAGGTCTTAATTTTGGCGGTCCGTTATTTGACTGGCTTAAGCATACGTCAGATTTGTTTCCCTGCGCCTTTGATGTTGACGCCGAGGACAGACTGCGCCGCGCGGCGTGCCTTTTGGTGGGCATGGGCAAAGGCCTGCATCCCGATCACCGGGCTGATTTGGTTTTTAACGATGTGCTCTACGCGCCGCTCGCCGGCCTGACCCATAAAGAGCGCGCCTATCTGGCCCTGATGCTTTACAGTTCTTATCGGGGTAACGCGCAAACGCCCAATGACGCCGCGATTGATTACCATCTTATGGAGCGCGAAAAACATGCTGCTCGGGTATATGGCACAGCCATGCGCCTTGGCACAGTTATCAGCGGACGCACGGCTGATATACTGACCGATTTTGACCTGAGTGCCCAAGACAATGTTTTATGGCTGAACATCAAGGAAGGCCGCGGTGCCATGCTGAACCGGCGCGGCGTTCTGCGCTTACGAAAGCTGGCTGATATGATTGGAGTAAAATCAAATTCCACTTGGGAAACCGCGCAGATCGGTGATTATCAGATCAATGATTATGACGATGCCGATATTGAGGGCGGCGATTAGAGGGCCGTACTATTGACCCTGTTTTTGAGGCCGAGTCCGTCCGTTCTGCGTCCGAAATGTCAGGGGCTTGTCGGTCTCATCGGCGGCATCATCAGACTTTTTACCGCCGACCTTTTCTGCGTCCGTTTCTTCCCGGCCGTCTTTATCATCGGCTTGCGCAAGGTCCGGCTCTGTATTTTCCGGGGCCTCCGGTTCGGGCGAGGCCTGCGTTATACGCCAGATTGTTTCGCTCCAACGATCCGCCACTAATATACCGCCCGATGTATCCACGGCCAGAGCGCTTGGCTGTCCCCATGCCGCGCCGCGCTCCGTGGCAAAACCGGACAACAGGGTCACTTGCTCGGCATCGTCAAAGGACAACATAGCTGCGCCGAAATCAAAAGCGGAAACACTGAGTGAGCGCTCACCTTTTATAAGCATCATCTTTCCCTGCAAATCAGCAGGAACCGCATCACCTAAATCTCCCGGCAGGATAACGCCGGTTCCGGCGCGGCCTGCTTGCAAGTCAAAGAGCGGAGGGCGCATGGCAGCAATTTTATACGGGTCTTTACGCGTTTGACCGGGGACCGGCACTTGCGCGCCATACCCGTAGGGCCAGCCATAAAACTCGCCTTCATTGATCAGGGCAAAGTAATCAGGCGCGGGAGCCGCCTCGGACACCAATGCGGCAACCTTCCCGCCGGCGGTCATTCGCAGCGCCGTAACGCGTCTTAAGCCCGAGGCGAACAGCATTGCCCGGCCTGTCTGCGTGTCAACTTTAATAAGGCTCGCGGCCGGCAGCGGCTCATCCTTGCGCGCGCTCATTGCGCCTAAACCGACCAAGAGCGCTTTGCCATCGTCAATGACTGTAATGGGCCGGGGCATGGGAGCGGTTTTGACCTTCGTTAAATCGGCCAGACGCGTGGCCGGCGCGCGCGCCGTCAGGCCGGGCGTCAGGGCGGCGCTCCAAATACCGCCGGCGTCGCTGATGAAAACAGTTTTGCCAAAAATCGCAATCCCTGACGGCCGGTCAAATCCTGACAGATAGGTTGATTTAATCTCTGATATGCCGTCACCGTTGCGGTCGCGAAGACGCAGCACCCGGCCCCGCGCACTGTCCACGCTTAATATATCGCCGCTCTCGGCATGGACGGCCATAGCTTCAATCACGCCAACGCCGCGCGCATAAACTCCGACATCATAGCCCGCAGCTGCCACAGGTCTGTCTGATTTGACCGCCGTGCGCCGCTCTTGAGCGCTCGCGCTCACAGCAAAAATCAGGCTTAAGGTGACAACAATGGCTCTCATATTCGCGTTTTGAACGGATTTGCGAACAAAAGCGAGCCGTCAATACATAACCGCCCTTGAAAGCGCTGCGCTATCGCTTATCCTTAATGCTGATTTGCAGATTGCGCCGCGCGCTATGAAAGGCTGACTATGTTAGAATCCCGATCGTCCTACGATTACAATCAATTGATCGAGGCGGGCGAAGGCAGCCTGTTTGGTCCCGGAAATGCAAAATTGCCGCTGCCGCCTATGCTGATGTTTGATCGCATTACGACGATTAATGATGACGGCGGGGCCCACGGCAAAGGCCTGATTGTCGCTGAGCTCGACGTAAAGCCTGACCTTTGGTTTTTTGATTGCCACTTCAAAGGCGACCCGGTCATGCCGGGCTGTCTTGGCCTTGACGCTATGTGGCAGCTTGTCGGCTTCTTTCTCGGTTGGGGCGGATCGCCGGGCCGGGGCCGCGCTTTGGGCGTCGGCGAAGTTAAATTTACGGGCCAAGTGACCCAAGACATTAAACAGGTCAAATATACTGTTGAACTGAAACGGGTCATTCGCCGCCGTCTTGTGATGGGCATTGCGGACGCAACCATGGAAGCCGACGGCGAAATTATCTACCGCGCCTCAGATTTGCGCGTCGGCCTGTTCAAGCCGGACGCTACATAAAACTGCCTGCCAAGCCTGCCCTATAAGCCTAAAAAAGAGAGTACATTATGCGCCGTGTTGTTGTTACAGGAATGGGAATTGTCTCATGTATCGGAGATAATATCAGCGAAGTTGCCGATAGCCTGAAAGCCGGACGCTCCGGCATTTCAACTGATGAGAAAATGGTTGAGCTTGGTTTTCGCTCGCAAATCTCCGGTCGCCCGAAACTGGTTGCCAAAGATCATGTCAATAAACGCTCAATGCGCTTTATGGGCGACGCCGCCGGATGGAGCGCGGTGGCCATGCAGGAAGCCATTGAAATGGCCGGCCTGACCGATGACCAAATCAGCGATGAGCGCACCGGCATTATCGCCGGCTCCGGCGGGCCCTCCGCCATTGAGATCGTGCGCGCCGCCGATATTACCCGCAAAAATGAGAGCCCGAAGCGCATCGGCCCGTTTGCTGTGCCAAAGGCCATGTCGTCCACGGTCTCAGCGACCCTGGCTACCCATTTCAAAATTAAAGGCGTGAACTATTCCATCACATCCGCCTGCACCACGTCCCTGCACTGCATCGGCGCAGCAGCAGAGCAAATCCAATGGGGCAAGCAAGACGTGATGTTTGCCGGCGGCGGCGAAGATATTGAATGGGCCATGTCGTGTATGTTTGACGCTATGGGCGCGATGAGCAGCAAATATAATGACGCGCCGACCACGGCGTCCCGCGCGTTTGATGTTTCGCGCGACGGCTTTGTGATTGCCGGCGGCGCGGGCATGCTTGTGCTTGAAGATTACGATCACGCCATTGCGCGCGGCGCAAAAATCTACGCGGAAATTACCGGCTACGCCGCAACGTCCGACGGTTACGATATGGTCGCGCCAAGCGGCGAAGGCGCAGAACGCGCCATGCGCTTGGCCCTGAAAGACGCCGGCCACGGCGTTGATTACATCAACCCGCATATGACATCTACCCCTGTCGGTGACGTCACGGAAAGCTCGGCTATTTACCGCGTCTTCGGCGATGACGGCCCATGGGTATCGGCAACCAAATCCATGACCGGCCACAGCCTTGGCGGCGCCGGCGTGCAGGAAGCGATCTACAGCCTGATTATGATGGATCGCGGATTTGTGGCCCCGTCGATCAATGTTGAAACGCCGGATCCTGACCTGCCCAAAATCCGCATTGCCCGCGAGACGATCGCAACGCCCATCAAAGCGTTCATGTCCAACAGCTTTGGATTTGGCGGGACGAATGGCTCTGTTATCATGAAAAAGATATAGACTTTATTCCCCGGCCCCGCGCCGCGACTCGTCTGTCGACGGAACCAGCAAGCGGTCAGCGATTTTGTTTAAAGCCGCATAATCGGACAGCCTCACCGGCACGCCGCCCTCTAAGGCGCTGTCATAGCGGGCAGCAAATTGCGCCGCGGTTTTGAAGGGGCGGGCATCTTCAGGCAAAACGGCCCGCACGTTTTTCGTGACCGCGTCCGGCGCAACCGCGCAAACAAACCGAACACCGGACATACCCCATGGCCCGCCATGGACTTCGTCTAAGATAAAATAATCCGGCAGGGTATTGCCGCTGCTCAGCCAAAGTACATGGGTTCGCCCTTCGCAGCTGTCATACCAAATCGCCGCCGCATAAAGATCAAGACGGGCCGATTTCTTCAAGGCCGCAAAAATATTAAGCCGCCCGAAGACATTTAAAATATCAATTTGCCCAAACCCGTTATCTTGGGCATTTGCTATGGCGAGATCCGTCGCAGAATTGACAAACGGGATTAAGCATCGCCCCTGACCTGCCAAAACATAGCCGGTATCAGATGGCGCCGTCAGGTTCACTTCGCGGCACGGCTTTCCCAAATCAGGCAAGCTGCGTAAAATCAACCCAATGCCATCAAGGCCGTGCGCTTCCAGCCACAGGCAGGATCGCGCCATCACGGAAAAATCGTAACCGTGATGATAAAGTGCCTCATATGTGCGCCGCAAAAGCGCCCGCAGCTCATTTAAAGACAGGTTGATTGAAGCCGCAGCGGCGGCGGGAGCCGCCATCAGCCGGCGTCCGGCCTGATTGGAAAACACCAATTATCACCCATGATCCGGCCCGCCTCTGTGCCGACATCACAGACCAAAGGCGCGCCTTGGAACATGGTATTGCGCACCCACATGCGCGAGCGCGGGTCAAATTTACCAACGCCGAAAAACGACAATTTACAGCGCAGCAAATGAATAGGCAGCACGTCCAAATCAATCGCATTAATGCGAATTTCGCCGTAGCGCGTGCCCGCCATAGTCTGCATACGGCGTGTGATATAGCGGTGCTCGGGATTTTCAAACACAAACCGGGCCGTGCTCGCCTCATCTCCGTATGCGGCGATAAACTCTGTAAGCGCGGCGTAAGCCGCGCAAACATACCAACCAATGCCAAGCAACATTTCCTGACCCGCCCCCGGCTCTTCAAACCGGCGACCCAGACGCGGCTCCATTTTTTCCTCAGACCGATACCAGAAAATTCCTTGGGTTTTCTGATCTGAATAATCGATTTTCAAAGCCCAATTGTAATGCGTTTCTATGAGCGCCTTTAAATCATCAGCGCGCATATTGGCCTGAAGGCCGTAAACCTCATCCACGGTCAGGCGGTCTTGGAGGTCCGTTATCATATCAGGGTATAATTCAAGCAGCAGGACGTTGATGAGCTCTTGTGCCTCCACGCCCGAATGCAACGCCGCATAATCAGTCAGCGCGCGCCATGCTGTAATTTTGCGCGCATTAAACCAAGCCAAAGCCGATTGTAAATCTTTGCGGGCATTGGCGTTTAACGTGTTTTGCTCGGTATTGTCCGTTGTGATCTCATCTAAATGCTGCATGGCTTTGAGAGCCAAACATTTAAAATCACCGCGCGATTTATCATCAGGGTGCGCGCCGGACAGCACTCGTGCCAAAGCCGTTTCGCGCACTTCCATCCAGTTATTAATCAGCAAAGGATGATTAATTAAATATGGCGCCATACCCAGGCCGGTGGCATTACCGATACCGACATAACGCTTAATCCGGTCATCCATTTTCACGGCTGTTTCGGGCGCGCGGCAGACGGCCACATGATCCGCTTGCGCAAGGCTGAAGTGACGGATCATCCAGCAGGAAAACATTTCAGCCGCAAAGGGCGACGCAAAATCAGGCCAACGGGTTTTCACTTTATCCCAATCGGCCATACCGAATTTTCCGGATCCGTAAACGGCGGTCGTGCGGTAAAGATAACCGACCTTAGCCATAACGTCCAAATCCGGCTGCTGTCCGGCGGCGAGCGCTGTGACAACGGCGTCAAAATTGCGCTCACTTTTATTGGCGCGCGACAGAACAAAGCAGTCAGCGTCGACGCGACCTTTTTCCTGCAAAGGAACATTGGCGCGCAAGTTTTCAAGGCGCGCATCGCTGATCGCCCCTTCGCACAGCGTAACCGTCATGTCCCAATCGGCTGCAATGACCCGATCGCTGCGGGCCTGCGCGTTTAAATGTTTTGAAAAAATTACGTAGCTGAACAGAGCATTGGGCGTGGCGATTTCGTAAACCGCATGACCATAGCCGTCATCACATAATTCAAACCGCGCGGGTGTTATGACCCAATTTTCGGTCATAACCCGGCGCAAGAGCGACCGCATAAAACTGAGCGGGTAAGGATATAAACAGCCAAGCCTCGCAATATCCATAACGATATTGGCCGGCCGCATGGCAGCGGAAATACGATCCGGCGCGTTCATAACCGGAGCTGTCATATTACGCGGCCTGTGGCTTAAAACCGGCAGTGAAGAAATTGAGCCAGTTCAGGCCCATAATTTTCTCAACATCACCTTGATCAAACCCAACGTCTTTGAGGCCGCGCGAAATATTGCCGAAATCGCTTGAGCTTTCAAACCAGTCCGGCTGCTTTGGCCAATCAGCATTTGCGGCGCTGCCCTCGCCGTAATCCGGCTTAAACGTCCACGTCCCTGAGCGCATCCATTCGAGAGTTTCATAACCCCAGTTTTCACACAGATCAGACCCGATACCGATGCGGTCAATACCCATCAATTCAGCCGTGTCCATGATCATGCCGCAGAAATCCTCTAATGTGCACTCCGGGCCATTATTTAAGTGAAACGGATACATGGAGAAACCGAGCATGCCGCCGCTCTGTCCCAATGCCGTCAAAACTTTATCGGATTTATTGCGCAACGCATCGTGCCACCGGGATGGGTTGGCGTGAGTAATCGCTATAGGGCGCTCTGACAGTTCAATCGTCTGAAGCGTGGAGACTTCAGCGCTGTGGGACATGTCGATGATCATGCCTGTACGGTTCATCTCTTTAATGACCTGCTTGCCCATACGGGTAACGCCGCTGTCGCCGTCTTCATAACAGCCGGTTGCGAGCAAGGTTTGATTATTATAGGTCAGTTGCATGATGCGCGCGCCGAGATGATGCAGGGTTTCGACCTTGTGAATATCATCTTCAATCGGGCTGCAATTTTGAAAACCAAGAATAATGCCAAGTTTGCCTGATTTTTGCGCTTCCAAAATATCTGCGCCGGTTTCGATCTTCATGATGATATCGCTGTGGGCCGTAAATTTACGGTTCCAATCGGCGATATTCGCCAGCGTTTTATCTGTATTTTCCCAATATGCGATGGTCACATGAATGGCCGAAACGCCGCCGGCCCGCGCGCGCTGAAACAATTCCCGCGTCCAATTTACATATTGCAGAGCATCGATAATCAGCATGGTTTATCCTGCGCTTGTGTAAGCCGTTTTCATGATCGTATAAAAATCCTTGGCGTGCTCGCCTTGCTCCCGCGGGCCATAACTGGACGCGCCGCGTCCGCCAAACGGAACATGGTAATCCAATCCGGCCGTTGCCAAATTCACCAAAGTTGATCCGAATTTAGCTTGGCGTTTAAAGCGCTCCGCGTTTTTCAAAGACTGCGTTATGATCGCCGCCGTCAGGCCAAACTGCGTATCATTGGCCATAGCGATGCCTTCTTCCAGAGAGCTTATTTTTTGCACGCAGGTCATAGGGCCAAAAATTTCTTCGCGGTTGACGCGCATATCATTCGTCGTGCCGGTGACCACCGTCGGAGCCAGATAATATCCGTCCGTCTCGCGCTCTACGCGGCCGCCGCCGGTGACGATTTCACCGCCTTCCTCTTTGGCCAATTGTATATAGCCGAGAATTTTTTCCATCTGGCCCTGCGTAACAACAGGTCCAAGGTCTGTGCCGTCCTCAAGCGCATGACCGACTTTTTTCGCGCTTGCGGCTTTGGAGAACGTATCGACAAATTCGTCGTGGATTTTCTCATGCACAATCAGGCGTGACGCCGCCGTACATTTTTGCCCGGACGCGCCAAAAGCGCCGGCGAGGCACTGCGCGACGGCCACGTCTATATCGGCGTCATCCATGACAACCATTGGGTTTTTGCTGCCCATTTCGCATTGCACCCGCGCCATGTTTTCAATAGCGGCTTTAGCAATTTTTCGGCCTGTCGGCACGCTGCCGGTGAAAGACACGCCATCAATTTTTGACGATGACAAAGCTGCGCCGATCTCGCCGCCGCCCTGCACCATATTGAACACGCCGGCCGGAAGATGACGGTTTAAAATCTCCGCCAATTTATGGGACGTTGCAGGCGTAATTTCTGACGGTTTTAAAACGATCGTATTGCCGTAAGCCAGCGCCGGTCCCATTTTCCACGCAGGGATACAGACGGGGAAATTCCACGGCGTAATCAGGCCGGCAACCCCAATAGCTTCGCGGGAAATATCAATATGAATTCCGGGGCGCACGGAAGCCGCGCTCTCGCCGATTTGGCGCAAACATTCAGCGGCGTAATATTGGTAAAACTCGCCGGCACGAAACGTTTCGCCGCGACCTTCGGCAAAGGGCTTACCCTCTTCACGCGACAGAAGCGCACCGAGCTCGTCGCAGCGATCAATCAGTTCTTGGCCGATGGCGTGGAGAATATTTTTGCGCTCTTCTAATTTTGTCGCCTCCCAAGTCGGCTGCGCCGCGCGGGCAGCGGCCACCGCGTCATCAACATCAGACGCAGAGCCTGTCGCCATATGACCGATAATATCAGACGTATCGGACGGATTGATATTGGGCGTTTGCGCGCCGCCGCTTAGCCACTCACCGTTTATCAAGCTGCCGTAAATTTCAGTCATATTCAATTTCCTTTGCGCCCTTTTGGGCATTTCAAAACTGTTTGTCCTCCATCAAAGACGCTAATAATGCGCGCCTTAAAGCGCCGCAATTTTTTCAAGCACAATGCCGGAAACCGCAACGCCGGCGCCGGTGAATTTCGCGCGATTGGCGTGGCGGCGCTCGCCGGGAAGACGTGCGCCGTCTTGGGATTTTATTTTATCAAACAGCTTTTCTGCGTGATCCGACCAGCCGCTGCCGTCGCCCATAAGATTGGGGTCAATGGCCATCATAAATTCGCCGCCTTGGGGTGGGCCGCCATCACCGTTATCGCGCGCGGCGGCTTCGAAACTAAAGCTCTCCCCGATCAGGCCGCCGGCCAGAAGTTCAACCATCATGGCAATAGAACTGCCTTTATGACCGCCAAAGGCAAGCAGCGCGCCTTTGAGAACCTCATCAGGATCGGTTGTCGGATTACCGGCCGCGTCTACGCCAACGCCTTCCGGCAGGCTGTGCCCTTCGCGGGCCGCCAGCATGACCTCGCCTCGCGCCATAACGGAGCTTGCCTGATCAAAAACCATTGGCGGCTTACCCGGCCGTGGCCACCCGAACGCTATCGGATTTGTGCCGTACAGCGCCTGCGCGCCGCCGGCAGGGATGACAGCCGGCTTATAGCTCGTGCAGGCAAAGGCGATCAGTCCTGCCTCGGCGACGGGTTCAACCTCGGTCCAAAGCGCCGCAAAATGATGAATACCAATGAGGGGCATAGCGGCAATGCCGCAAGTCTTGGCCGCCTCAATCAAATGGCTGCGGCCTTGCTGAAGCGCATAAGGCGCAAAGCCGTTATGGCCGTTAACCTGCACCACGGCGGGCGCGAGTTTCTTGATAGACGGGCGGGCCTTGCCGTTAACCTTGCCGGACTTCAATGTCGCGACATAACC
>CALLXE010000059.1 GCA_938015875.1 uncultured Robiginitomaculum sp. | reverse complement strand
AAAACGGCGCTGACATATGGCGAGACTGACAGCGCCTTTGTTCAGCAATTAGTATTTACCGGCGCGCTTCGCTCCGGAGCCCTGCGGTTTTGCCCCGCTTTTTATTGAGCGCGAAATTTACACATTAAAGAAATCAGCCTTACCCAGCGGGACGCCATTATGGCGCAGAATATTGTATGCGGTGGCGCAATGGAAAATCACATTAGGCATAGTAAAGCCGGACGCGTAGGAAATGCCGGTGAAGTTGCGCATATTCGGACCCATCTTGACTTCAAATTCGCGGGTTTCTAATCCTGCTAAATCTTCGGGATTGAAGACCGCGATGTCTTTGCGGGTTTTTTCAATACGCGCGTAAAGATCATCAAATGTCACTTGGTCATCTTCATAGACGGGCGGCGTTTGTCCTGTGATGCGGTACGGGCAGGCCTTGGCAATAGCGGTGGCCAGCTGCACTTGCCCAATCAGGCTCGCCATATCCGGCGCGAGGCGGGCATTAAGAAATACGGCCTCATCAATTTTCCGCTCGGCCGCATTGGCTTGGCCGGTCCGCAATATATGCGCAAGATTGGCCATGCGGTGATCAAGGGTCGGGACGACGGCGCTGTATAGAGACATTTCAGACATGAGGTGAGCTTTCAAAGGATGGGACGGTCGTTGCGGAAATAAAAAAGCCCTCACAATTAATGCGAGGGCTTTTCTGATTTAATCTGCGCGCCGCATTATGCGGCGTCGCGGGCCAGGTTCCGCAGGACATATTGCAAAATGCCGCCGTTTTTAAAGTATTCGTGCTCGTTATCGGTATCGATGCGAACGCGGCCCTTAACGGTTTTGGTCTTGCCGTCAGGATAGGTAATGGCGATATCCACGGTTCCGCGCGGCTTAAGCGTCGTAATGCCGGTCACGTCCACGGTCTCATCACCCTTCATACCGAGGGACTCCCAGCTGTCGCCGTTTTCAAACTCAACCGGCAGGACGCCCATACCGATCAGGTTCGAGCGGTGAATACGCTCAAAGCTCTCAGCGATGACGGCTTTAACGCCCAGCAGGATTGTGCCTTTGGCCGCCCAATCGCGCGACGATCCGTTACCGTATAAAGAGCCGGCCATAACAACCAGATCTTTGCCGGCCGCTTGGTATTTTTCGGCAGCGTCATAGATCGGCATGACATCGCCGGTCGGGACGTATTTTGTAACGCCGCCTTCTGTGCCGGGGACCATTTGGTTCTTGATGCGAATATTGGCAAATGTGCCGCGCATCATAACTTCGTGGTTACCGCGCCGCGAGCCAAAGGAGTTAAACTCGGCTTTAGGCACTTTGTTATCGTTCAGATAATCGCCGGCCGGGCCGTCATGCTTAATATTACCGGCCGGGCTGATATGATCGGTTGTGATCGAATCGCCAAACAGGGCGAGCAAATTCGCGCCTTTGACATCTTTGACCGGGTCCGGCGTCATGGTCATGCCTTCGAAGTAAGGCGGGTTACGCACATATGTGGACTTTGGCGCCCATTCATATGTTTTGCCGCCACCGACTTTAATTTTCTGCCATTCTTTGTCGCCTTTATACAGGTCTGCATAACGCTCAGAGAACATTTTGCGGGTGATAACCTTGCGGACAACCTCAGCAATATCTGCAGAGTTTGGCCAAATATCACGCAGGTATATATCATTACCGTCTTTGTCTGTGCCGAGCGGGTCGGCTTCAAAGTCATGATGCATAGAGCCGGCCAGAGCGTAAGCAACGACAAGCGGCGGTGACGCCAGGAAGTTAGCTTTAATATCCGGACCGATACGGCCTTCAAAATTACGGTTACCGGACAGGACAGAGCAGGACACCAAATCACCGTCGGCAATCGCTTCGGCAAGCTCCGGCGCGAGAGGCCCGGAGTTACCGATACAGGTCGTACAGCCAAAGCCGACAACATCAAAGCCGAGTTTAGAGAGTTCCGGCTGAAGTTTGGCTTTTTCCAAATATTCCGCGACGACCTGTGACCCCGGCGCCAAGGACGTTTTCACCCAAGGCTTGACGGTCAGACCCAGCTCATTGGCGCGCTTGGCCAAAAGGCCGGCGCCGACCAAAACGGACGGGTTGGATGTATTGGTACAGGACGTGATCGCCGCGATGAAAATATCACCGTGATCAACATCAAAGTTGCGGCCTTTAACGGCAACGGCGCTGTCACCGGTTGGGGTCTTTTTATACTCGTCGCGCAAAATCGTTGCAAATTTGCGGTTTGCGCCTTTCAGGGCGATTTTGTCTTGCGGGCGTTTCGGTCCGGAAATAGACGGTACGACCGTGCTCATATTCAGGCTGATTGTGTCGGTAAAGACCGGCACAGAATCATCACGCCAAAGGCCTTGCTGCTTGGCATAGGCTTCAACCAATTCAATACGGTTCTCGTCACGGCCGGTGGCGCGCAAATATTTCAGCGTGTCATCGTCAACCGGGAAAAAGCCGCAGGTCGCGCCATATTCCGGGGCCATATTGGCAATGGTCGCTTGGTCCTCGAGAGACAACGTGTTCAGGCCTTCGCCGTAGAACTCGACAAATTTACCGACAACACCTTTTTCGCGCAGCATTTGCACAACGGTCAAAACAAGGTCAGTCGCGGTAGAGCCTTCGACCATTTTACCGGTGAGTTCAAACCCGACAACTTCCGGGATCAGCATAGAGACAGGCTGGCCGAGCATAGCCGCTTCGGCTTCAATGCCGCCAACGCCCCAACCCAGAACGGACAGGCCGTTAATCATGGTTGTGTGAGAATCTGTTCCGACAAGCGTATCCGGGAACGCATATGTTTTGCCGCCCTCAGTTTTTGTCCAAACGGTTTGCGCCAGGTTTTCTAAATTCACCTGATGGCAAATACCGGTGCCCGGAGGCACAACAGCAAAATTATCAAAGGCGCCTTGGCCCCATTTCAGGAAATCATAACGCTCGCCATTACGCTCATATTCGCGCTTTACGTTTTTCGCAAACGCTTGCGGCGTGCCGTAATAATCAACCATGACAGAATGATCGATAACCAAATGTACAGGGTTCAGCGGGTTAATAGAGTCAGGAGATTTGCCGAGCGCTGCCATTGCGTCGCGCATTGCAGCCAGATCAACGACGGCCGGAACGCCGGTGAAATCCTGCATTAAAACGCGGGCGGGACGATAGGCAATTTCGTGGGTCGATGTTTTCGGGCCAAGCCAATCAACAATCGCTTCAATGTCAGCTTTGGTGACGGTCTTATTGTCTTCATGACGCAGAAGGTTTTCCAAAAGAACCTTAAGGGATTTCGGAAGTTTCGACGCGCCTTTCAGGCCATTTTCCTCAGCGACCTTCAGGTCGAAATAAGTATATTCCCCGCCGCGTACTTTCATCGTGCGTTCGCACTTAAAACTATCGAGTGATGCCATGATTTTGCCTTTCGCAATTAATGGGAACGCCGTCGTATGGGCGTGCCTCAAGATATGGCCCGCTTATACGCACAGCGGCGCAAAGTCGCAATCGCTTGGGGATAAAAAAGAATGCGGCATTTCACGCAAGACAAAGTAAAAAAAACGGGCTGCCTGGCGGCGAAATAAGAGAGACGCGCCGCCGGGCAACCCGAGAAAGCGTAAACGCTTAAGGGGAACAAAGGCGGTAAGAGAGAGAAAACTGCCTTCGTTAAGTCTGTAATAGACAATGAGCTCTGAACGCGGGCTGAACAAACCGCAGGCAAAGAGTTAATCTGCGTTAAGGGTGAAGGCCCTTAGGAACCGTTTTGACGATCTTTCAGGTCGGAATGTTTCCAAATATAAGGCATGGTCCCGATCACAAAGATAAAGGTCAGGGGCATAAAGCCAAGCAGTTTGAAATTCACCCAAAAGTTCTCTGAAAAGTTTTTCCAGATTACTATGTTAAGGGCCGCCATGGCAAAAAAGAACAGCGCCCAAGCGACAGCCAGTCCGCGCCATTTATCCGTCGGCATGTCAAATGCGCTGCCCATAAGCAGTTTCATCGGATTTTTCTTGAAAAACAGCATTATGATAATCGCAACGCCGAACAGAGCGTTGAGTATGGTTGGTTTGACCTTAATGAAGGTATCGTTCTGAAGGCCAATCGTCAGCGCGCCCATTACGATTAATAAGAACGCGGTCAGCCAAAGCTGGCCTGACACATGTTTGATAACGTATTTGGAATAAGCCAGCGCAAACACAATCGCGATCATTGACGCGCCGGTCGCCCAATAAATCGCTGAGGCTTCGTAAGCGGGCATGCGCCGCATGATTTGGAACAGCGCCACAAAAACGAGGATCGGCCCGAAATCCACCCAAAACGGGGCTTTGGGCGCAGCGGTTGTTGCAGGAATAATTGGGTCTTTATCGGTCATAGTCGCGGTGTGCCGCAATCCGGCCGAATTGGCAAGAGGCCGGGCTATCCGATCTGCATGAGCATCAATCCGCCGGCCAAAACACAGGCGAGTGTAATGCGCCGCCGGCCAAACGGTTCTTTCAGCAAGACTGCGGCGAACACCGCGCCGAAGACCACGCTGGTTTCCCGCACAGCCGCCATTTGCGCAACCGGCGCAATGGAAAACACATAAAGCGCAAGCCCAAATGTGACGAGTGTAAACAGGCCGGCCGGTATCCCGACTTTGGCATGGGCGGCTATATCCGCCCGCAAAGTGCTGCGCCGCCGCGCAAAGGTCAGGCTCATAATTCCAATGCCATCAAGCAGAAAGAACCAAACCAGATAACTGAAAACCTGTCCGGTCGCCGCCCGGTTTTCCCGCATGCCGCCGGCGTCGACAACAGAATAAAGCGCAATCATCAGCGCGCAGAGAAGGGCAAAACCAATGGCCGCCGAGGCATCTTTGGGCGCTGATTTTTCCGGCCAACCAAACCCGATCAGGGCCAGTGCAGAAATGCCCAGTCCGATTGTCTCAAGCGGGCTCAGGGTTTCTTTTAAAATAATAAACGCAAACACAGCCGCCATCGCCGGAGATGCGCCGCGCATGACGGGATAAACCAACGACATGTCGCCGCGCTGAAACGCAGCGACTTGCGCCATTTGGTAAATAAAATGAATGATCGCCCCGCAGATTAAAAATACCCATGCGCCCGCCGCCGGCAGGGGCACAAAAAATACAAGCAATAAGGCTGAGCAAAAACACGTGCCGCCGATCATGGCCCGCAAGACAAGTTTGTCTTTTGCCGATTTTATCGCCACCCCAATCCCCGCATGGGTAATCGCAGAGATAATCATCAGGCCCGCCGCAAAAAGCGTTCCGTCAGTCATGGAAAAACTGTGCTCATCGCTTGGGCTTTAGCCCTCAAGGACGGCGTCAGCAACCCCGGACAGTGCGGCAGCAAACACCGGCGCGGAGAAGTTTTCCAAATCCTCAATACGCTCGCCAATTCCGATATGATGGATGGGCAGTTTGAACTTATCTGACAGCGCTACCAGAACGCCGCCTTTGGCGGTGCCGTCGAGCTTGGTCATGATTAATCCCGTCACGCCGGCGGTTTTGGTAAATACTTCCGTCTGGGTCAGCGCGTTTTGTCCCACCGTCGCGTCCAGCACGAGGATGGAATGATGTGGCGCGCTTTCGTCCTGTTTCTTAATCACCCGTACGACTTTATATAATTCGTCCATAAGCTCAGTGCGATTTTGCAATCGCCCGGCGGTATCGATCATCAGAATGTCGTAATTCTCCGCGCGGGCTTTTTCTATTGCGTCATAAACCAATCCGGCGGCGTCCGCGCCGTCTTTACCGGAGACAACGGGCGCGCCGGCGCGCTCGCCCCAAACCGTGAGCTGCTCAACGGCGGCGGCGCGAAAGGTATCACCGGCGCAAAGCAGCACTTTTTTGCCCTGATCGGTATAGCGCTTGGCCAGCTTGCCCAAAGTCGTGGTCTTGCCGGATCCGTTTACGCCGACAAATAACATGATTTGCGGTTTGGCCGATGTCAGGACGATGGGCCGTTCCAGCGGCGTCAAAATATCGGAAATCACATCGGCGAGTGCGATTTTGATTTCCATATCTGTGATCTGTTTATCAAATTTATCTGCGGACAAAGCCGTTGTGACTTTGGTGGCGGCGCCAATGCCCAAATCAGAGGCAATCAGCAAATCTTCCAGTTCTTCAAGCGCTTCGTCGTCCAGTGTCCGTTTTTTAAACATTGTCGACAGACCGTCCGACATTTTACCGGTAGATTTGGACAGGCCTTTGGTAATGCGATTTAAAAATCCGGTTTCCGCCGCCGGGTTAATTTCAGGCTCCGGGTTAAGGCGGGCGCGCTCGGCAGCCTCAAGAGCTTCACGATCGCGTTGGGCCGCATCAAATTCGGCGCGTTTTTGCGCCTCAAGCGCCCGTCGGTCAGCCTCTTCGGCTTCGCGCTTTAAGCGCTTGGCGGTCGCTGCCTCTTGGGCTTTCGCGGCGGCTTTAAGGCGGGCGGCCTCATCGGCGGCGGCCTTTTCAGCGGCCTGCGCTTTAAGACGCTCTGCTTCAAGGCGCTCTGATTCCAGTTTCGCCGCGCGGGCTTTGGCCTCTGCGTCCTGCCGGGCTTTCAGGGCAGCGGCTTCTTGCTCGCCTTGCTCTTTGCGGGCGCGTTCCAGTGCCTGCGCTTCGTCTTTGGCCCGCTGCGCTTCAGCCTCCAGACGCGCTTGTTCTTCGGCTTCGCGCTTTGCTTGCGCTTTGGCCTCTGCCGCCGATTTTTCCTCAGCAAGCCGCGCTGCTTTTGCTTCGCGTTTTGCTTCAAGCTCCGCCTGCTTTGCGGCGTCTGCTTCGCGTCGGGCGCGCTCTTCTGCTAATTGCTTGGCGCGCTCCACATCTTTGGCGGCCTGAATTTCAGCTTTTCGTTTTTCCTCGAGCTCAAGACGGGCAGCCTCGGCGTCATCAATTTGCGTCCCTGCGGCGGCGGCGTCCTGCTCGCGGGCAGATTTTAAGGCGGCGGCATTAATGGCGGCCATGCGCGCAGCCATTTGCGCGTCAATCTGCTGCTGCGCCTGCGCTTTTGCGGCCGCTTCTTCGGCCAGCTTTTCATCTTTGGATTTCAGTCCGAAGGCGCGCTTAAAAAAGCCGCCCTTTTTTTTCTCATCAGCCATATCAGTCCAAAGTCCCGTTCATGTGCTCGCTATCGTAGCCCGTCAGCGTGACCGGGCGCAACTCGCCGGTTTTCGCGCCGCAGGGCGTAAAAGATACCGGCGTGAAATCTGCCAAGCGGCCGAACCCGTCTTTCTCAACAAGCAGCGTGTCCTCATCCCCTGTGCGGTTTTTAAAATGCCGCATACGGGCTGCCACTCCGGCGGCGCGCAAGCTTTTGGCGCGCGTTTTGATAATATTGCCCGGCACGGCCGGCATTTTCGCTGCCGGCGTTCCCGCTTTGGGCGAGAACGGAAAAACGTGCAGCCATGCAATATCAATCACATCAATAATCGACAGGCTCTGCTCAAATTGCGCTTGCGTTTCAGTCGGAAAGCCGGCGATGATATCCGCGCCAAACGCCATGTTCGGGCGCGCCTCTCTGAGTTTCCGGCAAAGCGTAATCGCATCTTCGCGCGAATGACGGCGTTTCATGCGTTTTAAAATCAGGCTGTCGCCGTGTTGCAGGGATAAATGCAGATAGGGCACAAAGCGCGGCTCGTGTTTAATCACATTCAAAAGTACGTCATCAATCTCAGCCAAATCAATGGAGGACAAGCGGATGCGCGGCAGATCAGGAACCAGCTTTAAAATGCGCCGCACCAAATCGCCCAAAGGCGGCGTTCCGGGCAAATCCGTGCCCCAACTTGAAATATCAACGCCGGTCAAGACCACTTCTTTATAACCCTGCGCGGCCAGTTTTTTAACATGGGCGACAACTTCGCCGGCGGGAACGCTGCGCGAATTGCCCCGTCCATACGGAATAATGCAAAACGTGCAACGGTGGTCACAACCGTTTTGAACCTGAACAAAGGCGCGGGTGCGAGATTGCAATTTCTCATCCGGCATATTGCTGCCGGATAAAAGCTGCGGCGCGTGCTCGGTGACGGACATAATGTCATTAACGCGGATCGGCTCGCCGTCGTCCATAAGGCCGTTGAAAATTTGCGGCTGCATTTTCTCTGCATTACCGATGACCCGGTCCACGCCCTCAATATCGGCGAAGGCTTTGGGATCAACCTGCGCGGCGCAGCCCGTCACAATGACTGCGGCGTTCGGATTGTCTTTTTTCGCCCTGCGCACGGCTTGCCGCGAGGCGCGAACGGCTTCATTGGTCACGGCGCAAGTATTGATAATGACAGCCGATTTAAGGCCGGACAGGCGCGCATTTTGCGCCATCACATCGCTCTCATAGGCGTTCAACCGGCAACCCAAAGTCACCACGCTGACATCATTATTTTTTACCTGTTCGGTCATGAAGTGCAAATGGGCCTTTTGGCCCGTAAGGTCAAGTTTTGACGACCCTTGCAAATTCATTAACATGTGATAATTTGCTCTTATAAGGGGCGAAATCATGAAATCATTTTTTTTTAAAACTACGGCTGTATCTTGCATTCTGTTATTAGGCGCTTGTGCGACCAAAACAGAAAAACAATTTGGAGTAAATCAGACCGTATTACTTCAGAATCCCAGCTCTGTGCCGGCGGCTATCGAAGCTGCCAAAGTAGTATTAAATGATTATGGTAAGGGCCTGAAAGGCTCCGATCGTACACGTCGGGTATTTAATGTTTTGGGTATAGTGGCGGGGGCTTATACAGGCATTGGGGCAGGAATTGAAACCGCGCCTTCGAATCTGGTGTTTAGTACGGCTTTGAGCGCAGCGCTTCCATTATTGGAACCTAACCTTCAAAGTCACGGAAGCCCGGAAACCATTGGCGAAGCAATTGTTAAAACCTCCTGTGTCATTCGTCAGGCGAGTGACGCAACAACAAGTAAGACTTTGCTGAGCGTGGAGTTGCTACGAGAACATTTGCGAGTCGGAGGCCTTGATACCGGCGGCATTATAGCGTCTACGCTTGAGGGATATGATGGCTTGGCCCCCCGTATTGTGGGAGCCTATATGGCTGTATATTATAATTACTCAGTTGCCAAAGTTCCGCCTGCACTAAGTAAATCTGACATTGAGACAGCATATTCTGTTAAGCCGGCAGATCAAGAGACAGCTGAAGAGCAAGCTGAGGGAATAATTGCAGGTACTCAAGCGGCAGGAAACAAAAGCCTTGGTGTCGCAGGTTTCTCAATGTCACCTGCGGCAGGGACCTTGAGCCCCGTTCAGGTTTCAGCTCTTATCGGTATTGTTTCTCAGGCAACAACAACAGCAGAAAAGCAAATAGCAGAATGTATTGCGGCTCCGTCTGTTGTTACGCCTGCGAGCTAGGCGCGCGCGCCAAACAGAGCTGACCCGACCCGGACATGGGTCGCGCCCAGAGCGCAGGCCGTTTCAAAATCTGCGCTCATGCCCATAGATAAATCTTTGAGACCGTTTCGCGCGGCCATTTGCGACAGCATAATAAAATGCGGAGACGGGGCCTGATCGGCCGGCGGAATACACATCAGGCCGGTTACCGGCAAATCGTAAACGTCGCGGGCAGATTTAATAAACGCGTCCACATCAGCGGGCATAACGCCGGCTTTCTGCGGCTCCTCCCCGGTATTGACCTGAACGAAAAGCTGCGGGCATTTTCCGGAAGCTTGCGCCGCCTTGGCGATAAATTTTGCCAGTTTCTCCCGGTCCAGCGTTTCAATCACGTCAAAGAAATCTACCGCCTCTTGGGCTTTATTGGTCTGCAGCGGGCCAATCAGATGCAGAGTAAGCCGCGCGCGTTCGGCGGCAAAGCTCTCGCCCCAATGCGCCACGGCTTCCTGAACGCGATTTTCACCAAATACAGTCTGCCCGGCGCTGAGCATAGCTTTGAGGCGCGCATCCGGCTGCACTTTTGAAACGGCGACTAAGGTCACGGCGGCTTCATTGGCGCGGCCCTTGGTAGATGCGTCAATCCGCGATAAGATAGCGGCGCGGCGATCAGAGATTGTCATTTCAGGAGCGGTAATATTCATAAGGCGTGGACATATAGCGGCAGCACCGGCGTGGCAAGTGTTGCTGCCGTTTTGGGCCGGGCGCGCGCCGATCATTTGCGCGCCCCGTGCCGCCTTTCGCCCCTTGTGCTGCTGTCTGATCCGCGCATCAATATCAGTGATGCCGCGAAAAATTTGCCCGGCGGATGCGCGGTGATTTATCGGCATTTCGGGGCGGATGATCGCGCAAGTATGGCAGCAAAGCTGCGCCAAATTTGCTTTCAAAAATCTCATCAATTTTTAATCGGTAAAGACGCCGATCTGGCCTTTGAAGTCGGCGCGGACGGCGTGCATTTCCCCCAAGATGATTTAGAGCAATCAGAG
>CALLXE010000058.1 GCA_938015875.1 uncultured Robiginitomaculum sp. | reverse complement strand
CTGTCCTGATTGCGGGTCTGAGCATCACATATTTGGTGATGGCGGCGCGAAACGCGACGCCCAAAAACTCGGTATAGATTATCTGGGGGCTATCCCACTGACTATGAATATCCGCAAGGCCAGCGACGCGGGCACACCGTCGGGCAAAGGCGTATTTTCTAACATCGCCGCGAAAATTCTTTAGCCCACATTGCGGCCTTTGTCTTTCCAATAGGGTTCACGCAATTGTCGCCGCAAGACTTTGCCAGATGGGTTCCGCGGCAAGGGCTGTGGGTGGATATCCACCGATTTTGGGCATTTATATCCCGCAATGCGAGTCTTGGCGTAAGCGATGATATCGCCTTCATTTGGCTCGCGTCCAGGCTTAGGCACGATGATCGCTTTGACGGCTTCACCCCAGCGCTCATCCGGCACGCCGACAACGGCAACATCGGCCACATCAGAGTGGCTAAAGAGGGCATTTTCGACCTCCGCGGGGTAAACATTCTCACCGCCAGTGACAATCATATCTTTGACGCGGTCATGGATGTAGAGGAACCCTTCCTCGTCAAAATAACCCGCATCGCCTGTATAAAACCAACCATCCCGCACAGCCTCGGCCGTGGCTTCGGGCCTGTTCCAATACCCCTTCATGACGACGGGGGATTTGATGGCAATCTCACCGACGGCGCCTTGCGCGACAGCTTTACCGTCTTCCCCGAAGCAGAGAATTTCTGTGCCGGGGTAGGGGATACCACAAGAGCGTAATTTACCCCGCGCAGGATCATGATCTTCGGGCGGCATATACGTGCCAACACCCGCCGTTTCAGTCAGGCCGTAAACTTGCGTAAATTGACAGCCAAATAAATCCGCCGCCTCTAACAGTAAACTCTCTGCAATCGGCGATGCCCCATATGTCATAATTTTGAACGAAGAAAAATCACGCTTTTCTACGCCTGGGACTTGGGTCAACATGAGGATAACAGCAGGAACCAAAAAGCCATGCGCGATTTTTTGCTGTTCGATTAAATCCAAAATCGCGACGGGGTGAACCTCGCGTAAGATGACGGCTTTCGCGCCCTGAATGAAACTGAGTAGGCCTATATTCACGCCTGCAATGTGGAAGAGCGGCATTGCGTCAATCACGGGATCGCCTGGCTCATAAGCTGCCCATAGCAGATTATTGGCTTGACCAAAAAAGGCGTTGAAATTGCCATTGGTCAACTGGACACCTTTTGGCAGCCCAGTTGTGCCAGAGGTATAAAGTTGCAAAACGTCATCGTCCATATGGTGAGTTAATTGCGGGTCATCTTCATTCTGCGAGTCGCGCCACTGGGCATATGATGGCCACGTTGCGTGGCCCCCATCCAGCGCTATGACAGTTTTTATCGCGGGGCATTGCGGCAGGATTTGCGCTGCGACATCATAATAATCCTGCGCGATGAATAAAATTTCAGACTGACTATCGCCTAAAACAAATTCCAATTCTGGGGCAGCGAGGCGGTTGTTCATTGGCGCCATGGTTGTCCGTGCCTTGGCGGCCCCGAACATGATTTCGTAAAACACATCCATGTTTTTGCCCAAATAGGCGACGCGGCTATCGGGTTTTATGCCTGCCTCAATCAAGCCATTTGCGATTTGGTTGGACCGCGAGTCTAAATCAGCATAGCTGGTCTCCGTCCCTTCAAACCACATGGCAGGTTTATTACCATAAATCGTGGCCTGGTGGCGCGGAATATCTGCCAAATGCGGCATAGCTTTATCATCAATCATCTTACATCTCCCCGATGTTTAAAATGACTTTAGAATTGAAAGACCTGCAAAGGCAAGCATCTGGCAGCATTAATTGCTGTTAGGTCTTACTGATGAGTAAAGCAGCTGGTAGTAACAAAATTGAGGCGGTATGGACTAAGCCGATTTTTTGTTAAGGGTCCATTTAATCCAGAGCCAGAAGATTTTTGGGCCTTCGACTAGGTAGCGTTTCCAGAGGCGCTTGGGTTCTGAGGCCAAGCGGAAGAGCCATTCTAGGCGGGCGCTTTGCATCCATTTTGGCGCGCGTTTAACACGGCCTGTGAGGAATTCTAGCGATGCGCCTACGCACAGACCCAGACCGACACAATCGCCGCGCGTCAGGCACGCATTAGCGACCATTTCCTGTTGCGGACTGCCCACACAGATAAAAGTATAGCGGGCAGGGTGTTTGGCAACCCAATCAGCGGCGGCAGCAACGGCGTCTGGCTTGTTTCGTAAGCCAAAAGGCGGTTGATGATGGTTGATCTTATCGAAACCATAGAGCGATTTCATTTTCGCGATAATCTCGTCATCTGCCCCAATGACATTAATGGTGTCGTCACGCGTAATCACATTATCAAATAATTGTTGCGTCAGGTCAGAGCCTGGTACGGCTTTGAGGGGGACGCCTGAAAATTTGGCGAGTAACTCTAAAATGCGAGAATCGCAGACAGAAAGCCAGCTGGCTTCGTATAAGGGTTTGAAGACGTCAGGCTCTTTGGCGAGGCGGACAAGATGGTCAACATTCGGGGTCACGATGAAACGAAAGCCGTGATTGGCTGTCATCCATTTTGCGCGCGCCAGAGTCTGCATGGGCGTCAGCGGATCAAAGGTTGCACCAATAAAGTTATAAGAGCGTTGATTAATACGCCAATCCTGTTGACCAGGACGATTTTGCCCCCGCCGATCTGAGCCGCGTGGCTGCACTGGCATTATGTTTTTGACGGCCTTACTCGACACAATCTATCCACCTTGAAATCTTACTGTAAATCTTATTATCTGTTTCATAACAGAAGAGGGTTAGCATTGGGTTTACAAGCCGCGATAGACCCGCCACATGAAAGCGATGCCGCCAAACACATCTGAAATACGCAATGAAGAGAAATTGCTCACACAGTTAAAAGGGCTGCTCCGGCTAAAGCCCTACCTTTGGCCTGATGGGAATTGGGCGTTTAAATTGCGCACGCTGTCAGCGATTATTCTGACGATTACATCCAAAGTTTTGGCTGTGGGTTCGCCCTTCTTGTTTGGTTGGGCGGTGGATGCGACGGCAAAGGCGCAAGGGCTGGGCCAGAGTTGGGGCGCGGTCTGGATTGGTGTAATTGGGTTTGTTGTGGGTTACGGGGCGCTTAAATTGCTCTCGGTTATGTTGACTGAAGGCCGAGAGTATATTTTTGCACCTGTCGCGCAATTTGCGCAACGCAGCGTCGCGACGGGGACATTTGCTCACATGCACAATCTCTCGCTACGCTATCATTTAGATAAGCGCACGGGCGGGCTGTCACGAATTATCGAACGCGGTGTGCGGTCGATTGATTTTCTGTTTCGGTTCTTGCTGTTCAATATTGGCCCGACATTCGTGGAGTTAATCTTAGCGGCGATTGCCTTTTGGCTGGCCTATAATGGATGGTTCTCGGCCATCGCCGTCTTCATCGTCGTCAGCTATGTAGCGTTCACCATTATGACGACTGAGTGGCGATTAAAGTTCAGACGAGAGATGAACCGCCGCGACACCGAAGCGGCTGGCAAGGCGGTCGATAGTCTTTTGAATTATGAGACCGTCAAATATTTCGGCGCGGAAGAGTTTGAAACCTCGCGCTATGACGGCGCGATGGAAGGCTATCAGAAAGCCGCAATTCGCTCACGAACGTCATTGGCGACGGTCAATATTGGGCAGAGCTTTCTCATGAATTTGGGGCTGGTCTTGATGATGGGTCTTGCGGCCTATGAAATTGTTGGCGGGCGGATGAGCATTGGCGATATCACCGCCGTGACTTTGATTATGACGCAGCTATACCGACCGCTTAATATCCTTGGCTTCGCGTATCGCGAAATCAAACAGGCCCTGACAGATATGGAAAAAATGTTCACCCTTATGGAGCAAGAAGCTGAGGTGCAGGATATCGCCGCAGCAAGTGAATTGCGCGACGTAACGGGGCGCATTAGTTTTGAGAATGTCGAGTTTCGCTATGATGAGGATCGGCCGATCTTACGAGATATCAGTTTTGAGATTGCGCCCGGGCAAACGGTCGCCGTGGTTGGCCCGACGGGGGCTGGGAAGTCCACGCTGTCGCGAATTTTATTTCGGTTTTATAATTTGGCATCTGGCGCGGTCTTGATTGATGGACAAAATGTTGACGATCTGACCCAATCTTCCGTGCGCCAAGCCATCGGCATCGTTCCGCAAGACACGGTTCTATTTAATGACACGATTGGCTATAATATTGGCTATGCGCGGCCCACGGCCAGCCAAGGCGAGATTGAAGACGCAGCGCGTGATGCGCAAATCCATGACTTCATCCAGAGCTTGCCTAAGGGCTATGAGACGATTGTCGGGGAGCGCGGCTTGAAGCTATCGGGCGGAGAAAAACAGCGCGTCGCGATTGCGCGGACGCTGTTAAAAGACCCCGCGATTTTGATTCTAGACGAGGCGACATCGGCGCTTGATAGTGCCACGGAGCGCGATATTCAGGCGGCGCTAGAGCGGGCTTCTGCTAACCGTACGACCCTCGTGATTGCTCACCGCCTCTCAACGATTGAACGCGCGGATATGATATTGGTCATGGATGACGGTAAGATAGTCGAACGCGGCACGCATAAATCTCTGCTGAAACAGCAAGGCCTCTATGCTGATTTATGGATGCGGCAGAAAGAGACTGCGCCGACGGCGTAGATTAAAATTTTGTGGCAAACGCCAAGGAGACAGAATCCGCGCCGCCAGCATCTAGGTCATAGCGCGTATGATCTAGCCTGAGGCTATTGCGAGAACTAAGCGCATATTCAACGCCGATACCAAAGGCTAGGCCTGCATCTGTATCGGCGGAACTTAGTAGTGTCGCCCCATCCTCAAAGGTGTCGGCGACTCGTGTGGAATGAAGACCTGCCCGCCCAAGAAAGTTGATTTTTTCATTCAGAGGTATCCGGGCAACTCCGAAAGCGGCGATAGAGTAGTCTATGTCCCGTGTCACTGTGGCTGTGCCCAGTTGGGAGCTATCCGTCGAGAGGCCTATTGACGCCTCTAGTTCACCTCCAAATAAACCTGCGGATTGATATCCCGCTCTGCCTTGAATGCCATAAAGTTCAGAGTCAAAATCATAGAGGACCGCACCAGCAGAAGCGTATTTATAACCGCGTGCGGCATGGGGATTGTCATATGGACTATAGGGACCGCGCAGGTTTGGCGCATTGGTCGCGCTATAAGAGGGCGCGTGGCTTTGGAGTGCATAATTATGTTGCACGGGCGCCATATTGTAACTCGGCATAGGAGCGTGATGTGGCTGACCATATGGCAGGCATAGCGGCGCGCAATGGGCCTGAGCCTTATAGGACGCACCATAATGAGCCGGCTGTGTGTTGTGATAGACGGGTTGTGGTGTGCCATATTCGCCGAAAGAGCAGGCTGTCAGGGCAAAGGTCGTCACGATAAGGCTTATATGGCGCATGGCTTCACGGTCTTTCAAAAACGAATCAACGTGTGAGATCGTAAAGAAACATGGTTAATTTTGGTTAAGCATTCCTTTCACTCTCATAATTCAGTTCTGTTGCACTACCATGTTTGCGTGGAGGCTTGAGGCTTTGGCGCATCTACCCTAGCGTAGTGTTTCACATAGGAGAGATGCATGTCCTTAAAGGGTAAAACGATTTTCATGTCTGGCGGATCGCGCGGGATTGGACTGGCGATTGCCAAACGCTGTGCGCGTGACGGCGCCAATGTCGCGATTGCGGCCAAAACCGCAGAGCCGCACCCTAAATTGGCGGGGACAATTTTTACGGCCGCGAAAGAGATTGAAGCTGCGGGGGGTAAGGCATTACCCGTTGTGTGCGATATTCGCGACGAGGCGGCTGTGGATAAAGCTGTGGGCGCTTGTATGGATAAGTTTGGCGGGATTGATATTTGCGTCAATAATGCCAGCGCAATTTCGTTGACACCGACGGCGCTGACGACCTTGAAAAAATATGACCTGATGAATCAGGTCAATGCGCGCGGCACATTTCTGCTTTCAAAATTATGTCAGCCCCATCTGAAAAACTCATCCAACCCGCATATAATGAATATGGCGCCGCCTCTGGATATGTCACCGAAATGGTTCAAAAACCACACGGCCTATACAATGGCGAAATACGGAATGAGCATGTGCACGCTGGGTATGGCGGAAGAATTTCGGGATATGGGGATTGCGGTGAACTCGCTCTGGCCGATGACGTCCATTGATACAGCCGCCGTGCGCAATGTTCTTGGCGGTGACAGCATGGCCAAGATGAGCCGCACAACTGATATTCTGGCCGATGCCGCGCACATCATTTTCACCTCTGATGCCAAAACCAATACCGGTAATTTCTACATCGATGAATTGCTCCTGCGCGAACACGGCGTCACCGATATGAAGCAATATCAACAGCCGGGTTATGACGGGCCGCTCGCCGCCGATTTCTTTGTGCCGGATGAGTTGCTTGAAAAAACGATCTCAAACGTCATGCAGCATCCGGGGTATATGTAATGGCAACGCTGAACGCCCTTGACCCGACGCCGGAGCAGATCGCAGCCTTTCTCGGTCATCCCAAAGCCGGACAGCCGGTCTTTATGCTCAATCTGTTAAAGTTCAAAGATAAGGCGACGTATAAAGAGGACAGGCCCGAAGCGTCCGAGACTTTATCCGGTCGCGCCGCCTATGCCCGCTACGCCAAAGGGTTTGGCGCTATGCTGAAATCGCGCAATATTGACGGAGTAGAAACGGTATTTGGCGGTAATGCCAATGCGTTTTTGATCGGCGGCGGCCAAGGAGCCAAGGTCGACGGGCAGGAATGGGACGCCGTCGCCATTGTGCGCTATGCCAATGCGAGCGCTATGTTTGAAGCCGTGTCCAATGATGATTACAAGGCGATTCACTACCACCGCCGCGCCGGATTGGCCGGCCAGCTTCTGATTGCCTGCGATAATGAAAAGGTTTTTAAATGAGTAACGAAACACTTTTGGTCAACAAGACCGATTTTGCCGATGTCACATATCTTAAAGCCGGCGAGGCCGAGCTTGCCGCCGAACACATTCGGGTCTCTGTCGGCCCTTGGGCGCTGACGGCAAACAATGTGACCTATATGGTGACCGGCGATCAGATCGGCTATTGGGGGTTCTTTGATCCCAAAGCTTACGGCATAGACCGGGCCGGAAGCGGCCGCATGCCGGTTTGGGGTTACGCCACCGTCACGCAATCCAATTGCGAGAACATTACCGCCGGCCAAGAAATTTACGGATTTTTCCCGATTACCAAATCTTTCGATATGAAGCCGGGCAAGGTCAACCCGTTCGGCTTTGCTGACACAGCCGATCACCGGGCCAAGCTGCACGCCCTTTATAACGGCTACACGTTCACGGCGTCCGACCCGTCTTACGGCGCGCATAAAGATTTGCAGCCGGTGCTGCGGCCATTATTTACCACAAGTTTTTTAATCGATGATTTTTTGGCAACGGAAAACTTCTTTGGCGCAGAGCAAGTTCTGCTGCTGAGCGCGTCGTCTAAAACGGCGCTGGGCACGGCCTATTGCCTGAAAGCGCGCGGCAATATCAAAGTCGCGGCGCTCACCTCTGAAGGCAATAAAGCCTTCACGGAAGCGACCGGATTTTATCATGACGTGCACACTTACGATGCCATTACGGATATGGATCCGGACGTCAAAACCGTCGTCGTCGACATGTCCGGCAATGCCGCCGTCATTGATACGCTGGAAGCGCATTTTGAAGAAAACATTACCTATATCTGCCGGGTTGGCATGTCCCATTGGCAAGACGCAACCAAGCGTCCGCCGAAACGCACGGCAACCCCGACAGCCTTTTTCTTTGCTCCGGATCATGCCAAGCAGCGCATTACGGATTGGGGCCGCGAAGGCTTTGACGTGAAACTGGCCGAGCGCTGGATACCGTTCTTAGACAGTGCGAGCGATTGGCTGGAGATCGAAAACCGGACCGGCATTGAGGCCGTTTTGGAAAATTATAAAGACCTTTTGAACGGCCAAAGCGCGCCGAACAAAGGCTATTTGTTTACACTTTAGGGGCTACCCATGACGCATGAATGTTTTGACGTTTCCATAGATAATCACATCGCGCATATCGTGATGTCACGGCCGGAAAAGCGCAATGCCATGAACGAAGCGTTCTGGTCAGAGCTTCCGGCCATTATTCGCGACATTGACGATAATGCCCGCGCGCGCTGCATTGTTATCTCAAGCGAAGGACCGGTATTTTCGGCCGGAATCGATCTGGCCATGTTTGCCGGCATTGGCGGAGACGGGGATAAAAATAAGCCGGAATATGGCGCGAACTTTTATCAAAATGTGATGCGCCTACAAGACGCGTTCACATCCATAGAGCAGTGCCGCATCCCGGTGCTGGTCGCTATTCAGGGCGGGTGCTTTGGCGGTGGGGTTGACCTGATCACCGCCTGCGATATGCGCTATGGCACAGCCGACAGCTTTATCACCATTTACGAGATTAATGTCGGCATGACCGCAGATGTCGGCACCTTCCCGCGCATACTCAACCACATGCCGGAAGGCATTGTGCGCGAGCTCGCCTATACCGGCCGCAAAATGCATGCCGAAGAATGTAAATCCCGCGGACTGTATAACGAGGTTTATGCTGATCACGCCGCCATGATGGACGCCGTTATGGCTATGGCCACACAGATTGCGACCAAGCCGCCTCTGGCTGTCTATGGCTGCAAACGCGCCATTACCTATGGCCGCGACCACAGCACGGCTGACGCGCTCGATAATATCGCCGTGTGGAACATGTCCATGCTTCTGCCCACAGAAATGATGGAAGCCATGCAATCAGCAGCCCAAAAGCGGCCGGGCAATTACAAAGATTTGCCGAAGAAGGTTGTTTAGTAAAAATGCGATTCTGAAATACATTTTCGCCTTGACTGCCCTACCGGAACCACATAACGGGTACCTATATTTAGTTTCGCCAAGGAAATCTATGAATGTATCAGTTAAAGAGGCCTCCGTATTTTTGAGATTATCAGAGCAATATATTCGCAAGCTAATACGTGATGGGAAAATTCCGGCCGAGCGAATTGGCAGCACATGGGTATTATCATGGGACACCGTTTTACGGTATGATGGAAAAAATGAATTAGTAGATTTAGATGTTTTTGATCACCCACGTAGAGACAGTGCTCACAGTAACATAAATTGCCTGAGTTTTTTTTCAGGAGCTATGGGTTTGGATATTGGCTTAGAGCAGGTTGGCATTACAACTCATCTCGCATGCGAAGTCGACAAAGCAAGCAGGCGGACGATTGAGGAAAACCGCCCTGACGTAGCGCTGATCGGGGATATACGGAATTATTCATCAAGTGAAATCCTTAAGGCTTCCGGATTAAAAAAACATCAAGTCGACCTGATGGCAGGAGGGCCTCCTTGCCAAGCATTTAGCTCAGCAGGTAAGAGGCAGGGTTTCAACGATGAAAGAGGCAACGTATTTCTAACCTTTATAGACAGAATTTTAGATATTCGGCCTAGGTTTGCTATAATTGAAAACGTGAGAGGACTTTTATCTGCGGCGCTAGTTCACACACCACATAAGTTACGCACCTATAGCAGCAATACTTCAAGCGAAGAACTTCGCGGAAGCGCATTGATGTCCATTCTTAATCGCCTTAGAGACGCAGGATACGGTGTTTCGTTTAATTTATACAACTCAGCTAATTTCGGGTCTCCACAAAAGCGTGAACGAGTGGTGATGATTTGCAGTCGTGATGGCAAAAGGCTCCCCAACCTAAATCCAACGCATTCAGAAACAGGCACTTACGGTTTGCAAAAGTGGCGAACCTTAGAAGAGGCCATTGGAGACATGCGAAACACAGAGCACAACTTTGTAAAGTTTCCGGAAAAAAGGCTGAGATTTTATCGTATCTTAAAAGATGGTCAAAACTGGCGTAACCTGCCCGAAGATCTACAAAAAAAAGCCTTGGGGAATTCTTACTATTCCGGTGGGGGTAAAACTGGCTTCCTGCGCAGACTGGCTTGGGACAAACCTGCTCCGACACTCGTGACACACCCTGCTATGCCGGCAACAGATTTGTGCCACCCAACAGAACTTCGGCCCCTAAGTGTGCAGGAGTACAAACGCATACAAGAGTTTCCTGATAGCTGGAAGATATGCGGTGGCTTGATTGATCAGTACAAGCAAATAGGGAACGCGGTTCCTGTCTCCTTAGGTAAAGCAGCGGGGCAATTAATTGTCGATGTAATGAAATCTGAGGTAAAAACCCCACCTGCTGATTTTAAATTCTCAAGATACAGAAATACTAAAGATGATGAATGGGAGAAGGAGTACGTCTTACAACTAAGCAAAATTCCACAACGTCAATTAGCTGTCTGTTAGCATATCGACAAACCCGTCTTCCAACGAGAGAATGAGACCTGTCAATCTTTCAACGACGACATCATAGTCAATACCGACCCTACTCCAAAACTCGGCCCCAGCAAGTCGAGATATATTTCGTTTCGTATTATAAGTCCAACCTGGTGATGTCAAAAAACAGGCACAGAACACTGGATTGTCATGCAAACTCAATTCTGCATCAACCCTACCACTCTGACCCCCAGTTAAAGTATTTCGTTGAGTCTTAAGTTGCGCATACTCAACGACGCCTGTTTCTATATTTTTATAAATGATGTCTACACCTGGAATTCTGATTCCAAAATCCGTCTCAGGGTCTACAACATGAGGACTGATTTTAGCTATTTTTTCCCATAGCGGCCCCATTGTTGTACTCAAGGTACGGCTTACCTTATTTGCAAAGGTCAATTCAGTCGCACCAGCCAGTGCATATAAATTCTGCGGATTGGACCTTAGTGCATCAATTGTAGGTCTTAATTGAGCAATTTTCTGAAGTGCACCCGGTCTAAACTCATTAAAAATTTCATTGATTCTTTCAGTTAAGACGTCCTGTTTCAAAGTGCGGTACGTTATATCAGTAACATTCATCGTCACTTGGGTTGCAATATATTCTTCTATTATTCGGTTAATGACCTTTGATGCACGGAATGGAAACTGAAGTTGCAAAGCTAAGCCTTCGGGAAATGTCTCTCTTAACGCTTGTTCGGTTATTAAGCGTTTTTTACCCGCAACATTCTCGTCATTAAACTGTTTAAATGTGAACATGCTCATTCTTTATTCTCTCCGGTAAAACATCGCAAGCTCAGTTTAGTCGGCGAACTTTTGCGTCGCCCGCTTAATTAACGCAGCCGTGCTGCTGTCATGGGTCTGCGCCGGGCCGCCGGCCAGTTCACTCAGGATTGTGCCGGCAAGGACTTTGCCCAATTGCACGCCCCATTGATCAAAACTGTTTACGCCCCAGATAACGCCTTGGACAAAGGTCTTGTGCTCATAAAGGGCAATCAGACTGCCGACCGTATGCGGGGATAAATCGTTCAAAAGTAATGTTGTTGACGGGCGGTTTCCCGGGAAAGCCTTTTGCGGCGCAAGCGCATCAATATCGGGATCACCTTTCATCTCTGCACGAACAACAGCCTCAGTCTTGCCCACCATCAAGGCTTCGGATTGGGCAAAGCAATTGGCGAGCAATGCCCGGTGATGATCAGGGCGGCCGGAATGGTCTTTAAGGACAGCCACAAAATCCACCGGCGCGCCCGGCGTGCCTTGGTGCAACCATTGGAAAAAAGCGTGCTGTCCGTTTGTGCCTTCATCGCCCCAAATGACGGGACAGGTAACGCCGGCATCCGTGCCGTCGCGGCCTTTGGATTTACCGTTTGATTCCATTTCCAGCTGCTGAAGGAAGGCCGACAATTTCCGAATGCGGCGCGCATAGGGGATGACGGCTTGGTTGCCATATCCGAGCGCATTTCGGTTCCAAATACCGATCAACGCCATCATCACAGGCATATTTTGGTTAAAATCGGCGTCACGGAAATGGACATCCATATCGGCAGCGCCGGCTAAAAATTCGTCAAATAATTTTGGCCCGTAAGCGATTTGCAAAGACAGGCCGACCGCGCTCCAGACGGAATAACGTCCGCCGACCCAGTCCCAAAAATCAAATATGTTTTCAGGCGCAATGCCGAATGCCTGCGCGCCTTCATTATTGGCCGAGACGGCAATCATGTTTGATGCACCATATTCGCCGAGCCAGTCACGGGCCGCGTCGCCGTTCATTTTCGTCTCTTGCGTACCGAAAGATTTGGACACGACGATGACCAGAGTGGTTTTCGGATCAAGGCCGTCCAGTGCGTCATTGACCGACGCGCCGTCTACATTTTCTGCAAAGCGCAGCTCGAGCGCTTGGGGGGCGGCGGCTAAAAACGCATCAGCGATCAGGCGCGGGCCCAGATCAGAACCGCCAATGCCAACATGTACAATGGCTTTAAACGTGCCATCGCTGCGAATTTTATCTGCGTAATCTCGCATGCGGGCGCGCATGGCTTTGACCGCAGCTTTAACCGCATCGTCACCGCCAACCCCGCGCAGCGCCGGGTGGAGCACGGCGCGGTCTTCGGACGTATTAATCTTTGCGCCGGAGAAAAGCTTGTCGCGCCATCCGGATAGATCACACGCTTTGGCTAAATTAAACAGCGCGTCCAGCGCGGCATCATCGACGCGCTGCTTTGAAAAATCAGCAATAATGCCGCCTTGCTCGAGAGTCAGTTTTTGTGCCCGAGACGCGTCTTTATCAAACAGATCAGACAGCACTAAGGGCGAGCCTGCCGCTAAATCCTGCATGTCTTTAAAAGCCGTGTCGCGCATATCAATATTCCCTTTGCAAATTTGCCAAGGGTTTAGCGCATAGGGCTGATATGTCGAGAGTCTATTGGGCCGGACTTAACCTGAGCAGCCGTCCGTCATCGCTGTCTTCCAGCACGTAAAGCGCGCCGTCAGGGCCTTGCTCGACCTCGCGAATGCGGCGATCCCAGCTAAAGCGCTCCGCCTCTTTGGCCCGCGGTCGACCTTTTTTATCGCTGTCAAACGTCACGCGGATAAGGGCCTCAGATGACAGCCCGCCAATAAACCCGCTGCCTTTAAAATCAGTGAGCAAATCACCGTCATAGATTGCAAATCCGGCCGGGCTGATAGCGGGAACCCAGTAGGCTTTTGGTTTTTCATAAATCGGATTGGTGTCGTGGTCGGGAATGTCCACGCCGGAATAATGTTTGCCGTTGGATACTTCAGGATAGCCATAATTGGCCGAGCGCACGATCAGATTTAACTCATCGCCGTCTCGCGGGCCCATTTCATGAACCCAAAGATTTCCGCTCGCATCAAAGTCTATGCCCAACGGATTTCTGTGACCCAGCGTCCAAATCTCATCGGTGACGCCGCCGCTGCCATAAAACGGATTATCAGTCGGTATGCTGCCGTCTTGATTAATGCGCAGGACTTTACCCAGATTTGAATCCATGTTTTGCGCCGGATTAAATTTCTGCCGCTCACCGGAGGTAATGAATAAATGTCCCGACGGCGCAATCGCAAGGCGGTGCCCGTAATGACCGTTGCCGGTCACTTTCGGCGATTGTCGCCAGATAATTTTCCGGCCCGTCAATGTGCCGCTTTTGGCCCCCAAAGTCAGCGTTGCACGCTCGACCACAGCGCCGGAGCTCTTATGATCTGCGGCGTCCCGCTCCACATAGGATAAAAACACAGTGCGGTTTTTTGCAAATTCCGGATGAGCAATAAAATCACCCATGCCACCTTGCCCGCGCGCCTGAACTTTTGGCGCGTTACCGATTTTCCCGGATTTTTTGCCGGCATCATCCAGCAGCCAAATCTCGCCGGTCTTCTCCGTTACAACGGCGCGGCCATCCGGCAGGAATGTCATCGCCCAGGCGGCATCAAATGTTTCTAAAATATCAGCAGAGAGCTGTGCGCCCTTATCGCTTTTAACTGAGAAATCATCGGCGAGCGCCGGGGTGCAAAACACCAGAGCGAGCGCCGCGCCGGCCACAAGGCGTGCACTGTTAAAAACCGTCATGTTAAATCCTGTCATTTATACCTGTCAGCCGCATTTAATATTTAATGGGGCATCCATAGGCTTGAGTATCATTAATCACTACGTCGCGGCCGGCGTCCAGATCGGCCATGGCCGCTTTGACGTAATTGGCAGCGCCGGGAATTGTCGATGCGCTCGCGCTGCGATTGCTGTCAATAGCGCCTTGGTAAACAAGCGTGCCTTCGGGATCGATAATGTACATATGCGGCGTTGTCTTTGCGTCATAGGCACGGCCCAAATCACCTGACGGGTCAAGAACGACGGCGCTCGGCGCAGCATTGCGCGAGGTCGTCAGCGCATTTGCGGCCGCTGCGTCCACATAGCCTTGCTTGCCTGGGGCGGAAGAAATCACCGTGACCCAGACCGTATCCTCACCGGCGAGCTGCTTTTGCGTTTGCTGCATATTGTCCGCGCCGTAATGTTTCTTAACATAGGGGCATTGATCATTAGTCCATTCTAAAATAACGTTTTTACCGCGCAGGGCTGACAATGAATGGGCATTGCCATAAGTATCGACCACGTTAAAATCCGGGGCGGGGCTGCCGGTCGGCGTCTTAGCCAAAGCGGGCATTGCAAAGGCCGCGAGCGCTGCGGCGGCTAAAAGTGATTTAAAAAACGTCATGCGAAAATCCTTTATTAATGTGGCGGGATTGAGTTTTTTATCCCGCGTTTATTTATCTACGGCCTCTCTGAGTAAAGAGATTAGCATATTTTCAGTCAGAATCTGAGGTAAAATCTGCGCGTTCACGCCATTGTTATTCGGGCCATAATAAAGATAGAGCGGCACGCCGGCCCGCCCAAAGCGCTCAAGCTCGGCGGCAATGACGTCATTTTTGTTTGTCCAATCGGCAATTAATTTGACCGTGTTTGTATCGGCAAAGGCCGCCTTCACGTCTTTATCCGACAGCGCGCCAAGCTCGTTGACTTTACAGGTGACGCACCAGGCCGCCGTAAAATCAACAAAGACCGCGCGGCCCTGAGCCTGATATTCCCGGACGTTTTCTGCTGACCAAACATCCGTTGTATAGGCGGCGGATTCGGCCTCTACTGCCGTGCGAAGCGGCGAAGCGCTTATTGTCAACGGCAATATCAAAGCGCCGGCAAGCGCGGCTATTCCCAACCCTTTAGCAAACGCGCCTCTGCGCGCGAGCAGCCAAATTGCCAAGCCCAGTATCACCATAGACGCGAGAATTTTAAGCAGGCCAAGTGAACCCGCTTGCAGGCTTAAAACCCAGATAAGCCAAACTGCAGCGGCAAACATCGGAAAGGCGAGGACTTCTTTAAAGCGTTCCATCCAAGGCCCGGGCTTTGGCAATTTTGACAACAGGCCCGGCGCGTAAGACAGTGCCAAAACCGGCAGAGCAAAGCCGGCGGCCAGTCCTGTAAAAATCAGGATCGTGACAATGGCCGGCTGCGCGAGCGCAAAACCGATTGCGCCCGCCATAAACGGGGCCGTGCAAGGCGTGGCCACGATGACCGCCAAAGCGCCGGTCCAAAACGCGCCTGCATTTCCGCCGCCGGTTTTTGCGCTGCCGATATTTGTCAGCCGGCTGCCAAATTCAAACGCGCCCAGCAGATTTAAACCGATCGCAAACAGCAAAAGCGCGAGCAGGCCCACAAGCCACGGTGATTGCAATTGAAAGCCCCAGCCAATTTGCGAGCCGCCGGCTTTCAACGTGAGTAAGACCGCGGTCAGGACAGCAAAGGTAGCAAAAACGCCGGCGGTATAAATCCAACCCTGCGCGCGCAATGCCTTTGCGCTGCCATGGGCATGATTAACAAAGCCGAGTGCTTTGATAGAGATAATCGGAAAAACGCAGGGCATTAAATTTAAAATCAAACCACCGATAAAGGCCGCGATCAGCGCCGGCCATAAGGTCAATCCGGATGCGCCCGAAGGCTTAATCTTCGCCGAATTTACTGCGCCCGTATCAAGGGCTGTGCCCGGAACCGCGGTTATATAATGCCCGGTGTAGACGCCGCCCTTTTCATAGGTAATCAGCGCCTCCGGCGGAGCTTTGATACCGTCTGTCAGGCCAAAACCCGGCGACAGGTTAAAGCTGACGCCTCGCGGCCCGGTGGCGGCGGATTGCGGGTCGCTGTGAAGGGTTGTCCCCGGATCAACAGGAAAAATATAAACGTCCGTTATGCCCGCCGTTTTCATAGCAACATCGATGAGCAGCCGGCCGTTTTCCATCCGCGCGCCGGCGTTAATATCTGCAGGCCTTGGGCCTGCTGCGATCGCTTTTTTGATGTTGCGGCTCCGGCGGCGATCTGTCTGCGCCGTTTCGCCGACTGTCACGTCCAGCGCGTAGTCAAAGCCTTCGGGAATACAGATCTCGCGGCAAACCAGATAATAAGCTTTGCCTGAGAAGGTCAAAACATCACCCGGTGTCGCGTCGCTGCTGACACGGACAGGTACCGGGAAAAGTGGCTCGCCTTCAAAACCATAATTCATGATCGGGCCGGTCGGCACAGGCTTAGGCAGCGGCCAAATAATGTCGCCGAGGGTCACATTCGGAACCGGGTTTATTTGAAAATCAACCGGCTCTCCGCTGTCGCCCGGATTGCGCCAATAGGTATGCCACCCCTCATTCAAGACCGTGGAGAGTGCGATATGAAAGTCCTGCCCCGGCGTCACCACGTCATGGGAGCTGACGACCTGCCCTAAAACCTCGCCGGTATCGACCGGGGTCGTTTCCGCGGCGTAAGCAGGAAAAGCGCATAATAATATGGCAATCAGCGACAGTAAAAGTCTCATGTGGGCTCCGCGTCTTTAGTGACGATCAAGTCAGACTTTAAGCAATCGACGGGCATTAGGACAGAGCCAAAGCGGCGAGCCGGCGATAATGTGAACCGGCCGCCGGCATTAAAAAAGCCCGGCTGTGACAACCGGGCTTTTAATAATCAGATTTGAGAAAGCGGCTTAAGCGGCTTGCTCGTCTGCGGCGCGGCGCAGGGTCATGTTGACCAGGCGCTGCCAGTTATTCAAAGACAGGATGTGGGCGTAAGCAACGGCCATATAGCCTTTATCGGCAAATTCGCGGAGCGTTTCATCCGGCAAAGCTTTCAGCTTTTCTTCGGAGATCGCAAAGTAATCCGCAATCTTCTGGCGCTCAGCAGGAGAGCCGTCAGGGTTGTTGCCTTGGAAATGCATGTCTTTCGGCTCAAACAAATCCAGCTCTTTAAAGCGGGTAATCATAACTTCCGTTGCGCGGCGGTCATTTTCAAATGACTGCAAAAACTCGAACGCTTCTTTGGTAAACTGAGACAGCTCTTCGCCGTCAAAGAAAGCGCGCTGCGGGTTCTTTTTAACAACACAATCGGCTTTCTCGTCAACGCAAACAACAAAACGATCGTTTTTGTCGTCGCCGGCCAGAACAAACGGATAGCGGCGGGCAAATGCCGGCATGTAGAAATCGCTGTTAAACTGGCCTTCGCCGTCAACCAGCAGGTTTTCTTCAGAGCGAATACCCATGACCGCCAAAGGGCTGCGCGCGTCGCCGGCAAAGATAATCGGGTAGCTGCTGGCAGCGGAGCCGAATTCAGGCGCAGTCAACGGCAGGAAATGGCTTTTTGCCATGAAGGTAAACGGGTTTTTGACAGGCGAAACGCCCATGCCGGCATGGGTATTTTTTGCAAGCGGAACAGGGTTTTCATAAAGCATGACATTGCCGCTGACTTCGCCGTTTTTTTCGGGTTTCTTGGCCATAATTGGTCCCTCGTAATTGTGTGTATATTTAAGCTTGCGCGCTCTTAACGGAAAATGACCCGCGCCTCAATACCTGATTAAAATCCGCCGCAGCAGACCCTTACAGGATGAATACGCCGTATTCAGCGGCAAACAGGTGCAAAGCTCTCATCGCTGTGTTAGTCAGTACGCATGACAGATACTGCTCCGCATATTCACGCCCATAATGACGCCTGCGCGCCCGGCGATGTCGCCCATCATTTGGCTCTGGCCCGGCAGGTTTGCGATAGTGCGGGCGAGCGTTTCACCAAGCTGCGCGCCCATATATTTGAGCTGGTCTTACGCCATGAAGGTCCGGTCAAAGCCTATGATTTGCTGGATCAGTTAGAGCCGGAACATGGCTCGCCTAAACCGCCGACGGTTTACCGCGCCCTTGAGTTTTTATCCCGTTTGGGTTTGGTGCACCGCGTTGAAGCCCTGAACGCCTATGTTGCCTGTGACCATACGCATATGGGCCATGTCGCCGAGTTCTTCATTTGCGAAAAATGCAGCGATGTCACAGAACGCAGCGCCGCCGATCATCGAGATTGCGCCCCCGAAGGCTTTACCGTCGCCCGATCTGTGATTGAGCATTACGGTGAGTGCGCCAATTGCGGCGCGGCGTAATTTTGCATGGGTAATTTTGTGCATACATGGTCCGGTGAGGCCTCTGATTGGGAATGTGACGAGCTTGGTCATTTAAACATGCGCCGCTATCTTTATAAAACTGCGCAAGCCCGGCAAATGCTCGGGCTCATGCTTGGCCTGTCCGGCAGTTTTAAAAAAGGCGCTTACTCCACCCTGAAAGTACGCGAATTTCATATTCGCTATTTAGGCGAAGTGCGTCCCGGCGGACCGATCTCCATAAAAAGCGCCATTACTGATCTTCGCGAAAGTGAAATGGATCTGGTGCATGTTATGTCCCATCCGGATGGTCGCCCGGCCTGCATGGTCAGCGAGCGCCTGTCCCATATATCTTTGCGCACATTCAAAGATTTCAAATGGCCAAGCCGCGTTATCGCCGCCGCGGCCCCTTTCACAATTGCCGTCCCTGATATTGCCCGGTCAAAAGGCATAGACCTTGGGCAAGCCCCCTCCGGCATGAGCGAAAAAGCGGCCACAGACGCCGGCATGCATCTGATCGGGCGCGGCGTGTTCGAGCCCGTCGATGCCAATATTTTCGGGCGGGTCACGGCGCAGGCCCTGCTGGGCCGGGTCACCGAAACTGTCGGGCAATTCTCCGGTGCATGGCCGGAAATGTTCAGCGACGCCTTTACATCCGGCGACAGCCGAATTCATGGCGCGCTTTTGGAGGGGCGGGTTGTGCTGGGCCGCCCGCCGGTTCCGGGTGACGGTTATAATTTTTACTCCGGCATTTCAGGCGCGACGCCCAATGTCAGAACGCTGATTCACAAAATTTATAATTGTGTCAGCGGCGACTTAATTATGTCTATGGAGGGCGTGGGCTGCCTGATGGATTTAAACGCCCGCAAGCATGTTAAAACACCGATGGAAACCGTCGCGGCACTGAACGCGGCCGCAATTGACGGTTTGAGACTTTAGTCGTCTAAAGCCTTGCGCAGAAACCCTGCGGTAAAATTCGGGTCTTCAAGCGGGAAGAAATGCGCGCGATCTTTCAGGGTTTGAACTTTATCTTTTCCTAATACGCTTTGCATGCGGGCGCGCATAATTTTATCGCTGGGCGAGCCTTTGACGGCGTAAATGATTTGTGTGTCAGGCGGGCAGGCTTTGGCCGCGCGAAATATGTTTTGGCCTTGGGCGACAAAGACCGCTTGCTCCCATAAAGGTTTACACGTCAACTCTACGCCGCCTGCCGCATCTTTAAATCCGCCGTCAATATAATCGCGCAGGACACGGTCCGGTGTGTTTGTGAACGGGCCGCGCCCCTGATAACGGGCAAAGACGGCGTCTTTACTGTCAAACACAGCGCGGCGCCTTCCTGCATTTTTAGCCAGTGAGAACCGGGTTTTGGAAAAATTTCGCCCGGCGCGCAGCGTCATGAAACTGCGCACAAAAAACGGCAAAGTCACCGGGTCCAGCGCCGTAACAGATTTAATCTTATCGCTGCCGGCCGCGCCGGTCATAAGGCTTAGCCCCGCGCCGAAACTGTGGCCTGCCAATGCGACCGGCGCGCTTATATGCAAATCCAAAAACGCCACAATGTCATCGCGGATAACAGTCCAGTTTTTCAACTCCTCAGGCTCTGCCGGCAGGCGGCTCAGGCCATGCCCGCGCAAATCAAGGGCAATAATATGCGTGCCGGTGTCTTGGGCAAGCGGAGACAGAAGGCTTGAATAGGCAAGCGCATTAAACCCGGTCGCGTGGAGAAACACCATAGCCGCCGGTTTTGACATATCGCCGAAATGCACAGCAGAAATATCACCGTCCGTCAGCGGGTAAAAACGGCGCGAAACTATCATTAAACGGCGTGGATTTTTTCCGGATCTAAATCATCCTCAATGGCTTGATCAAGAATGGCAAAGGCGGCTTTGCGCGAGCGCAGCTTGGTATTGCGAAACGCCGTCATATCCAATTGCCCAAACATTTGCCCGGCCATAGCGCCCGCCATCGGGAATTGCTCTGCCGGGACAACCCGGTCAAAGAACCCGGCATGCATTGCGCCTTTGGGGTTAAAAATCTCAGCGTTAATGCAGCAACGATTAAAGTAATGCAGCGGCAGGCGATAGCGCGCCAACTCGATGCCGAAATTATGCATGGTCATACCGATCATGGTTTCGTTCAGGCCGACCTTAAAGTCGCCGTCACAGATCATACGGTAATCACAGGCCAGCGCCAAAAACGCGCCCATAGCAATTGTATGCCCGGTTGACGCCATAATGACCGGCGTCGGGAACGCCATAATGCGCCGCGCCAGTTTGGAGCCTTTGGATGTCAGGATCATCGCCTCGCTCGGCCCGGCCTGCATTTCTTTGAGGTTAAACCCACCGGAAAACATGCCGCTGCGCCCCGTCAAGACGACGATTGCTTTGTCTTTTTCTGCGCTGTCGAACGCGGCGTTAAGCTGCGCGATCATGTCGGTAGACAGGACATTAGCTTTGCCGTCATCCATCGCGATAGTCGCGACATTGCCGGCGAGGGTATAGGTTACGAGGTTTGTCATAGGGATTCTCTCTGTTGGTTGGGCAAGGCCCCCTCAGTCTCGCTACGCTCATCCGCTCCCCCCCAGCGTTTGCCCTCAAACGCAAGGGCGGGGGAGCGGATGAGTGCCGCAAATAAGGAATCCAAAGTGCCGGATAAGTTGTTGTAAATATCGAGATTTGTGCAGCGGAATATGTTCCGGTTTTGAGAGGATATAAATTCAGATCGAATTTTGTCCTTAGCTTCGCCGGCATCAGTAAAATGGGAATCACCATCGACTTCGATAATGACCTTTGATTTCACACAGGCAAAGTCTGCAATGTAGGGACCAACGGGATGTTGCCGGCGAAACTGATAACCGCCCAATCGCTTAGCGCGCAGTTGATACCATAACTTAGTTTCAGCAGGCGTAAGCTCGCTGCGCAACTTCTTAGCATATTGTTTGGCGTCAGGCGTCGCTTTTTGCACCGGTCCCAAGCCTCGCTCCCGCCCCCCCACCTTTGGGGGAGCTGTCGAGCGTAGCGAGACTGAGGGGGCTTTGACCAATCTTACAGACTCCGCGCAATGACCATTTTCATGATCTCATTGGTGCCGCCATAAATCTTCTGCACGCGGCTGTCACGGTACATACGGCCAATGCGGTATTCGTTCATAAAGCCGTAGCCGCCAAACAGTTGCAGGCAGCGGTCTATGACTTCGCATTCTTTGTCCGTGACCCAGTATTTGGCCATAGATGCAGTCACCGTATCAAGCTCGCCGCGAAGATGTTTCTCGGCGCAATCATACACAAAGGTCTTGGCGATTGTGACGATGGTTTTACATTCCGCGAGTTCAAACTGTGTGTTCTGAAAACTCATAATCGATTTACCGAACGCCTTACGGTCTTTGACGTATTCAATGGTTTCAGCCAAAGCCGCTTCCATTTGCGCGACGCCTTGAACGGCAATGTTCAGCCGCTCTTGCGGCAGTTCCTGCATCAGCTGAATAAAGCCGTGGCCCGGCTCCGGACCGAGGAGCGCGTCAGCGGGGACTTTCATATTATCAAAAAACAGCTCGGCTGTATCTTGGGCGTCCATGCCGACTTTGTCTAAAATCCGGCCGCGGCGAAAACCCTCCAGGTCGTCAGTTTCGACAACAAATAATGATTTGGAAAACTTACCGTCACCGCCGGTATCAGCAACGACAATAATCAAATTCGCCGTCCCGCCATTTGTGATAAAAGTCTTTGAGCCGTTAATGACCCAGCCATTGCCCTCTTGCTTGGCATTGGTGCGCACGTTTTGCAGGTCCGATCCGGTACCCGGCTCTGACATAGCAATTGCACCGACAAGCTCGCCGGACGCCATTTTCGGCAACCATTTTTGCTTTTGCTCTTCTGTGCCGTAATGCAGGATATATGGCGCAACGATCGCATTATGAAGCGACAGACCAAAGCCGTCTACATTGGCCTTAACCAGCTCTTCCATAATGATCATTTCATGGCGATAGTCACCGCCGCCGCCGCCATATTCTTCAGGGATGGCGCAATTGAGCAAGCCCATACTGCCCGCCTGATTCCAATATTTGCGATCGACCACTTTGTTTTTGCGAAAGCTCTCAGAGTGAGGTGCCATTTCGCGGTCGTAAAACCCGTAAACAGCTTCGCGGAAAATATTGATATCTTCTTCATCATACCAATCAGGGTTTTTGAAATCTATTGCGGACATAGAGGGGCCTCTTTAAACATTTAAATTAAAAATGCGCCCCGGTCAGAACCGGAGCGCCAAATAAATTTTACGGCGCCGCTTAAAACGCAGCCGCTTCGAGGGCCATCAGAGGCTCTGCGCCGGTTTTGATTTTGGCCAGATGGGAGTCCATCATCGGGAGCATGCGCAGAACGAAATAGCGGCCGGTTTTAATCTTATTGGGATAAAACTCTTCATTGCTGCCGCCATCAATGGCCACTTGAGCCGTGATCGCCATTTTTGCCCACATATAGGCCAAAGTTGTCAGGCCCATCATGTGCATATAATCGACAGAGCCGGCGCCGGCATTGTCCGGATTGGTCATGCCGTTTTGCATAATCCACATGGTTGCTTCCTGGAGTTTATCTTTGGCGTCTTTCAGGCCGGTTGTGAACTCAGCCGTTTTTTCATTGCCGGAATGCTCAGCGATGAAATCGTCAATTTCTTTTGACAATGTCATCAAGGCGCGGCCGCCATTACGGGCAAGCTTACGGCCAACCAAATCGAGGGCCTGCACGCCGTTTGCGCCTTCATAGATCAAGGCGATGCGGGTATCGCGCACGAACTGGCTCATGCCCCATTCTTCGATAAAGCCGTGACCGCCGAAAATTTGCTGGCAATCAATTGTGGTCTGCATGGCTTTGTCCGTCATGTAGCCTTTAATGACGGGGGTCAGCAGGCCGAGATAGTCATCAGCTTTTTCGCGGAATTTCTCATCGGCGTGAACGCCTTCCATATCCTCCAACAATGTCGCCCACATAATAAGGGCGCGAGACCCTTCGTTGAACGCTTTGGTCTCCATCAGCATGCGGCGCACATCCGGATGCACAATAATCGGATCCGCCGGGCCGCTTTCGTTTTTTACGCCGGTCAGGCTACGGCCTTGCAAGCGATCCGTGGCATAAGCGACAGCATTTTGGTAAGCGACCTCAGATTGCGCGAGGCCTTGCATACCAACGTCAAGGCGCGCCCGGTTCATCATGACGAACATAACTTTCAGGCCTTTATTCTCTGCGCCGATCAAATAGCCTTCTGCGTCGTCATAATTCATGACGCAGGTACAATTGCCGTGAATGCCCATTTTTTCTTCAATGGAGCCGCAAGACACGCCGTTTTTCTCACCGGGATTACCGTCTGCGTCGAGCTTAAATTTCGGCACGATAAAGAGGGAAATTCCTTTTACGCCGTCCGGCGCACCTTCAATACGGGCCAAGACCAAATGAATAATATTGCCGGACATGTCATGCTCACCGGCAGAGATGAAAATCTTCTGGCCGGTAATTTTATAGCTGCCATCGGGGTTCAGAACCGCTTTGGTTTTCAGCATGCCCAAATCCGTCCCGCAATGGGGCTCGGTCAGGTTCATTGTGCCGGTCCATTCACAGGAAATCATTTTTGGCAAGAATGTTTTCTTCTGCGCTTCGCTGCCACCGATTTCAATCGCTTTGATCGCGCCGTTTGTCAGGCCGGGATACATGGCAAAGGCCATATTGGCCGAAGACTGCATTTCGCCGGTGGCAATCGCCATAATGCCCGGCAAGCCTTGGCCGCCATATTCCGGGTCATGTCCCAAAGCCGTCCAGCCGTTTTCTGACATTTGCTTAAACGCTTCGGTAAAGCCGGTCGGGACCGTGACACTGCCGTCAGCATTACGCGTGCAGCCTTCGTGGTCGCCCACAACATTTAGCGGCGTCAGCACATTGGTCGCAAACTTTCCGCTCTCTTCCAAAACGGCGTCCATGAAATCGACATCTACGTCTTCGAATTTTTTATACTGATTAAGCGAGGATGCGTTGAGCATTTCGTGCATCAAAAACTGCATGTCGCGAATTGGGGCGTTATAGACGGGCATAGGAAATCTCCGTTAGGTGTGTTTATAATGTGCCGGGATAACCGGCGGTTTCGTCTGAAAAGTCGTCGTCCATGTGCTGCTTAAAGGCGGCCTCATAGGCTTCGGCATAATTTAAGATGGCGGCGTCACGCGCCGGGTCATCAACAAAAGTTTGAATACGTGCTGCAGTGCGCGCCAGCCCCTTGGTGACAACGTCAATATCACGGCGCTGCTGCGCAAGGCGTTCGGTCATGCGCATATAGGCTTTTTTTCGCTTCAGAAGCTCGGCGCGGTCAAGCACCCGCCCCTCAATGACATCATGAAAATCCGCAATATCGTCCAAAGAAAACCCAAGCCGTTTGGCCCGCAGGATTTGCTCTAATTTGGCGCGATCCCTGGGACTGTAAACCCGGCCTCCGCCTTCACGACCCGGTGACAACAAGCCTTTATCTTCGTAAAATCGAAGCGTGCGGGGCGTCACATTATATTGGGCCGCAATCTCGCGAATACTCACAAAGCCGCCGGCCGGCGGAGTGCGATCATTTTGGGGCGCAGGCGCATCTGTTTCTATATGCAACATTATGCATATATGCCTTACGTTAACGTCAACTGCAAGATGTTTTAGCGTCTTGACCATAAATGTCGCAGACGGGATAAGCCTGATATGAATTTTTTATCCCGAACCTCCTTCACTGCTTTCGCTGCGCTGTCGCTTTGCCTGCCGGCCGGCGCGCAGGACATTGACCCTTACGCCCTGTATGAGGCTGTGAAATCCGGCGAGCTTGAGCTTGAGACGCCTCCCGCAAAGGCTCCGGTTGATACCCCAATGGCCGGCGCCGGCGGGGAACGCGGCGAAATGCCCGCCGAAGAACAGGCTAACGCCCCTCGCCCTGACATCCCTCTCACCGACGCCCCACGCATTGAGGCCGGCGCTCCCCCGACGGAGACAGATCCGCAAGCTGTCAACCTTGAGGGCCTTGACTCACGAAAGCCTGAAATTGATATAAAAGCAGCGGACGGGTTACAGATTGATATTAAGCCCGCAGAGCTTGACGTCGGTGATACTGACACCGATGCATCGGACGCGGCGCCCTCAGAAGATGACCTTGCGCCGCCGGCTGATGAAACGGTTGAGTCCGAAGAGACTCCCGAGCCGGAGACAGAAACAAGCACAGCGCAGGCCGCGCCGAAAACCGATGCGCCCGCAGCCCTGCCCGCTTTTGATGACCAAGATCAAAATACCGTGGACACTGCCATTATGAACCGCGCCGACATCGCGCCGTATTTCCTGTCCGCCAAAGCTTATCTGAAATTGCGCGGAGACGCGCCGCAAATTCAGACCCGCCTGATTTATTCCGTCGCGCAAACCGAAGCCGGCGATGATGAGACGACCAAGACTTTTGACGTGGCCCTGGCCATCGGTAAAGATTATGTGGCGCGGCAATCCACAGCGCCGGGATCCGGCCTGCGCATTTATGATTTCAGATATAATCGCCTGTTGACCGTTACGCCGGGCGCAGATGACGACGCGCCGTCTGTTTTTCAAAACGCGCCGCTTTATGCCCGCGCCCATAGCAATACATCAATGGTTGCAGGCTCTACACAAAACGGAAAGCTCGAAACGCTTGACCTCCCCGGAGGCGTGACGCTGGACGCATTTTGGATCGAAAGCGCTATGAGTTGGGCCATGACGGACCGGGCATCCGATATTGTGCTGACGTCTGATATCGAGGGCGCGTCCCTGACCTATAAGGATCAACCTGTTTTCAATGTCACTTTAAGCGGCGAAGATTATGCCGATCCGGATCAATCCGACGCCATGCTGGCCTTTGCCCATTGGGACCTGCCCATTCACCCGACCGGACTGAAACAGCTTTATGCCGCCGCTCCTGTTGAGACGATGACAATCGTTTCAAAATCTCCCGGCGCACCGGACGGGCAAAGCCAGGTTTGGACGCTGAAATCGACGGATACGTCAGACGCCGTCTTTCCCCTCCCGCAAAACGCAGTGAACACTTTATCCGGCGGCAAGGCCAATCCCATTGCCTTTGTCATGAACCGCGCGGCGCGGGGGCTCGCCCTATCGGGGCCGCCCCAATATGACGATCTGGCAGACGCCGTGATAACCGCTATGAACGCAGATGATTACGAGGGCGCATGGCTTGCCGCCAAACGTTATGAGACATTCTCTCGGCCGTGTAAGAAAAACAATATTCGCAAAGCCTGCAAAGTGCTGCGCGACATTGAAGACATGCGCAAAAAACCCGAAAGCCTGGATAGTCTCCTGCAAGCTTATGAGGATTCTGAAGACAGCGCCAAACGGGTGAAAGCCCTGCAAGCCCTTAAGCCTTGGTTGATGAAAGACGACGTGCCGGCGGATATATTGCGGCTGGCCGGCGTTATGCGCGCGAAAATTGATACCGGCACGGCTAAGGTTGCGGGGGTTGACGCGATAAAGGCCCGCCCGCTGCTGCAATCAGCCCTTATGAAAGACCCGTATAACCCGCAGGCCTATTTAGCGATGGCGCAATATTACGCCGCAAGCCGATCATATGATGAGGCGTGGAATGTGTTCGACACGTTGCGCAGCTCAATCTCCCAAGACCGCAAGGAAAAATTTACCGTCGATAAAGTTGAGCGCGGCTTGCAGGATCGCGCACCGGGATATTTTGCGCCGGCCGTAATGGCTGAACGTTGAGGACCGCCGCGCAGGGATCACCCGGTGCATTTTATCTCAAAATCCCATTAAAACAGGGGCAAAAGGTTAAAATTTGCGTGATTTTAACAAGACGTTAACCACAAATCAGCCTAACTGCATTTTAAGCAGGCTTGCCGCGCCGAATATACGGCTGCGCGGGCCGCAAAGCAGATATGGAATACGCCATGGCGGGCAAAACACCGACCCAAACAAAGACAGCCCGTGATACTTTGGCAAAAGTCCGCGCGCATGTCAGCGATGTGGAACGCCGCCTGAAATCTGCTGATAAGAACACGGCCCGGTCTGTGGTCGCGCTTGAGACCGCTTTCAGTGCCCTGAAAAGTAAAGTTGACGCTGATGAAACCGGCGATCTTAAAACCCATATTGACGAATTGGCGAGCCATTTAAACCGCCGCTTGGATGAGAGTCGCGCGCAGATTAAAGGCGAGCTGCAGTCCGCTTTGACAAACCCCGATATTGACCATGTCCGCGAAGCCTTATCGCGGGCCACAGCGCGCCTGTCCCAGACAGAGTTGCGCCAGGCCGAGAGCATCCAAAAAGTCAATGCACAGATTATTCGTTTGGCGACCGCCATTGATAATCGCGTCCGCAATGAAACCCGCGAACGCGAAGCCTTAGAGCACCGCGTCACCCGCCGGTTTGAAACGCAAGAAGCACAGACAGAAGCCCGCATTACCGGCGTTGAAGACAACAGCGCCGCCGCCCTGCGCAAAATCGGCACGCAGGTCGCGCAATTATCTACGGACCTCACCCAAGCCCGCAGCGCCATCGAGCACCGCACGGAAGGCCGCATTTATGAGGCCGCACTGGACAGCCAACATGAAATCGAAAGTCTGAAAGCTGATATTAACGCCCGGCTTGAAACCGTCTCCTCGGCGCAGCCCTTTGTTGATATTACGCCTGTGCAGCGCTCGGTAGCCGCTTTGGCCGCCCGGCTTGACAATCTCGAAACGCGCATCGGCGCAGGCAATTCAGGCACAATCAGCGCCAATGCCGCTGACAGCTTTGCGCCCGCAACTGATCAAACCCCGCCGCCTTTTGTTCAGGACGTCTCGGCACCGCCTTTGCCTTTACCGATACCCCCCGCCGAAATCCAAGACGGGCCGGCGGAATTTAATCCGTCCGAATATGAAACCGTGCGCTACGACATGGCCGCGCCGCAGCCTGCCCCGATCGCCGCGCCGGCCGCCACTGCAGCGCAAAACCCATATGAGAGCAATCCTTATACTGATCATGCCGGTCACGCAGAGGCGCAAATGGCGCTGCATGATTATGATGCGCCCGCGGATTTCGATCCATACGGCGCGCCCGAAGCGCCGGATTACGCCGGCCTGCAACCTTTAATGCCGGCAGGCGCCTCTTCCGGCTCTGCCTACAGCGAGAACCCCTACGCGCAAAATCCCTATGCGGGCGGTCTCCCGGCGACAGGGGATCCTTATGCGCCGCCGGCCTATCAACAAGCGCCGCTTGATCCGGGCGCGGACCTGTCTATGGCTGCCGCCCGTCCGGGGGGTGATGAAAAACAGAGCCGCAAGACACGCGCGCCCAAGGATAAATCCAAAAACCCTGTTGCGGGCCTGACCGCGGGTTTGACCCCGCGCACATTGCGCACCGCCGCCGGCGCAGCCGCCTTGGTCGCTGTTGTCGCCGCCGGCGCTTGGGTCGTCAAAGACCGCCTGCCCGGCGGCGCGCCTCAAATGGCGGCTTCCGATACGATCAACAGCCGCCCTGCTGCCGCGCAACCGGAGCGCAATGCAGCACCGAAAATGCTGCCGGTGAATATCACAGCCGCAACAGGTAAGATGTCATCGCCGGACGGCGCAGGCGACATTGATCCGTCAAAACCGCGCATTGACAACTTTGCCTCTTTGGACGCCGCCGTTGCCGCCGGCAATCCGGTTGCGCAATTGCAAAAGGGCTTAACCCTGCTTCAGGGCGGACAGGAAAAAGATGCTGCGCCGTTTATTCGCGCTGCTGCCAATCAGGGCCTTCCGGCCGCTCAGTATTATTTGGGCAATATGTATGAAAACGGTCAAGGCTTGCCGGTTGATGCTGCCCAGGCCCGTATGCTGACCGAGCGCGCAGCCCGCGCCGGCCACCGCATCGCCATGTATGATCTGGCGCTTTATTATATTGAAGGCAAGGGCGGCGTTCAGGCTGACATGTCCGTTGCCGCTCAGTGGTTTCGTAAGGCAGCCGAATTTGGCATGACGGACGCGCAGTATAATCTGGCGGTCTTGTACGAACGCGGCACCGGCGTGACGCCGGACCCGGCCGAAGCCTTCAGCTGGTATGCGATCGCGGGATCCCAAGGCGATCAGGATGCAGAACGTCGGGCCGCACAATTAAAATCAGAGTTGCCGGCAGAAACCTTAAAACGTGCCCAAAGTAAAGTCGCCCGTTTCAGACCGTCAGAATTTGATCCTGAGACAAACGGTATTTTTAAAAACATGCCGTGGAACCAAAAAGGCCGGGGTAATTCCGGCGTCGCCACAGTGCAGCGTTTGCTTCTGGATATAGGCTATGACGCCGGCGTAGCGGACGGCGCTATGGGCCCGAAAACCCGCGAAGCGATCAAAGCCTTTGAACGGGCCAATGGCCTGCCTGAAACCGGCCGCGTCGACGATATCATTATTCAAACTTTAAAAGACGTGGCCGGAGCGTAAGTTTTACTCGCGCCCGGTCGCGGCGCAGACTAAACTCATCGTCATGACCGATACACAGCCCAAAAAAAAGACCAAAGAAGAACGCCTGACATGGCTGTGGGAGCTCGGACCGATGATGGTCGGCGGAACGCCTCACGGGATAGCCCTTGGCTTTCGGTTTGTCGCCATTGACATTGGCTCGGCAACAATCGCTATGGATTACAATCCCAAACTTATCGGGGATACGGAAACCCGGGTTATGGCCGGCGGCGCTGTGACAGCCCTGCTTGATCAAACCTCAGGGCTTGCCGCGATGAGCGCGTTTGAGCAAACCGTCCCGGTGGCGACTTTGGATTTGCGCATTGATTATATGCGCGCGGCTGAGCCCGGTAAAAACATCATTGCTGAGGCGCGCTGCTATAAGACAACGCGCAATGTTGCCTTTGTGCGCGCCATTGCCCATGACGGCGACCCGGATAATCCCGTCGCCAGTTCCCAAGCTGTGTTCATGACGACAGGCGGAGGGTCGCGCAAACCGGACCTGACGCCGGACGCCTTAACGGCTGATACAAAAGAGACCGGCCAATGAGTCCCGAGATAAATGAAGCGGCCATAGCCGCGCAGTTGGATAAAATCCCTTACGCAAAATTCTTAGGCATACGCCCGCTTCTGATGGGCAATGAACTGACAATGGTTATGCCCTACGCCGATGATATTATCGGCAATCCGGTTTTAAAGGCCCTTCACGGCGGCGCGGTCAGCGCGTTTATGGAAGTGACTGCGATTGTTCAACTGTCCCTTGAAAATAAATCTGCGCGGTTTGCCAAACCTGTCGGCGTCAATATTGACTATCTTCGGCGCGGCCGGCCCAAAGACACATATGCCCGCGCCGTCATAATGCGCCAAGGGTCCCGTGTATCGAATGTGCAGGTGCGCGCCTGGCAGGACAGTTTCGACACGCCGATTACGGTGCTGCACGGACACTTCATGCTGACCCGTGATAAGTAAGACGTGACAAACACAGCGGCCAAAGCCCCGCACCTGACCCGCAGCGCCGTCGCGCAGCAAGCTTGGCCGATTATGATTGCCAATGCCGCCGGACCGGTTGTCGGCATTGTCGACGCCACCGTCATTGGCCGTATGGGCAATCCGCTGCTGCTCGCCGGCATCGGTCTGGGCGCCGTCATTTACGCAATATTTTATTGGGGCTTTGGCTTTCTGCGTATGAGCACGGCCGGCTTGGCCGCGCAGGCGGACGGAGCCGATGATCAAGGCGCTGTGCAAGCCCATTTGGTACGCGCCGTGCCCTTAGGCATTGCCATCGGACTGCTTATCTTCGCCCTGCAAATTCCGCTGATGATTGCCGCCTTTGCAATTTTTCCGGGAGAGCCGGGCGTTGAATCTGCCGCGCGCACTTATATCTCCATTCGCCTTTGGGGCCTGCCCGCCACCCTTGGCGGAATTGCGCTGATGGGCTGGTTTATCGGGATCGGCCGCCCGCGCCGCGCGCTGTATATGCAGATTGTGCTTAATGTCATAAACGCCGTGCTGTCCGTATTTTTTGTTTTGCACCTGAATATGGGCGTGGCCGGCGTGGCGGCAGGCTCTGCGATTGCAGAAATTTGCGGCCTGATTATGGGGCTTTATATGGCAAGCCGGGAGATCAAAGCCCGCGGCGGATGGCGCAATGCGGCCCTGACGAAAGATGCGCTGCTCGATAAAGCGGCGCTGTCAAAGCTCGGCGTGACCAACAGTAATATTTTTATCCGCACACTGTGCCTGACCACGGGCTTTAGTTTTTTCGGCTGGCAAGCGGCCAATCAGGGCGCAGACTTTCTGGCAAGCAACCACATCCTTTTGCAGTTCATTAATATGGTCGCGCTGGTCCTCGACAGTTTTGCCCATGTCGCCGAAGCCGCCGTCGGCAGCGCCTATGGCGCAAAAAGTAAAACCCGCTTTACCCGCGCTGTGCGCTTGACGAGCGAATTTGCTTTCTTTGCCGCCATCGCGTCCTGCCTGATAATTTTTGCAATCGGTCCCGTCATCATAGACCTGATGACCACGGATGCCGGTGTGCGTGAAACCGCCAAGACCTTTTTGCCCTATTGCGCCCTGACTCCGATTATCGGTTTGGCCGCATGGCAGCTTGACGGTATTTTTATCGGCGTCACCCATACGGCCGCCATGCGCAATGCCGGGATTGTCGCGCTCGCCGTTTATATCGGATCGCATTTTATACTCTATCCGGTATTTGGCGCGCACGGAATTTGGATGGCATTTTTGGTTTACTACATGGCCCGGGCGGTCACGCTGGCGGTCGCTTATCCGAAGATAATCAAAGCCATTGATTTAAGCCGCGCCGACCGCGTCTTTGACTGATGTAAATCCGTCCGCCAAAAGCCGCGCCGCCAGATCATCACAGATTTGCGTAACAAGCTGCGGCCCGCCGTAAACCAGCGCGGAGTAGAGCTGCACAGCGCTCGCGCCGAGGCGGATTTTTTCATAAGCATCCGCGCCCGATGAAATGCCGCCGACCCCGATGAGCGGAATACGTCCGGCCGCTGCGCCTGCAAATTCATGGAGCATGGCATTGGACCGGGTCAAAAGCGGTTTCCCGGACAGTCCGCCGCTCTCGCCTTTATGCGCGCTCTGCAAACTTTCGGGACGGTCAAGCGTGGTGTTGGAAACAATAATCGCGGACAGGCCATATGTGCGGGCCTGCTCGACCATGCGGTCAACGGCGCTCATCGCAATGTCCGGCGCGACTTTTAAAAACATCGGCGCAGCGGGCCCGTCTTTGGCCAGTTCTTGCCGCGCGTCCTGAAGCCTGCCAAGCAGATCTTCCATCGCCTGCTCTCCCTGAAGGTCACGAAGCCCCGGCGTATTGGGCGATGAGATATTGATTGTCACATAATCGCAAAGCCCCCACACAGCCTTCAGGCCGGTAATGTAATCTTCGACTTTATCCTCGGTCAGCTTATTGGCCCCGATATTCGCGCCCACCACGCCGGGTTTCCCGGCGCGGGCCTTGAGGCGATCCGTATAAGCATCAAGCCCGCCATTATTAAAGCCCATCCGGTTAATAACCGCGCCGTCTTCTTTCAGGCGAAACAGGCGGGGTTTGGGATTGCCTGCCTGCGGTTTGGGCGTCACCGTGCCGCATTCCGTAAATCCGAAGCCGGCCGCCAAAATCGCGTCCGGTACTTTGGCATCCTTATCGAAACCCGCCGCAAGACCGACCGGGTTAGGCAGATCAAGGCCACAAAGATTAGTTTTCAAAACCGCATGACGGTCGGCAGCAGACTTGCTGCCCAGCCCCATCGATAAGGCGCGAATAGCCGCGTTATGCGCCGGCTCCGGCGGCAGGGCCTGCATCAGGCGCATGCCCGCAGATTGAATTAAGGACATATCGGGCCTTTTTTAACAGAATTCAGGTTGAATCAATTTCGGGTTTAGTAGATTTTCGGAAACGCAAATCCTGCATCGCGATTTCTCACCTCCCAATACGCTTCAATAACGCCAATAGGAAGCGGAGCGTAGAGATGCGGAAAGTCCTCACCGCCCCGAGACGGCTCCCATTTCAGGGCCGGGCGAATGGCGGCGGGCAATTTGGCCGACTCAATTCGCGCGAGCCCGATTTTGGCATGTTCGGAAAAATGCTTGGCAGCCGTCTCAACAACCTGCTCGCGGGTCGAAAGATGAATATAGCCGTCCTCGAGATCAATCGGCGCGCCCATGAACAAGCCGCGCGCCTGAAACTCTGCCCATTGCTCGGGTAAAAAGATTTTATAAATTTTAGTCATAGACGAGTCTCTTAGCAAATAATTTGGGCCGCGCACATAAAAGCGACGAATTTTACGATTCAACGCCCGTTTTTACATCACAAGTCCGTCAAGCCATCCGGACTCGCCCGATGCAATAGAGCGCGCTGTCTTATCACCCTAACACATCTTCATGTTTCAATCCCGCTTTCAGGAGATAATTATGCGCGGATCTATTAAAAAATCAGGAGCCGCCCTCGCGCTGCTTCTGGCGCTCCCGGCGAGCGCCATGGCCCAAGACGTAAGTCTGGCCGATCAAATTGCGGCCAATGAGGCTCAAACGGCTTTTGTCTTTAACACGCTGCTGTTTTTAATCGGCGGCTTTCTGGTCATGTGGATGGCCGCAGGCTTCGCCATGCTCGAGGCAGGCCTCGTGCGCACAAAGAATGTGTCCATGCAGTGTCTTAAGAATATTTCGCTCTATTCCGTTGCCGGTATTATGTTCTGGTGGGTCGGTTATGACCTTATGTACGGCGTATCCGCTGAAGGTGCCGGTTTCTTTGGCAGCTTTAATCCGCTGCAAGGCTATCAGTTCGCGCAAGAAGATGTCGGTACAGGCTATTCGTCTTATTCCGATTGGTTCTTCCAAATGGTCTTCTGCGCGACCACGGCCTCTATCGTGTCCGGCACAGTGGCCGAGCGTATGAAGTTCTGGCCATTTATGATCTTTGTTCTGTTCCTGACCGCGATTATCTATCCGGTTGTCGGGTCATGGGAATGGGGTACAGGCTTCCTTGACCGTATGGGCTTCTCAGATTTTGCCGGCTCTACTCTGGTTCATTCCACAGGCGGCTGGGCAGCTTTAATCGGCGCGCTGATGGTCGGTGCCCGCAAAGGGAAATATGTCGACGGTAAAGTCAATCCGATCCAAGGCTCATCTATGCCGCTCGCGACATTGGGTGTATTCATTCTGTGGCTCGGTTGGTTCGGCTTTAATGGCGCATCACAACTCGCGATGGGCACCATCACAGATGCTGACTCCATTGCCCGCATCTTCGTGAACACCAATATGGCCGCTGCTGCCGGCGTCGTTGTCGCGGTTCTTTATACCCGCCTGCGTTACGGCAAAATGGATCTGACCTTTGCGCTCAATGGCGCGCTGGCCGGTCTGGTCGCCATCACGGCTGAGCCGCTGACCCCTTCTGTCCCGGTTGCTATGCTTGTCGGTGGCCTCGGCTCCCTTCTGGCCTGTCTGACTGTTCCGCTTCTTGATAAGTTGAAAATCGACGATGTGGTCGGTGCAATCCCGGTTCACTTGGTTGCCGGCATCTTCGGCACACTCGCCGTCGCGTTCACAAATCCGGACGTCAGCTTTATGCCACAACTTATCGGCGTCATCTCTGTTGGGGTCTTCGTATCCGCCGCATCTGCCATCATCTGGACGGCGCTGAAACTGACAATCGGTCTGCGGGTTTCCGATGAAGTTGAATATGTCGGCCTGGACCAGGCAGAGACCGGCGTGTCTTCCTACCCGGAATTCGTCAAAGGCTAAGCCTGAAAGCTTTCACCGCTTGCGGCCCTCGCAGGCGGTGAAACAGTCTCAAACGCCCGGCGCACGTTAATTGTGCGATCCGGGCGTTTTTGCGTTTAAAATTTAGGCGCAGATCAGAATCATGACGCCGAAATTAATCCCGTCCTGCGCGCCGCGAAGCCCGCTTGCTATCGGTTTTCGGCACAGACGGGGTCACCCCGCATTATGCTACACACATTGAGGGGACAGATCATGTCACATTTATACAGCCGCGCAGCGGCAATCGGAGGCGCAGTCACGACCGGCCTCGCACTTCCCGGCGCAGCGCTCGCCCAAGACGCAGCCACCGTTAATTCCGGCGATACAGCCTGGATTTTAACCGCTACAGCGCTTGTGCTGTTTATGTCATTGCCCGGCCTGGCTCTGTTTTACGGCGGCCTTGTCCGCGCGAAGAACTTTTTGTCCGTTCTGATGAAAGTTTACGCAATTGCGGCGCTGGCCTCTATTGTTTGGGTTATCGCCGGTTACTCCATCGCCTTTGGTGACAGCACCGGACTTTGGGGCGGTCTTGACAATCTTTTCCTTAAAAACCTGACGCGGGGCAGTGTTTCCGGCTCTATCCCCGAAGTCGTCTTCCTTGCCTTCCAGATGACGTTTGCGATTATTACGCCGGCGTTGATTGTCGGTGCCTTTGTCGAGCGGGTGAAATTTTTGCCTGTTATGATCTTTACGGCTGCTTGGCTTTTGGTTGTTTACGCCCCCGTTACAAATTGGATTTGGGGCGGCGGCTGGCTCGCAGAGCGCGGTCTTATCGACTTTGCCGGCGGCCTTGTTGTTCATGCTACGGCCGGCATTTCCGCTCTGGTTTATGTTTTCATGCTGGGCAAGCGCAAAGGCTTTCCCCATGAAATTTCCCCGCCGCATCGCCCCGGCATGGTCATGATCGGCGCGTCCATGCTCTGGGTCGGTTGGTTCGGCTTTAACGGCGGCTCTCAACTCGCGGCCGACAGCGGCGCGGGCTATGCTCTCTTGTCCACCCATTTGGCAGCCTCTATGGGAACGCTGAGCTGGATTGTTCTGGAAGCCATTAAAAACAAAAAAGCTACATTGGTCGGCGCCGTTACCGGCACGATTGCAGGCCTTGCCACAGTGACACCGGCGGCCGGCGTGCTTGGCCCCGCAGGCGCAATGCTGATCGGTCTTTTGGGCGGCGTTGTTTGTTACTACGCTGTCAGCCTTGTCCGCGTGAAACTGAAAGTGGATGACAGCCTTGACGTCTTTGCTGTTCACGGCGTCGGCGGTATCCTTGGTATTTTGGCCCTTCCGTTTCTGTCAGCCAAAGCGCTGGGCGGAACCGGTGACGGTGACTTCATCGTGCAGTTGACCGGCACAGTGGCCGTCATTGCATGGTCAGCCATTGCCAGTGTTATTATCTTGGGCATACTCAAAGCAACGCTTGGCCTGCGGGTTGATAACCAGACAGAAGTCGAAGGTCTGGATTATGGTCTTCACGGTGAAAACGCCTATAACGACTAAAGGCCTTTAAACAAGACAACAAAGCCCCGCCGGACAGTCCGCGCGGGGCTTTTTTATGCCTGATTTGCGCCTTGACGAATAGGAATTTATTCTTATTAATGCGATTTTACGATTATGCCGACTTTGAGCCCTTATGTTTGAACATCGCGATATTTGGTCCGCCTTGGACGCCTTAGCTTCACGATTCGGCATGAGCACGTCAGGCCTCGCGAAACACGCCGGCCTTGACCCGACAACCTTTAACAAATCGAAACGCCACAGCCGCGACGGCAATCCGCGCTGGCCGTCCACGGAAAGCCTGTCAAAAGTCCTGCTTGTTATGGGCGTAAATTTTGAAGATTTTGCCATGATGGTCACATCCGGCGGCAAACGCCCGGCCGGGATGAACGTCCCGGTCATCGGGTTGGCCCAAGCCGGTAATGAAGGGTTTTTCGACGATGCCGGATTTCCGGTCGGCGCGTCATGGGAAGAAGTTCGCGTGCCGGGTGTGGCCGATGAAAATGTCTACGCGCTGGAAATCTCAGGCGATTCCATGAGCCCCGTTTTGCGCGAGGGCGACAAAGTCCTGATCGCGCCCAATGAAGATGTGCGGCGCGGTGACCGTGTTGTGGTCAAAACAATCGGCGGCGAAGTTATGGCCAAAGAGCTGCGGCGCATGAATGATCAGGTTGTCGAGCTTATCTCGCTCAATCCTGACTATGATGATCGCACGCTGGACCGGCTCGAGGTTTTGTGGATTGCGCGTATTGTCTGGGTCACGCAATAACGCCTATTCTTCGATAGGGTCGTTCATCAAATTATTGACCGCCTCAGTCATCCCGTCGGGATATTCCAAAAACTCAATTAACGGCACCATGCGCGCTTGCACTTCGCGCTCCACCGCATTTTTCGGCGCGGTGTTTTTGATAGATACCAGCAAAGTCTGCGCGCGGTCTTTATAAGCGACCGGATCTATACCTAAAAGCGATATGGCGTAATTGCCGGCAATCACAATATCGCCGGGCGCGCGCGTGACGGCGGCGTCATAAGACGCAATGCCCTGCTCCACCCCGGCACCGTACATTTTCATCGCCCGTTTGTCGCCGGCCTTACGCACAATGCCCAAATGCCATGCACCGATCAGCGCTGATGTCCGCGCATCATCCGGCGCAGCGGCGTAGGCAGCATCAATCGCGGCCTTGCTTTTTTGCGGCATCTTTCCGAGCCACGCTTTCATAATGCCGCTGCTGCGCGTTTCAAATCCAAGGGCCAGCGCGTATTGAATCAGAGCTTCGGTATTTTGCGGCTCAGAATCCAGCGCTTTCTGCGCGTAGAGCTTTGCAGCCTTAGCCGAAACGTTCACGTCCGGCACTAAATTAAGCATCACCTTTGCGCTCAGGGCTTCAGCCGCCACGATATAGCCGGGCGGATAGCCGGCCAAAAGCCCGCCCTCTATAGCCTTATCATAAAAGCCCGAGGCGAGGTCAGCGCGGGCATATTCGGCCTGCTGATCCGGCCCGACAGGCGTCAGCGCGGTCGTCATTATCGCAATAGCGACTGATAAAATGAAGGCCTTCAATTTCATAATCATTACCTTACTACGCCTGCAACGGATTGCGAGTTTCAATGACACATACCAAAAATTTGAGACAGGTCATGCAACCAAGTCTATAATCAGGGCGTATAAGCCCTAAAATAAAAACAAAATCAGGACCCTAATGGCCAATTCATCTGACACTGCCCGCCAAGTTTCCAACCTTTTATTGGCACCCGCCATGTGGATTTCATCGTCTGTACCGATGATTTTCGACGTCGGCCGGTCCATATCCGAACAGTCAGATTATAACGACACATTGCTTGTTCCGGCCGGTATTGCCTTTTCCATCTGGTTTCCGATTTTTGTCGGCTGCATTGCTTACGGCATTATTCAAATGCTGCCCGCCAATAAAAGCCGCGCAATCTTTCGGGACGTCGGTTGGCTGACCGCCGGCAGTTTTGCCCTGATTACGCTTTGGGGCTATATGGCTGCCTTCCCGCCACCGGCAGTGTCGGCATGGGGAACGGCCTTGGTCTTTATTCCGGCCATGCTTTTAATTTGCGCGGCCGTCGTGAAATTGACGGCGCGCAAAGCAGAGTTGTCCGCGCCGGAAGGCGTTATGATTTACATCCCGCTTTCGCTTTTGGCCGGTTGGTGCTCAATTGCAGTATTTTTAAACTGGGCGCAGCTGGGCGTGCATGGCCCCATCGGGTTTGGTATGAGCGAGACAATGGTTTGCCTGTTAACCCTTGCCGCAGCGCTCGCGTGGATTACGTTTATCATCCATAAAACCGGCGGCAATCGCGCCTATACATTCGCGCCGGTTTGGGGGTTGGCCTTTTTAGCTGCCACGCGTCTGTCTGCGGACGCGCCCAATATGACGATTGCTGTCGCCGCCGGTATCGGCGCGATTGTTTTAATCGGCAGCGCGCTTATGGCGGGTCGCCGCGCAAGATTGACCACGCTCTAAAAAGGCAGGGCAGGCATATCTACCTTGCCCCAATATTTCACGCCGGGACTGTCAGGTTTCGGTTTTGGAATAAAATAATCAGCACTGCAAATGCCGCCAATAACTTGCGTCGGCATCAGTGCGCTCGTGCCGAAGCGAACGCCGACCACGGCCTCTTTGTCCTCTCCGCGCTGCAAATCACCCAGCTTTGTCGCCGGTCCGGCAAACCAGTTAAACCCAAATTGCGCGTCTATGGTCTGCCCGTCATATTCGCCTTTAAGCACCTCGATGATTTCAAAGGTCACGGTTGACGACGTGGCATATCGCTTTGTCTTCCACGTTTTCGGCGCGTCTTTATACTGCACATCATTATATTGCACATCAATATCAATCGCCTTGCCGATAAACACGAAATCAGCGGCCTGCGCGTCATAAGGTTTGGTCATCCGGCACGCCATAGCCGGCGCAGCGGTCATGGTGGCTATACCCGCCATTATAAGGACGCGGCGGGTAAGCTTTAAAGCTATGCTCGTCATAATCGGCTCCGTTTCAATATTGGGATATAAATCCGCAAATCGGGCACAATTACGGCGGCTTTATTAAAGCCCCAATTTCGCCTTGAGAATTTCATTGACCGCTTTGGGATTGGCTTTACCGCCGGAGGCTTTCATCACCTGCCCGACAAAGAAGCCGATAAGACGCGGATTGTCCGCAACCTTGGCCGCTTGATCGCTGTTTGCCGCAATCACTTCATCGACGATTTTTTCAATCGCGCCGGTGTCTGTGACCTGCTTTAATCCGTCGCGCTCAATAATCGTGTCCGCGCTGTCGCCGCTTTCAAACATTTTTTCAAACACGCCTTTGGCGATTTTACCGGAAATCGTATCATCAGAAATCCGGTCGATCAGACCGCCCAGTGCGTCCGCGTCAACGGGACTATCGGTAAGTTCAATCCCGCCCTTATTCAGCGCGCCGGCGAAATCACCCAGCATCCAGTTCGCGGCAATTTTTGCGTCGCGGCCTTTGGCCAAAGTCTCGTAAAAATTTGACATGTCTATATCACCGGAGAGTAGCCGCGCGTCATATTCGGACAAGCCATAGGCCTCCATAAACCGCGCCTTACGGGCGTCCGGCATTTCGGGCATTTCGGACCGGATGCGGTCGACAAAGCTTTGCTCTAATTTAATCGGCAGCAGGTCCGGGTCCGGGAAATAGCGGTAATCATGGGCGTCTTCTTTAGAGCGCATGGTGCGGGTTTCGCCCTTCACGCTGTCAAACAGGCGGGTCTCTTGGTCGACTTCATTACCGCTCTCGATAATTTCAATTTGCCGGCGGGCCTCATAATTGATGGCCTGACGGATGAAACGCATAGAGTTGACGTTTTTAATCTCGCAGCGCGTCCCCAGCTCTCCGCCCGGACGGCGCACGGACACGTTAACATCAGCCCGCAAATTACCCTTTTCCATATCCCCGTCACACGTCCCAAGGGCGCGTACAATGCCGCGCAATTTTTCAACATAGGCTGACGCCTCGTCAGGGGAGCGCATATCGGGCTTGGACACAATTTCCATCAGGCAAACGCCGGAGCGGTTTAAATCGACATAAGTTTCGTCCGGCGATAAATCATGAATAGATTTGCCGGCGTCTTGCTCGAGATGCAGACGCTCAATACCGACAGACACTTGCTCGCCGACTTTGCCATCGGCGTCAATCGGGACAATATCAATTTCGCCTTCGCCGACAATCGGAAACTCAAATTGGCTGATTTGATAACCTTGGGGCAGATCGACATAAAAATAGTTTTTGCGGTCAAAGCGCGAAAAAAGATTAATCTGCGCGTTCAGGCCAATGCCGGTTTTTACCGCTTGCTCCAGACAAAACTCATTCACCACAGGCAGCATGCCGGGCATGCCCGCATCAACGAGGGACACTTGACTGTTCGGCTCCGCGCCATATTCCGTCGCCGCGCCGGAGAACAATTTGGAATTAGACGCGACCTGCGCATGAACCTCAAGGCCCAGGATAATTTCCCAATCCCCGGTCTCCGTAGTAATCCAATCTTTAGCGTCCGCGACGCGTGGTGCTATAAACATAATGCAAAAACCTTATTCTCGTTTTTTCGCCTTCGTAAAAGGCCTGATTTTTATTTCCGCTCACCCCGATGAAAATCGGGGCCCAGAGTTATTTGTCACCAACAACAAAACTTGGGTCAATCCTACAGTCCATACACCGCGCCCAAACTTCCGGATATATATTTTCATCCGGCAAAGGCCATTGCGGCGTTTTATAAATATCTATCCAGTGAGGGTTATCCCGCTCTATCAATTCCAATTTCCAATCGCGTCGCCATTCTTTTAACTGCCGTTCCTTTTTAAAAGCCGCGTCGCGTGTTTCAAATCCTTCATACCAGACCAGATATTTCAGGCCGTGCCGTTTTGAAAACCCGGCGTAACGGCCCTGAATATGCTCTTCCATTCTAATCCCGAGGTCATCCGTGTGTCCGATATACAGCGTTCCGTTGCGTTTGTTCGTGATAATGTAAACATAAAACGCGCGGTCAATCATCGCTTTTCCAAACTCTGGTTCCCGACTTTCGTCGGGATGAGCGGGAGGTGGGGTTTGTTTGCGCAGGAAGCATTGTTCGCAAACTTTATTCCCAAAACGACAATCGTCAAAACTACAATCTCTCTCTTTATTTTCCGCTCATCCCGACGAAAGTCGGGAACCAGGGTTATTTACTCATAAAAGTATCGGCTTATTTTTAATAGGCTCACTATGATTAATTGCGCCAATTATGAGGATTAAGTAGCTCCAGAATAAGTAGAGAAACCTCCAAAAACAACCAAATCATAAGCTGAAACAGAAACTTCAAAATTATTGCAAAGAACGCTCCTGCAAAAAAAGCGGGAAACCATCCAAGTAGAAAACCCAAGGCTCCGAATGATGATGCGACTAAAAACCATGTAATCAGAAAGACGCATATTCCGGACAAGCCCCCTAATACACTCCCGCCGATATCAGACCATTCAGAGACATCATAATCGTCCACAAAAACCTACCCCCACCACTTCAATGGCTTGGCACTAAACCCGGCCGCATCCTCCAGCGCGCTCGCCGCCTTAAACACAGTCTCTTCATCAAGCGCCCGGCCGATGATTTGCAGGCCGAGCGGGAGGCCGTTTGCGTCGAGGCCCGCAGGAACAGAAATTCCGGGAAGACCGGCCAAATTTGCTGTGACCGTGAAAATGTCGTTCAAATACATTTTCACGGGGTCATTAAATTTATGGCCGACGGGAAACGGGCCGCTTGGGCATGTGGGGGTCAGTATCGCGTCGCATTTTTCCCATGCGGCTTTGAAATCGTCAGCGATTTTTGTGCGGACCTTTTGCGCGCGCAGATAATAGGCGTCGTAATAACCGGAGGATAGTACGTAAGTCCCGATCATGATGCGGCGGCGCACCTCATCACCAAAGCCCTCAGTTCGGGTACGCTCATAAGTGTCGTTCAAATTCTCACCTTCGACCCGCAGGCCGTAGCGCATGCCATCATAACGGGCGAGGTTTGAAGACGCCTCGGCCGGGGCCACAACGTAGTATGCAGGCAATGCGTATTTGGTATGCGGCAGGGAAATATGCACGATTTCCGCGCCGGCAGCTTCCAGCCACTTCATGCCTTGCTGCCATAAATCTTCAATCTCTTTTGGCATGCCATCGATCGTATATTCCTTGGGAATACCGATCTTCATACCTTTAATGGACGCGCCGCAGGCGGACACCCAATCAGGGACAGGCAGATTTAAGGATGTGGAATCCTTGGCATCATATCCGGCCATAGATTGCAGCAAGATCGCGCTGTCTTTGACCGTCTTGGCAATCGGGCCGGCTTGGTCCAGCGAAGACGCAAACGCCACGGTGCCCCACCGCGAACACCGTCCGTAAGTCGGCTTAATTCCGACTGTGCCGGTAAAAGCCGCCGGTTGGCGGATGGACCCGCCGGTATCGGTCGCCGTTGCGCCAAGGCATAAATCCGCCGCCACAGCAGAGGCTGATCCGCCGGAGGAACCGCCGGGAACCAAATCAGCATCCTTGCGCCACGGATTAATCACAGGGCCGTAAAACGAGGTCTCGTTTGAACTGCCCATGGCAAATTCATCGAGGTTTAGCTTACCGAGCATGACCATGCCGTCGGCTTTCATATTCGCCGTGACAGAGCTTTCATATGTCGGGGTGAAATCGCCGAGGATTTTAGAACATGCCGTGGTGCGAACGCCGGTCGTGCAGAACAAATCTTTCACGCCCAAAGGCGCACCTTCAAGAAGGCCGGCTTCGCCTTTGGCCCGCCGTGCATCAGACGCTGCGGCTTGCTCAAGCGCCAAGTCATGCGTGTCCGTAATAAAGGCATTCAGCTTGCCGGCGTCTTTGATGGCATCGATATGCGCCTTGGTAATTTCCACAGAGGAAAACTCGCCGTTCGCCATGCCGGTCAATGCGGCGTCTAGGGTCAATTTTGTAAGGTCAGACATGGCCTACTCCACACTTCTTGGGACGACAAAAAAGCCGTCATCGGATTTCGGCGCATTGGCGAGCACTTGGTCGCGCACACCGCCATCGGTGATGTCATCCTTGCGAAGCGGGGCGGCCATATCGACGGCGGACGTCATCGGCTCTGCGCCCTCAACATCAACCTCGCCGAGCTGTTCTATCCATTTCAGGATGCCGCTCAGGTCTTCGGCCAATGGTTCAAGCTGCGCCTCATCGACATGCAAGCGCGACAGGCGGGCGATTTTTTTAACGTCTGCGGCACTGACCCCTGTTTGGGCGCCGGACGGGGTTTGGTCAGTCATAATGACTCCCTGTTTATATCAGCGCCCGAACTAGCACCGGCGCGGCGCGCGGGCAAGGCGCAAGCGGGGTTTGTGGCGCAAATAGCCCATAAATGAACACAGCTTATGCAGGCTTGCCCCTTGGCCGCCCATTGCCCGCCGCGTCCGCTTGGGCTAGGTCTGCGACAAATAAAGTTTGAGGGCCTGATATGGCGAAGTTTGACAACCCATTTGTTTCTGAATTCACCCCGCGCATGGGCAACCGGGTCACACGGGCCATCGGTGATTTAATCTTAAAAATGATCGGCTGGAAAATCGTCGGGGAATTACCCCGCGAGAAAAAAATCATCATCATCGGCGCGCCGCATACATCCAATTGGGATTTAATTATTGCTATGGGATCAGTTTTATCCGTCGGCCTGAAGTTTTCCTGGATGATGAAAAAAGAAGCCTTCTTTTGGCCGCTGGGCGGGCTGTGGAAAGCTCTTGGCGGCATACCTATTGACCGACAATCCAAAAACGACATTGTCGGGCAAACAACGCAGTGGTTCAATTCACACGAAACTGCTTGGCTTGGCCTCACGCCTGAGGGAACCCGCAGTAAAGTCGACAAATTTAAAAAAGGCTATCTGCGCATGGCCTATGCGGCCGGCGTCCCGGTCTTCATTATCGCTCTGGACGGCGAAAATAAACATGTCGTGCTGGATAAACTTTTTCCGCTGACCTTTGATACGGAAACGGATAACCGTAAAATCAAAGCCTATTATGACAAAAACTATAAAGGGGTTAAGCCCGAGCTTGGCTAGGGTTTTCTTTCCGGAGCTGACCATGAAATTCGATAACCCGCATATGAGCGCGCACTCCCCGCGCATGGGCAATGCCGTCACCCGCGGCATTGGATCTTTCGGCCTGAAACTTATCGGATGGACATTGGTCGGCAAAATGCCGGATGAGCCGAAATTTGTTATTATCGGCGTTCCGCACACATCCAATTGGGATGCGATTGCCGCAACCCTGGCCATGCTGGCATCCGGTTTTAAATATACATTTTTAATCAAGAAAGAATGGTTCTTTTGGCCGATGGGTCCGTTTTTGCGCGCCCTGGGCGGGTACGCCGTTGACCGCAGCAATGGGGCCAATGTGCCCGACCAATTGGCAGATTATTTCAAATCCCAAGACAAAGTCTGTATCGGCTTTCCGCCGGAAGGCACGCGTTCCAAAGTCGACAAATATAAAACCGGATATTTGCGCGTTGCCTATGCGGCTGATGTGCCGGTGTTTATCTGTGCCTTTGACGGACCTAAAAAAGAAGTCGTCCTCGACAGGCTGTTCCCGCTGACCGGCGATATCAAAGCCGATAATCTCGCGATTAAGACCTATATAGACGCAACATGGACAGGTGTGCGTCCGGAAAAACAATAGGTGCAATCCCAAACCCACGTCTTGTTGGCCTTAGCGCTTTTTTCCAAAAAAGACGCCCCGCTGCGCAATTGGGCAGCATTTACCGGCGCGCTTGCGACGGACGCTTTTATCTATATTGGTTTTGCGTGGTATGTCGGTCTTGAGGGACAAAGCGCGACGCTGTTTTTTCGCGAAACTTATTTTGATCCGCTGATGCAGTTTTGGAGCGCCCTGTCTAATTCCCTGCCCCTTTGGGCCGCGCTGATGGCCGCCGGGGTCACGCTGCGCAAAAACAAGTTTGGTGCCGCGCTTTTGATATTTGCCCTCGCGGCGTTTACGCAATCCCTTATTGATCTGCCGGTGCACGCCGATGATGCCCACCGTCATTTTTGGCCGCTGAGCGATTATCGGTTTGTCTCGCCGGTCAGTTATTGGGACCCGGCGCATTACGGGCGGATTGCCGCTCCGCTCGACGCGCTGCTGGGCGTGATTTGCGCGCTGATTTTATGGCGGCGATTTGCGCGGCTTCGGGTGCGGATTGTCCTTGGGTTTCTTATCGGGTTTTACGCACTCTTCACCGGACTTAGCCTGATGAGCGCCGTATAGAGCGCGCTATGAGCATTATCACACTTGGCGACATGGCGGCTACAACAGGCGCGCTTTTGGGCATTGACCCCGGCACAAAAACATTCGGCCTTGCGGTCAGTGACGTCACCCGCCTGATTGCATCCCCGGTAGAAACGATTAAACGCAAAAAGTTTACGCCGGACGCGCAGCGCATTTTTGATCTTTATGACAATCGCAATTGCACGGGGATCGTCATCGGCCTGCCCATGAATATGGACGGCAGCGACGGGCCGCGCGTGCAATCGGTCAAAGATTTTGCGGTCAACCTTTGTAACCTGCGCGACCTGCCGATTTTGTTTTGGGACGAACGTCTGTCTACGGCGGCGGTCACCCGCAACATGATTGAAGCCGATCACAGCCGCGCGAAACGGGCCGAGGCCGTCGATAAACTGGCCGCCGCATATATATTGCAAGGCGTGCTCGACCGGCTGCGAAATTAGCGGGAAAAATTCATCCTTCGCTAACTGTAATTTTTAAACCCATATTTGCAGTGTTGCGTTATAAACCGGGTAATTAAGCAAATGCCTTGGGGAATTACCATGAATACGTCTTTAAAACTTGCACTTACCTGCGTCATGGCCGGATCAATGCTTTCGGGCTGCGCGTCCGTGGCCAAAGGCGCCGGCAAAGTTGCCGCCCTGCCTGTTAAAGGCGTTTACTACACCGGAAAATATGCCGGAAAAGGCGCTATCGGCGCGACAAAAATGGTCGGTAAGGGCGTTTACAATACCGGGAAATATACAGGCAAAGGTCTTATCGGCACCGGAAAATTTGCGGGCAAAGGCGTCTATAATACCGGAAAATATACCGGCAAGGGCGTTATTGGCGGAACAAAGATGGCCGCAAATTCTGTTATCTGGACCGGTAAAGGCTTTATCAAAACCGGTGAGACCGCCATTCACGTCGCCAATGGCGCGCTGGACACGACATCAAAACTCCTGCTTGTCACAACCCAGGTCATTGATATGTCCGGAAAAATTGTCACGCTCAGCAAAGAGATTCCGCTGTCTGAACTGGAAGCGACCCTCAAAGCTGCGAAGCAGTCCGCGAAAGTTGTCAGCGTTTTGGTCGACGCCGCAAAGATTTAACCGTCCGGCGCCGGCGCTCTGAAATCAGCAGGCTGCGGCCCTGCGTGGACGCAGACATGAAAATGTGGTATGAGCTTTCTTCATATTCAGAAGGAGCCTCCCATGCGCAAACTCATTTTAGCCGCGGCCCTTATGGCCCTGACCGCCGCGCTGGCGACCGCTAAATCCGGCGCTCCGGGCGATCTGCATCTTCCGGGATTGCAGCCGGTAAAAATTACAGTCACGATCAGCGACGATCTTTTGCACCGCGCGGATAACCTGCCTGAAAAATTCAGAGATCGCGGACAAGCGCGCAGCCGCAATGATGGATGGAGCGGCAATGGGTATTACGGCCTGCGCGACTTAAACGCCTTAAAAGACGATGTTGCCGAAGAATTATCTGAGGATTTCGCCAAAGCCAACATCACAGTGTCTGATACGGCCGCCTATGAATTGCGCGTAACTTTGGTAGATGCCAAGCCCACGCGCCCGACCTTTAAGCAGATGAGTAAACAGCCGGGCCTGTCATTTCAAAGCCTGGGCAATGGCGGCGCGACCTTCGAAGCGCAGATCATCGATGCAAGCGGAAATGTCGTGAGCAGGTCAGAATATGACTGGTACGAAACCCGGTTCGGCGACAATATAGGATCATCGACATGGTCCGATGCCCGCAGAGCGATCAAACGCTTTTCACGGGTCACCGCAAAAAGCCTCGCGCAATAAAGCGGTCATGCATTAAAAAAGCGGCGGCCCTGATTGCTCAGGTCCGCCGCTCAAAGATTCAATATGCGTGATTGAATTGGATTAGGCCCGGCGCTTAAGCGCCTTTTCTGCCTTTGCCGCCAATTGACGGGCGCGAACACGCTCAAAACTGTCCAGCGCCTCAAGAGCAAGACGCAAATCCGCGGCAAGGGTTCCTGTTTGGGCGTTAATATCGTCGAGGGTCGTGCGAATGTTTTCTTTACGGGCAATGACCGACTTGGCGTAAGACCCGTAGGCAATATACCCTTCACGTTCAGCATTGGCCTCAATCTTTTCTTCAGGGACACTGTCGTTCAGCTTGCTGATCTGGCGCTCCAAATCGTTGCGGGTTGATTCCAAAACGGCGATCCGCTTTTGCAAATCAGCGATCTCAAAGCGCGTTTGCCGTACACTTCTATCCATTGAAGACATATTACTCACCTTACCAACATTATGCGAAATATTCCGCGCGGCGTTATCGCCTTTGGTAAGATAATTAGGACAATTACGTTTAATTGCCGTAAATTTACATGCTTAACGAAGTGTAAGTCCCATTTTAACGCAGAAACAGCCCGATTTCTTTAAACAGCGTTAACATTTGATTTACGGGATTCACGTAGACATAAATTTCCATTAACGATGTCACGACACAAAAGTGAAAGTGATTCGCCTGGGAGGGCATTTATGCGGGTACTTCTTATCGAAGACGACATGGCCACAGCACAAAGCATCGAATTGATGCTTAAGTCTGAAGGTTTCAATGTTTATACGACTGACCTTGGGGAAGAAGGCGTCGATCTTGGCAAGCTATATGATTACGACATCATCCTGCTTGACCTTAACCTTCCGGACATGCCGGGCTTTGACGTGCTGAAAACGCTGCGTATGTCCAAAGTCAACACGCCGATCTTTATTCTGTCGGGAACAAACGACATTGATACCAAGGTTCGCGGTCTGGGCACCGGCGCAGACGATTACATGACCAAGCCTTTCCACAAAGATGAGCTGATCGCGCGTATCCACGCTGTTGTGCGCCGTTCCAAAGGCCATTCCCAATCTATTATCAATACAGGCGAGATTGACGTTAACCTCGACGCAAAAACTGTTGAAGTTGCAGAGCATCGCGTTCACCTGACCGGCAAAGAATATCAAATGCTGGAGCTTTTATCCCTCCGTAAAGGCACGACATTGACCAAAGAGATGTTCCTGAACCACCTTTATGGCGGCATGGACGAGCCTGAGCTTAAAATCATCGACGTGTTTATCTGCAAGCTGCGCAAGAAACTGGCCGCAGCCACAGGCGGCGAGCATTACATCGAAACGGTATGGGGACGCGGCTACGTGCTTCGCGAACCGGCAAGAGATCGCCTCACCGCATAGTCTGAGCGATACATATATTAGGAAACCCGCGCATGACGCGGGTTTTTTTATGTCTTGGGCTTGGGCTTGAAATATGCAGCAAAGCCGATCAGGCGTGTTATTGGCTTGCCTTAACCCGCCTCGCGCGCCGGGGAGACCGCGCCTGACAAAGTCGGCTCGTCTTCGGAATAACGCGTGGCGCGGCGTTTATAAAAGCCGGGACAATTTTCAACAGGATCAAGGCCAAAATTTAAATCGCCCAAGCCTTCGCGGCTGCCAAGCATCAGGTAACCGCCGGTTTCCAGCGCCGGAGCCAAGGACCGCAAAATCCGCATCTGGGCGCTTGGTGCATATCTGGCTAGCGCATTACGCATGACCACCAGATGGTATTGCCCGAGCGGCTCCGGGTTCGATAAAAGGTGGAATTCCTGAAACGTGATGCGTTTACGCAAGCGGTCTGAAATAACCCAATCTTCACCGTCCCGGGTAAAATGCTTCACAAGGCTGCGCGCCGGCAATCCGCGTTGCACATCAAAATGGGTAAACCGTCCGGCCGTCGCGCGGGCGAGCGCCCGGCTGGGATAATCCACGGCCGTAACCTCAAACCCGGCCTGCGGCGCCAGATCGGGAAAGGCATCTTCAATGTCAGACAGCGTCATTGCCAGTGAATAGGCATCCTGTCCGGTAGCGCAGCCATAGCTTAGGATTTTGATTTTATCGCCGGCAAAAGCAGCGCTGATGCGCGGCCAAATGATTTTAGACAATGAGGCAAACCCTGCCTTGTCATCAAAAAAGCGCAGGTCACGCTCAAGCAAAGCCGAGACAACCTGCACGGCGAGGCGGGTATTTCCATCGGTAAACAATTCAGAGATCAACGCCTCAAGACTGCTATAGCCTTGCTGCCGTGCCAATGCTGACAGACGGGTTTCCACCAAAAAGTCAGTATTGCTGCCGAGCTTTACGCCCGCAATCTCAAGGGTCAGGCGGCGAAGGGCTTCGTAATAACCGGATTCCAGGGACCGTACGCTGCCCATATCAAATCAAGCCGGCTTCGATGAACTTGCTCTCAATGATGTCGCTGTCAAACGGCTTCATGACATATTCGTCGGCGCCGGCGTCCAAGGCTTCACTGATACGTTCAATATTGCGCTCGGCCGTGCAAAACACGACCACCGGGTTTTGCCCCCCGGGCATTTGCCGCAAAGATTTTAAAAACGACAACCCGTCCATGACCGGCATATTCCAGTCGAGTAAAATGGCATCAGGCATGGTAGATTTACAAACGCTCATCGCTTGAGAACCGTTTTCCGCCTCACCGGTCGTGAAGTTTAAATCTTTTAAAATACGGCCGGCGACGCGGCGGATCATTTTGCTGTCATCAACAATTAAGCAGCTTTTCATGCGATTGCCTCCATTCGGACCACAGCGTTTGGCTCAGACCTTAAAGAGGCGCGCAATGTTTGCGGCGCGCCTGCATGGGTGACCGCCAACATAACGCCGGAAGCACGGCCGGGTTTAAACTCAATATCTCCGCCCCTTGCCTGATAGGCTGCAAGCGCGGATTGCGCGGCGCCTGTAAACAGATCATCGCGGTCAACCGTCCGATCATCACAATAGACATCCAAGGTCAGGCCGCGCGCCGTCTGCGTCGCAGTCAGTGCGATTTGCCCGGTCGCAGGCAGACCTGCCGCTTCGCGCGCTGCCGGATGACGCACACTCAGATCGACCAGATTATCGCAGACCGAAACCAGCAAAGATTGCAGCGCCGGCGCAACGGCGCTGTCCACGGCAATATGCTCACAAGCATATGACAGGCTGACCTGTTTGTGGGCGCGGTGGGCGCTGACCAAAGCTTGACTTGTGACCGGCGCGATTAAGCTTTCCAAAAAAACAGTCTTCGGCGCGGTGATTTTTGCAGCCGGCATTTCAGCCGCAAGTTCCGCGCGCTCGCCTTTAGCGAAACGGATGAGCGAAGACAGGCCCTGCGCATTACCATCCGGCGCAAAGGCCATAACAGTTTCCAAAGTTTGCGCGGCAGTCAAAGCGGCGGCATTATAATTTGGGACCGGAGCGCTTTGCAACTCATCAACCGGCTCGGCAACCGGCGCAGATGCATCGGCACGTTCCGTATCAATTTCCAAAAGCCCGGCTTCAAATTGATCAACCAGACGCGACAGGGTGCGCAGCTCAAATGCGCCGCTCAGGGATCCGTCTTTGGCGGGGACGAGGCAGCGCGCGGCGGCAAGTCGCACGGCGCGGGCCTGCACCGTTTGGGCCGAGGTCATAAGCGTTTCAAGGGTATCAACAGTCACCGCACAGGCGTCGTCGCCCGCAGCGACAGGCGCGCTTAAAGCGTGCAGGCACGCTTTGGCTGTCTTTACAAAATCGCGTTCAAGTTGAAACATGCGCCGTCCAATTTCACATCAATGCGCTCAGAAGGCGCGCAGATTTGCGCGGGCCTTGGCACACATCGCAAATCTTATCGAAATTGGTTAAGACGCAGCTAAAATGCTGCAATTATTATTGCCTCTGATTAAAGCTCGACGCTTGGCGCATGCGCGGATGCTGCGCCGGGGATCAGCGCAGAAAACTCAACACGCGGATCATCAGGGTACGCTTGCGCGTCAACGCGGCCTTTGGCCTCGCGGGCAATCATACCGGTATAGAACGGCTGCACAGTGCGCCCGTCCCATCCCTGCTCCGGCGCTTTTCCGGACAGGGCAATCGCAACGGCGTCTTCCAGGCGGGCTTTGGGCCCCTCGCAGATAAATTGAAGCCGGGTTACTCCGCCCTGATCTGTCGCGCCGATTGTCACGCTGCCTCCGCGCGGAACGGCTTGATAGGCGAGCATGGTCAAATTCAGCAAAAGCCGCGCTGAGGGTTTATCAAGGCCGTCCGGGGCCACCTTCCACACCAAATCCGCTTTGGCTTCACCGTAAACGCCTTCAACCAACCCTTTAAGGGCCGCCGTGCCGATAACGCCCGGCGCAGATCCGCCGGCCCCGAATGCAAGGCGCAGAAACTGTAGCTTGGCGGCGGCCGCTTTTGAGCTGCTGCGGATAAGGTCAAGCGCATCGTCGCGCATGTCCAAATTATCAGGGTCATCGAGCACTTCAATCGCCGCGCCAAGAGCGCTGACCGGGCTGACCAGATCATGACAAATACGCGCGCACAAAAGCGCGGCCAAAGAGGCGGGGGTGAGTTTTTTAGGGTCGCTCATGTCAGGCTTTCAAACGATTGTGGATTTGCGGCGAGTCGCGCGTTTAATTTTGCATAGCGCGAAAGCCGCGTGCATAAAAGGGCAGATTGCCCGACATAAAAAACCGCGCCCTGAAAAACAGAGCGCGGCCTGTATTACAAAGAAATCGCGGCGGGGTTATTTCCGCTGCCAATTTCCGCTTGCATCTTTGACCATTTGGCCGGACGGGACGCGGCCGATAATTTCAATTGCAAAGACCTTTGCAACATTATCGACGGACTCGCCTTTTTGACGGGCCATATTTGTATAGGCCTGCTTCCGTTGAATATTAATGTCGTTTACGGCAGCGCGAACTTCGGCAGATACCGATCCGCTCACCAAACCCAAATATCCGTCGGCTTGCTCGCCGACTGTACCGGCGGCTTTGGCCTGATCGACAACAGCTTTTGAACTGGCGCGGGCCTCTGCGGTCGGAACACTGAAAGACGGGGCCAAAGACGGCAGCGCCATCGTCGCCACAGCCAGCATGGCTGCGCCGCCGACAAATGAGAGCAATTTGATTTTACGTGTCATAATATCCTCCTAAAAGATATCAGGGTTGTTCGCGATAAAGTCTTCGACGTCTTTTTCAAGCCGTACCCGCACTTCCTGATCAATTTTGATATTTAAATTGATCTCAATCGGTTTATCCGGAGCCATGATTTGAACTTTAGGGGCGCAGCCGCCGGCTAAGAGCATCAAACCTAATCCCGTCACAGATAACTTCATCATATTCATATCCTTTACATATGTGGGTCTGAACCTGCCATTAACAAGACCGTGAAACAAGAGCGTAACCGGCCGGCCATTTGAGCAAATTTATTCGGCTGCCTCGGCCTTCTTTTGGGCCTCGACCTTTTGCGTGATAGACTTTTTGATATTTTGCATTTGCGTCGCCGAGGCCAAATTACGCGCAATATTGGCAAGCTCGCCTTCTATATTGGTGCGAAACAGAAAATCGGCCCCGCCCAGAACTTTAGGATTACTGCCGGTAAAGATCGCCCCCAGCTTCATATCCCCGTCAAGGGGGCCGTCCAGAGACAAGGACAATTCCTCATAGTTAAAGTTCTTCAGCGCATCGACTGCAATTTTTGCGGTCTCGTTCAACTCGCCGGCCCGGTCAAGCTGCTTGGTTTTAACGGAGATTACGCCGCCCTCTTTGATCGCCAAAGTACCGCCGCTGACTTTCAAATTTACGCCATCAATAATAACCGGCAGCGTGCCGTTAATTTTCCCTGTTGCGGACAGATCTTTATTCCCGAACCGGGCGATCAAATCCCCCAGAGAAATATCACGCACATCAACCGTCACCTCATTAATCGCCCCGGCCGTCGACCAAAATGTGGGACGCACAGCGATTTCGCCGCTGCCCATAGGCCAGCGCGCATCGATCAAATCAAATCCGTCTTTGACAACGGTAAAGGATACGCTGCCCTCACCCAGCGGAATGCCCGGATCGAACCCGTCCATTGTCACGCTTTGCATTCCGGAGGAGCGCAGCGGATACAGCGAGTCAAATTCCAAATCTGCGGCCACGCCGGTTAAGGGTCCGACCAGCGTACCGATATCCATGCTTGAAATACTGACCGTACCTTTTGACGTGATCGGTTGTCCGGGCTTAAAGCCGATTTGCGCTTTTACGGATGCCACGCCCTCAACCGCCGCGATTTTACCCTTGAGCCCCGGCACGAGGCTCTGGGGCTGTACACCGCCGGGGCTAAAGACAAATTTGGGAATATCGAGCGCGGCGCTGCCCTGCCCGTTTGCATAATCGTAATCCAAATAAATCGGAAAGCGCGGCGCGCCGGGTAAAGCTGTCTGCGCTTCGCCGCTCAGGCGCTTATCGGCAAAGACGGCTTTTCCGCTAACGGGAAGCGGCGGCAAATTTGTCCCGTCCAGCATGATCGTCCCGCCCTCATAGGCTAATTTAACGGCATCCGGCGTGCCCGAGACATCTATCCCGACATCCTTAAGGGTCACGCTTCCGGCCTTTGCCCGCACGGCGGGGCTGCTGACCGAAAACTGCAGATCAGCGCCCGGCGCGCGGATGAGCTTTGCCGATAATTGCGGCGCTTTCAGGCGGCTGCCCGGTCCGGGCATCGTGTCCGATGTGACATTCAGATCGCCGGCGTCAATGGCGTAAGTCTCAATCCCTGCGCCCCTGACGCCTGTTACGCGGGCTTCAGACGCGGCGACTTTGTAACGCGCTTCGCTGCCGGTATCGAAAATATCGGCTGTGATGCCGGCTGTGTTCAGCGTCAGTTTATCCTCGCCGCCCCGGCGGTTGAGCAGCGGCGCGCCGGGCAGCAGGGTAAGCGACAAATCTTTGGCGGCATAACCGAACGGCGTCACGACGCTTTGTGCTTTTAATATCTGCGCGCTGTCAAAGGACAGATCAAAGCCGCCGCGCACTTGGGACAGAGTCAGCACGCCGGACGCATCAAGACCGATAAAATCATTACCCAGAAGCGGCCCGTCATAATCCAGCGCCGTTTTTATCGACAGGTCAGAATAGGTCCCGCCCCGATAATTAATCCCGGCCTTAAACGGCGCAAGGCGCACGCTGTCGCCTTCCCGCCATGTCTGCGCGCTGCGCGCCGTGCCGGTGACAGCATCAATTTGGGTCCAGAGATAACCGTTATCGGTCAGGCCGCGCAGGATAAAATTATCTAAACGCAGACTGCGCGCACCGGATATATCAATCCGGCTTTTAAGGGTCAGGGCGCGGGTTCGCTTATCGAAAACAAATTCTGATCCCGATCCGGCGGGGCGCAAAACAATTGATGACTTTTTATTCTTAAGACTGAGCGGCCCTTTAAGATTAATGGCGTACCCGTTATCACGATAATCGACAGAGACGCCGGCGTCCCAATCTGCGCCGGCGAGCAAGCCTTCAACCTCTGCCGTAATATCGCTGACGAAAAGTCCCGCAACAGGCGTTGTTGCCAAGGTTTTCTCCAAGGTAATCCGCTGCGCCAAATTTGAGCGCAGCTTTGGATCTGTCAGCGACAGATCACCGAGACTTGCCTGCAAATCAAAGGCTGACGGCAGAATTTTCTGTGTCTCAACATTATAGCCAAGGGCACCGTCAAATCCCAAAACCGAGCGCCGCGAGTTAAAGAAAGGCCCGTTAAACGCCGCCGCGGCAATATTGGCTTTTCCGGCGTAGGTCAAAATATGATCATCGCCCGGCAAGCCAACATCACCTGTCATTTTGATATTCGCGCTCGCTATCGGGCCGTCCGGCCCCGTTATCCCGCTCAAGTCAATCTCACTTGCTGACAAGGTCACGTCGCTGCCCGAACGCTTTGCGCTCAACTTACCGGCCACGCCGGCGCTGTAGGGGCCGACCGACAGGCTTTGGCTGTCAAATCGAATATTGGCTGTTAAATCGGTCAAGGATTTTGCCGAAACATTTCCCTGCACGATAAGCGCGCCATAGGGCGAGGCCACTTTCAGATTTGCGTCATTTACGGTGATGCCTTCGCGTGGCAAGATCAAAGGGCTTCCTGACGGCGGCAGCATCCAATCGCTGATAATTTTTCCGGATTTATCAATCACAACGGACAGGTCTAATCCGTCCAGCGTGACCGTCTTTAATCTCCCGTCAAATACTTCGTTCCAATTATATGTCAGGGTCAGGCGGTCGGCCGCCACAAACCGGTCGCCTTTTTTTGCCAGCGTAATATTTTTAATCACGGCCCGCTCAGTAGTCGCGCTCTCTACGGTCAGACCGGCGTCATAGCCGCGCTCGGACAGGGCGCGCTTTATGACCGTTTCATAAGCGACGTTTCGGTTCAGATATAAAACAAACCCGGCCACGCCGGTGATAATCAGTAACAGCAGGAGCGCCAAAATAATCCGCCAGAGAACGCGCTGCCATTTCGGGCGTAAAATACGCCGCCGGGCCGGTCGCCGGGCAGCCTTGTCCATCGCCTTAATTTTGGCTTTGGTCGGAGCTTTGTCAGCGCATGAGGGTGATGATGTAATTTGCGTCACCTTCCGGCTTGAGTTAATATGAACTTTAAGGCCGTTATGACCCTGAAACATGGCCACGTTAACGAATGATAAGTAATAATTACACCATTGTTGACATAATTATTTGTAACTGATTTGCGGCCTTGCCCGCCAACGCCGTGAGCCCCCGCTATGCCGACCTCTCCGATGATTATTGCCGAAACCGCGGCGACTGCGACAATCCAAAAATTAGGCCTGACCCGCTCCGTTATCGGTGCCGGTGCCGGTTTGACCGCAGGCATTATGGTGATCGGCGCGCTTTTGAACGGACCGCAAACGGAAGTGCAGGCTTCGGTCATAGAGCCGCAAGAGATCGCAATTTCTCATGATGAAATATTTGACGATCTGTCCGCGCAGTCGGAAACCGGCCATGTCGCCAAAACTGTCACACTGAAATCCGGCGACAGCCTTGGCCCTCTCTTGCAAAAAAACGGTGTTGACGGCCAAACGGCCTACCGCGTCACCCAAGCTTTTGCGAGCGTTTACAGCCCGCGTGATTTGCGCGCCGGCCAGAACATTAATCTGTATTTGGATGATAATGACGGGCTTTTCGGTATCAGCCTGAAACCCAATCTTGAGCGCGCGCTCTATGTGACGCGCACGCCGGCGGGTGACTTTTCCGCCCGTGATTTAGCGATAAGCTTCCCCAAAGAATTAGTTCAGGTTTCCGGCATTATCGAAAACAGCCTGTACCTTGACGCGGCCCGTAAAGGTGTTCCGGATAAAGTCACGGTGCAGTTTTCCCAAATTTATGAGCACAGCGTCGATTTTCAGCGCGACATACAGCCGGGCGACGCCTTTACAATGGCATTTGAGCTCTACCGCGATGCCAAGGGCAATCCGCTGAAAGCCGGCGATTTGCTATACACCGGCTTTTCGCCGCGCGGAAAAATGGCAGAATACTATTTGTATGAAAACAAATCCGGCCAAGAAAACTATTACGATCAAGATGGCAAGGGCGCGAAGCGCAAACTCATGCGAACGCCCATTAACGGCGCGCGCCTGTCGTCCGGCTTTGGCCGGCGCAAGCATCCGATTTCCGGCTATCGTAAAAATCATAACGGCGTCGATTTCGCCGCCCGCAGCGGCACCCCCATTATGGCGGCCGGCGTCGGCGTGGTCGAGCGCGCAAACCGTTGGTCGACCTTCGGCAATTATGTTCGCATCCGCCACTCTGACGGTTACAAAACGGCTTATGCCCATATGAAAAGCTTTGCCCGCGGCATCAAAGCCGGAAGCCGCGTGCGCCAGGGTCAAACTATCGGTTATGTCGGCACGACCGGCGCATCGACAGGCCCGCATTTGCATTATGAAGTGCACAAAAACGGCCGGCCGATAAACCCCAATTCACTGTCTACTCTGTCGGGAAAACCGCTGCCCAAAACCGAAAAAGCTGATTTTGATAAGCGCCGCGCACAAATCAACAGGCTTCGTAAAGACGCGCCGCCGGCGCTGCGGCCTGTCACGGTTGAAACGGCAAGCATGACAGGCGGCGACGCGCCCTGAAACAGGCCGGTTTACCTTTAATTGACGTTCACAGACCGCGCGGCATTGCCGAGCGGCCCGGTTGCGCCTATGTTACGTCTGTTTAACGCCTTTAAAGGATAGCCACATGGCCAACAAAATTCTCTCAAATCTGCTTTCATTTGACAAAATGATATCAGAACAAATCATCAAAATCGTATATTATGTCGGCCTTCTGCTGATCGCGCTGGGACTGATTAAAACCTTACTCACGTCATTCTCTGCCGGCCTGATCGGGTTTTTGCCTGCGGTTTTGGTCGGCATCATCGCAGCCGCTCTGTCAGTTTTACTGTGGCGGGTGTTTTGCGAAAGCATCATCATCCTGTTTCGCATGTATGCCCGTCTCGGCGACATCAACAAAACGCTGGGCGGAAAAAACGTCGAAGCTAAAATTCCGGGTGACGAAGCTCTGAAAGCTGCCCGCGAAGCCGCACTGAATACGAAAAATGCCGCGATTGAAAAGGCTGAGTCCCTGAAGAGTAAGCTTAAAAAGGAAGACACTCCTGACGTTGCGCCTGAGGTTAAGCCTGCCGCCGCGCCGCCAAAGCGCCCGGCCGTAAAGAAGGCGACCGTTAAAAAACCTGCTGTTAAAAAGCCTGCAGCGAAGAAGCCGGCCGCAAAGAAACCGGCCTCTAAGAAGACCCCGCCGAAAACTTAAACAGCGGGACCTGAAGATACAAAAAAAAAGCGCTGCGGGAAACCGCAGCGCTTTTTTTGTAATATTTGTTTTGAGCCGCGACTATTCTGCGGGCTCCGCCGCTTCATCATTAGTCTCGGCCTTACGGCGCGGTGCGCGTTTTTTACGCGGCGCAGCCTCTGTCTGAACCTCTGCCTCTGATGATTTGACGGGTGCTTTACGGCGGCGCGGCGGCTTGGCAACAGGCTCTGACGCCGGTTCAGATGCACTGTCAGGCGCGCTCTCAACGCCGGCGTCCGTAGTCTCGCCCCTTGGCGTCTCATAGGCGCCTTCGCGCGGCGCGCGTTCACGGCCACGGCGCGAGTTTTGATTGCGCCGCGAATTTTGCGACTGCTCGTCTTCATTACCGGGCTCGTCACCTGATTTGGCGGCTCGTTCTGCGTCGCGTTTCGCGCGCTCTTCATCCCGTTTCGCGCGCTCGGCGTCCTGCTTGGCTTTTTCGGCCTCGGCTTTTGCCTGCATGGATTGAACAAGGCGATAGTAATGCTCGGCATGTTGACGGTAATTTTCCGCCTTAACGCGATTTCCGGACGTTTTCGCATCCCGAGCCAAATTAGTGTATTTTTCATGGATCGTCGCGGCAGAGCCGCGGATTTTCACATCCGGACCATTACTGTCCAGCGAGCGATTGGGATTATTATTATTCCCGTTATTATTATTGTTATTGTTACGACGGTTATTTCGTCCCCGTTGGCGCTTCATAGCGTATCCTGTGGTCAATTAGCAGCCCGGCTGCGTCGCGCATTGCGCGGTTAAACGCGGATTAACATCCGCTCCCAAATACCGTAAATTATCGGTCTGATTGTGCTCGGCCTCTAATCTCTAATGAGCAGAAATATCCTCAGCAACAAAGAGACATTACGCCCTTACCCCGCAGGGTCAAGGGTTTTTTGCGGTTGGGGTCTGCGCGCAAACAATTCGGTCATGCCCGGCCAAGTCCTGTAAAACCGTAACAGCGTCAAAACCGTGATCGCGCAGCAGTCCGGCGACGGCCGCGCCCTGATCATAGCCGATCTCTAAGATCAAATGCCCGTCCGGATTTAGATACCCTTGGGCTTGCGCCGCAATAATTCTGTAAGGGGCCAGCCCGTCACGGCCGCCCCGCAGCGCCAAATCAGGATCATAGTTTAAAACTTCGGTGGGCAGAGCCTGCATTGCCACGTCCGTTATGTAAGGCGGGTTGGACACGATCAAATCAAAGGCTCCGGATACAGCCCCCAGCCAATCGGAAACAATAAAGTTACATGTCAGCCCCATATCGCGGGCATTACCGCGCGCAACCCTCAGAGCATCGGCTGACACATCCGTTGCCAGAGCGTCTGCATCCGGAAATTCACGCAGCAGTGACAAAATAATTGCGCCGCTGCCGGTGCCTAAGTCTAAGATTGATTGCGGAGAGGAGCGCAAAGCCATCGCCGCCTCAATAATACCTTCGGTTTCCGGGCGCGGCGTCAGCACATCCTTTGTGACCCGAAATTTATCTTTCCAAAAAAGCCGTACGCCGGTGATCGCGTCAATGGGCTCGCCGGCAATGCGCCGGGCGGCATAGACGCTGATGGCATCGAAATGCTCAGAAGACAGCAGCTCTGTTCCGCGCGCAATCTGCTCTGTGCGCGACAGTCCTGTGGCAAGTTCAACCAAAAGCCGCACATCAGAGACTGAGCTTTCCAGGCCGGCCGCTTCAAAATTTCGGGTTAAAAGCCGGCGCGCAGAATTTATCGTAATCCCGCTATACGGCGGATGAACGCTCATTAATCGCTTTCGAGATCAGCCAGACGGTTGGCCTGATCTTCGGCCAGAAGGCTGTCGATGACATCAGAAAGCTCATCGCCGGAGACGATTTTATCAAGCTTATAAAGCGTCAAATTTATGCGGTGATCGGTAACCCGTCCCTGGGGGTAATTATAGGTGCGAATGCGTTCTGACCGGTCGCCGGATCCGACCTGCGATTTACGGGCGTCAGAACGCTCGGCATCCTGCTCCGCGCGCTTCATATCGTAGAGGCGCATCTTTAATATTTTCTCTGCATTGGCCCGGTTTTGATGCTGGGATTTCGCGTCACACACTACAACAATGCCGGAAGGCTCGTGGGTCATGCGGACGGCGGAATCAGTTTTGTTAACGTGCTGCCCGCCCGCGCCGGACGCGCGCATCGTATCAACCCGCACATCGTTCATTGAGAAATTAATATCAATATCTTCGACTTCGGGCAGAACGGCGACAGTCGCCGCAGAGGTATGGATTCGGCCTTGGGTCTCTGTGACAGGAACGCGCTGCACGCGGTGAACGCCGCTCTCAAATTTCATTTTCCCGAACACGCCTGCGCCTGTCACGCTGGCAGAAATTTCTTTAAAGCCGCCCATATCGGCCTCTGATTCCGTTTGCACATCAACACTCCAACCCTGAAGCTGGGCGTAGCGCGCATACATACGGTACAGATCACCGGCAAAAATCGCCGCTTCGTCGCCGCCGGTGCCGGCGCGAATTTCTATAATGACCGAGGCACTGTCATCTTTATCTTTCGGCAGCAGCAATATCGCGACATCATGTTCAAGCGCCGGCAATCCGTCTTTAAGCGCTTGCAGTTCTTCTTTTGCCATTGCGCCCATATCAGGGTCGTCGAGCATGCCTTCCAAATCATCCATCTCAGCGATTTGCGCCTGCAATTTGCGCACGCCTTCAACAACGTCGCGCATTTCGGCGTGCTCCTTGGCAAGGGAGACAATTTCGTCAGTCTCTGTCGCGACGCCCATACGCGCTTCAATTTGTTCAAAACGGTCAACGACTTGGCGGAGTTTTTCAGCAGGTATTTTCATGGCGTCTAAATAGCGGGTCTGTGCAGTTTGTACAGGGGTAACGCGGCGGGCCCCGGCGGCGAAACGTAATGCCTAATGCGCCGCGTTCCAATTGCCGGCGGCTTTTGCTTCTACCACCAAAGGAACGCTCATGTTGACGGCCGGCATGGCCGCGCCTTCCATAGTGGCGCGGGCCACATTAATCAGCGCCTCGGCGTGCCCTTCAGGAACTTCGAACACTAATTCATCATGAACCTGCAGAAGCATACGCGCGCCTTCAATCGGCGCAATCGCCTCCGGCATACGCAGCATAGCCCGGCGCATAATATCCGCCGCCGCGCCCTGTATCGGCGCGTTAATGGCTTGGCGTTCACCGAACTGACGGGTCATGGCATTGCGGTCCTTAATGCCTTTTATGTGGCATTTGCGGCCAAACAGTGTCGTCACATAACCGTAATGGCGCGCTTCTTCTTTGGCCTCTTCCATATAGGCTTTGATACCCGGAAACTTGATAAAGTAATTATCAATATAATCTTTCGCTTCGCTGCGGCTGATACCCAGATTATTAGCCAAACCAAAGGCAGAAATGCCGTAGATAATTCCAAAATTAATCGCTTTGGCATTGCGGCGAACGGCCGGGTCCATGCCCTCAATCGGGACGCCAAACATCTCTGACGCGGTCAAAGCGTGAATGTCAACGCCATCGGCAAAGGCCTGCTTCATGGTTTTCAAATCGGCCACATGAGCCAGAATGCGCAGCTCAATTTGTGAGTAATCAGCGGCAACCAAGACATGACCGGTTTCAGCCACAAATGCATCGCGGATTTTGCGCCCGTCCTCGGTGCGGATCGGAATATTTTGCAGGTTCGGATCCGATGAAGACAGCCGGCCCGTTGTTGTCGCGGCGAGGGCAAAGCTTGTGTGAACGCGGCCTGTTTCAGAATTTATCTGCGCAACCAAGGCCTCGGTGTAAGTTGATTTCAGTTTTGCATAATGCCGCCAATCAAGGACGGATTTCGGCAGGGCGTGTTCATTTGCCAAATCTTCCAATATGCCCGCGCCGGTCTGCCACGCGCCGGTCTTGGTTTTCTTTCCGCCCGGCAGCCCCAGATCATCAAACAGGATTTCGCCAAGCTGTTTTGGGCTACCTAAGTTAAATTTCTTGCCTGCCAGTTCGTAAGCCTCATCTTCGAGTTGCGCCATTTTCTGCGCAAAATCTGAGGTCAGGCGCGACAGCACGGCGCGGTCAACTTTGATCCCTTCATTTTCCATATTCGCCAAGACCGTTGGCATGCCCCGCTCCAGAGTCTCATAGACGGTCGCAACCTGTTCATTGGCAAGACGCGGTTTCAGGACACTCCACAAACGTAAGGTCACGTCGGCATCTTCTGCGGCGTAGGGCACGGCCTTATCAAGCTCCACTTTATCAAATGTAACTTGGGACTTTCCGCTGCCGGCAACGGCTTTGAAACTGATACATTTATGCTCAAAATGCCGTTCGGCCATCGCGTCCATGCCATGTCCGTGCAGCCCGCCTTCCAGCGCGTACGACATCAGCATTGTGTCATCATAAGGCGCGGGACGAAGGCCGTAGCGCTGAAAAACACCCAGATCATATTTGAAATTTTGCCCGACCTTTAAAACGGCCTTATCTTCCAGCATCGGTTTCAAAGCGTCCAAAGCCGCCTGCATCGGGATTTGTTTCGGCGCTCCGCCGCCCAAAAGATCGCCGGCGCCGGTATGGGCCAGCGGAATATAACACGCCTGATTAACGCCGGTTGCCAAACAGACGCCGACAATATTGGCCGCCGCGCTGTCGAGGCTGTCGGTTTCCAAATCCACTGCGACAACGCCGGCGGCCTTGGCTTTTGAAATCCAAATCTCCAGCGCATTCATGTCCTGAACGCAGTCATATTGGCTGTGATCAAATGTCAGGTCTTTGGGGCCGGCCGGTGCGCCGCCAATCACGGCGCTGTCGGCGCGGCGAAGACCGTCATCATCGCCTGAGTCTATGGCCGCGCGCACACGCGCCGTCAGGGTGCGGAATGTCATGTCATCCAAAAAGCCAAACAAGGCGGAAGGCTCCGGGTCCGTAACGGCTAATTCTTCGATGGGCGTTTCCAGTTCAATATCGCGTTTCAGCGTCACCAGTTCGCGGGACAGGCGGGCATTATCGGCAAATTCAATCAATTTTTCGCGGCGGCCTTTTTGCTTAATCTCACCGGCGCGCTCCAAAAGCGTATCCAGATCGCCATATTCATTAATCAGCAGCGCCGCCGTTTTCACGCCAATGCCGGGAACGCCCGGGACATTATCAACGCTGTCCCCGGCCAAGGCCTGAATATCGATAACTTTATCAGGGGCCACGCCAAATTTCTCAAACACCTGATCAAAGCTGATATGTTTGTCTTTCATCGTGTCCAGCATGGACACTTTATCCGAGACCAACTGCATCAGGTCTTTGTCGGACGATATAATCGTAACCCGCGCGCCTTTGCTCTCAGCCACATCGGCATAAGTCGCAATCAGATCATCGGCCTCAAACCCTTCCATCTCAATAGATTGCGCGCCGAACGCCACAGTCGCGTCTCGGGTTAAGGGAAATTGCGGGATCAGATCTTCGGGGGTTTCAGAGCGGTTTGCTTTATACAGGTCATAAATCTCGTTACGAAAAGTATGACCGGAGGCGTCAAAGATGACCGCAAAATGAGTCGGACGCATTGCGTCCGTCTGCGTCTGCAAAAGTTTAAACAGCATATTTGAAAACCCTGCCACCGCGCCGATCGGCAAGCCATCGGTTTTACGGGTCAGCGGCGGCAACGCATGATAGGCGCGGAAAATGTAACCGGAGCCATCCACCAAGACCACATGAGAGGTTTCATCAACGGGAGCAGAGTGAGGCATAGCAGCGGCTTTCAGGTAAAATTGAGCCTCCTTTTTGCGGGCGCAAGGCCTGCAGGGCAAGAGCGTATGCCTTAATTTTCGTGCATAATTCTGCGCGCCGCAAGCGCCATGCCACAGAACAGCCTTTATTCACGGCTACGCTTGGTCTAACTGTAACTGCAATGGCTAAAGATATCGATATTGACCGCACAGACAGCGGCCCTGCGCAGGCACCCGCCGGAGACGGAAGCCGCACCCGCCATTCGTTCTCTCTGTCGATAGTGTTGTCGATAGTGTTGGCAGGCTTTGTCTTTTATCACCTGCTTGGCCGCACAACCGATGACGCGCAGTCCCGGCTGAACATAGACGTTCGCCCGGCGGAAACGGTTTATAATGAAGCCGCGCAAATAGAGACGCCCACCCTAAAGCTGCGGGCTCTGCGTAATTTTAAAGCCGCCTACCCAAGCAGCCCCCAAGCGGACACAGCACGCGAGGGCATTGAGACCCTTGAAGCCGATGAGCACAGCGCGTGGACAGGCGTGACTGAGATTTATTATGACGTCACCAAATCAGCAGCGCAAAAGCGCGACGTGCTGGAGGCGTTTAAAGGGCAATGGGACGGAGGCTCTTACAGTGAAGAAATCCTGATCATGGAAGAGCAACTTGAACAGGACACCCCCAAGAGCCGCAAATTAAACGAAGCCACCGGAACCGTGCCCGGCCTTGCCGGCTCTGATATCAAATTACCGCGCCGCTCAAATTCACGCATTCAAAGCGCCGCGATCAGCGATGATGCGCTGGCCGGCGATTTACCGATGGCAAAAACCTACCCCATTCCGATGGCGGAAACCCTGCCGCTTAAACCGGCGCAGACAATCATCGACGCAAAAGTCACCAAAGATTCCCGCCCGAGTTACCCGAGCCGCGCGCAAAGACGCGGCGACGAAGGCGACGTCACGATTTCAATGGATATCGGAATTGACGGCAAAGTCATTGATGCGCGCGTTGTCAAAGCCGCGACCGGGAAATATGCCTCTGATTTTGGTAAAGCCGCCATTCGCGCCGCTAAGCGCACGCGGTTTTCGCCCAAAACAATCGACGGCGAGCCTGCACCGACCAATGGCTTTACGCGGATTTATAAATTTCGACTTGAGGACTAATGTTCGCCTGTATCATCCGCGATAATAAAGACGCGGTCACAATATTTACATTCAACCGACGTGCCTTGGCCCATATCCATCCAAACTTTGGGGTGACCGAGCGCGCTCGCTCCGCCGCCTTGCCCGCCGGCGCATGACACGCGATGACCGGTCACGACAACGATTTCCGGCGCGTTAGGATAAATATCAGTCAGATCAGAATGGGCAGACATAGACGGGCCTATTTATTAGTGTGCAATGGTTGCGATGTGCTCGCTTTGGGCATACTTAAGGCGCTGCGCTCCAAGATGAAAGCCGTTTTTATGCCTGACCCCATTGATCCCTCGCTCGCGCCGGCCGTCGAAATTTCGGGCCTGAAAAAAACATACGCAAAATCACGCAAAGCAGAGGCAAAAACGGCCTTAAAAGGTGTAGATTTGACCGTGCCGCGCGGGTCAATATTTGGCCTGCTTGGTCCCAATGGCGCCGGCAAGTCTACGCTGATTAATATCCTTGCGGGCCTTGTCCGTAAATCCGAAGGCAGCGCAAAAATCTGCGGCTTTGATATCGACACGCAAACCCGCCAAGCGCGCTCTTCCATCGGTATTGTTCCGCAAGAAATCGCCATGGACGTGTTTTTCACGCCGCTCGAAGCGCTCAATATCCAAGCCGGCTATTACGGCGTACCGAAGGCAGAGCGCCGCAGCGAAGAAATCCTGCAAGCGCTGGGACTGTGGGAAAAGCGCAATTCGTATGTGCGCCAGCTCTCCGGCGGGATGAAGCGCCGCCTGCTGATCGGCAAAGCCTTGGTGCATAATCCGCCGGTTCTGATTTTGGACGAGCCGACCGCAGGCGTCGATATCGAACTGCGCCGACAACTCTGGGACTATGTCCGCACGCTGCACGAGCAAGGCACAACGGTCATCCTGACCACGCATTATTTGGAAGAAGCCGAAAGCCTGTGTGACCGCATCGCCATTATTCATAACGGCGAAATTACCGCCAATGAAGAAAAGTCTGTCATGCTCTCACGGCTTGATAAACGCACGCTAGTTATCACGCCGACCACGGTTATTTCGCGGGTCCCGGCGAGCCTGTCAGGCTTATCTGCCACGGTCGATGACGGGCAGCTGCGCATTAATTACCGCAGCGGAAAAGACTCCATTTCCGGCATGCTCAATCAAGTCAAAGCCGCCGGCCTGTCTATTGCCGATCTGAAAACCGAAGAGCCGGATTTGGAAGACGTCTTCATGGCCCTGACCTATGACCGGGATTGAGAACGGTAAAGGCTTTAGCGGCAATTTTATACCACCGCTCATCCCAAACTTGATTTGGGATGAGGGGGAGAAGTCAGGCGTCGTACCGGCATCCGACGCCCGCTCTCCCCACTTGACGCCCCGCCCCCAAATCGCCACAACACCGCAAACTCTAACTTGGCTGTTTCCATGACTGATATGAACGACATTGCTGCTCTGAAAACTAAATTCTCCGGCCTTATTGACGACGCTGTTGACCTCGCCGCGCTCGACGCTGTGCGCGTTTCGGCTTTGGGTAAAAAAGGTGAAATTTCCGGACTGATGAGCACGCTGGGCAAGATGACGCCGGATGAAAAGAAAGTCATGGGGCCGGCGCTGAACGGGCTTAAGAACGATGTGGCGCTGCTGGTTGAGACACGCAAATCCGTGCTTGAGCATATCGCCCTTGAAGCACGCCTTGCCTCCGAGTCCATCGACATTTCTCTGCCGGTGAATATCAAGACGGGCGCTTTGCACCCGGTCTCGCAAGTCATGGAAGAAATGGCCGTGATTTTCGCTGATATGGGCTTTTCCGTCAAAGAGGGCCCGGACATTGAAGACGACTTTCATAACTTTACCGCGCTGAACTTTCCGCCCGGCCATCCGGCGCGCGATATGCACGATACGTTTTTCTTTCCTGAGAACGAGTCCGGAGAGCGCAAAGTGCTGCGAACCCACACATCCCCTGTGCAAATCCGCACGATGATGAACCAAGAGCCGCCCATTCGTATAATTGCACCGGGCCGGACATACCGCTGCGATTCCGATCAAACCCACACGCCGATGTTTCATCAGGTCGAAGGCTTGGTCATCGATAAAGGCACAAATATGGGCCACCTCAAAGGCTGCCTGATGGAGTTTATCAGCGCGTTCTTTGAAACCGATGTTGACGTGCAGTTTCGCCCCCATCATTTTCCGTTCACAGAACCGAGCGCGGAAATGGATGTCCGCTATGAGCGCAAAGGCGAGAGCATTGCCATTGGCACCGGCGATAAATGGATGGAAATTTTAGGCTGCGGCATGGTGCACCCGAACGTGCTGCGCGCCTGCGGCCTCGACCCGGACGTTTATCAGGGCTTTGCCTTTGGCATGGGTGTTGATCGTCTGGCCATGCTGAAATATGGCATGCCGGATTTGCGCGATATGTTCAACGCCGATCCGCGCTGGCTCTCACATTACGGGTTTTCCCCGCTACTACAGGCGAATTTAGCGGCCGGTTTAAGCTAAGCACCTGAATTTAGCGCTTTGCGTTAACCTCTTGTCAGCCCCGTTCGTTTAGATTCTTTTAAGATATTGATTCGTCACAGGTAGACTTGCGTGAAAATTTTGACCGTTATACCGCTGCTGCTGATCCCGGTGCTGATTTATAACGTCATCGCGTGGGCCGGGACAGAATTCTCCACGGCCGAGGCTGTGCGTATCATGATGGATATGGAGCTTTACAGCATAAAAATGGCCTCCGGCGCCAATTGGGTCATTACCAAAGGCGCGGTTTTGCTGACCATATCTTTAGTGCTGCTGTTTTTTGAAATGCTGAAATCAGCCCGAACGGACCGCGCGGCCGTCATGAACCATGCGTTTTCTATGCTGGTCTTTATTATCTGCCTGATCGAATTTTTGATGTTCAGCGCATTTGCAACATCCGTGTTTTTCCTGATCATGCTCATGAGCCTTTTAGATATTATGGCCGGATTTATGGTGACAATCTCGGCGGCGCGGCGGGATTTCGGCGGTGACGGCTTTGGTGATTAAAATAACACTCAATGGTTGCAATTTATTAAGACCTGACGGTTACATACAGGCGGATAGTCTGTTGGGCGCGGCGACAGTACAGTTCCGAAAGCCGGACAATACAGGTGTGCGCGCATGACAAAATTAAATTCAGGTTCCGGTCCGAAATCAGACCCGAAATCAGACAAGTCCGGCCACGCTATGGCGCTTTTGCGCGCTGCGGCCTTTACATATAGCGGCGGGCATTTTGTCTGGGAGGATGACGGCCTGGCCGCCGACCTGATGAAGGGCCGCCCTGACGACATCCCGCGCACTGTGAAATCTCTGATCGCGCGCATTACCGATGATGAAGGTCGGCAGCGACGCGCCAAAGCGATTGCCGCGCTGACATGGGACGGGGCGCCATACCGGGTGACCTATCAGGCCCGCAGTTTTTACGGTGACAGCATTTGGGTTGAAGAACGCGGCAAACGCATTGCCGGTGAGGGCCGCACACCGACTTTGATAAATGGCGTCCTGCGTGATATTGACAGTGAAATGCGCGAGCAAGATACCGCTGCCTATCGCGCCTCCCATGACCTGTTGACGGGCTTATGGAATGATACGCGCATGGTTGAGGCCATAAAATGGCAAATCGCAGCTTGCCGGCGTTATGATCTGCAGGCCGCGCTGTTTACACTGCAAGTATCCAATATTGACGACATTAATCAGGCTTACGGCTTTGAGGCCGGTGACCGGCTTTTAAAGGGTATTGCGCAGCGGTTGACCGAGCATGTGCGCGCGCCGGACCATACCGCCCGTCTGACCGGATCCGGCTTTGACGGCGTTGTGTTTGGCGTTGCGATCGGGCAGGCCGCCGGCGACAATGTTGAGGGCGGACACACGGCTTTGGCCGACCGCTTACTCGAAGCGCTGACAGATACGCCCTATCAATCCCCGTTCGGAGACCTTTACGCGAGCCTTGCCATGAGCGCCGTCACCATTCCCGGCCAAACAGACAGCGCGTTTGAAGCGCTTGACAGAGCCCGCATCGCCCTTGATCACAGCTTGGCACGCGAAGGGAAATTTGTGCCTTGGCATGAGGGTTTGGATGATCTGACAGAGCGCCGGCGCAAGGTTGATATCGAGGCCGATGATATTTTAGAGGCGCTGAACAGCCGCAATATCACCCTGGCCTATCAACCCATCGTTCACAGCCGCTCGCGCACGCCGCATCATTACGAATGCCTTTTGCGCCTGCGCCGCCCGGACGGGCAGCTTGTCCCGGCGGGCGCCTTCATTATGGCCGCTGAAAAGCTTGGCCTTGTGCACTTGCTGGATCGTCGCGCGCTGGAACTTGCGAGCGTGACATTGCGCGAGCAGCCCGGCGTAACTCTTGCGCTGAATATATCAGCGGCGACCCTTAAAAATGACGTCGCGGTCGCCGGTTATATTGCGGCGCTTAAAGCGCTCGGCCCGATGGCGCAGCGGGTGATCGTCGAATTAACGGAGACGGCAGCCCTGGATGACCCGGCCACGGCCGGCGGATTTTCGACAGCCGTGCGCGCGCTCGGCTGCACATTTGCCATTGATGATTTTGGCGCGGGCTATACGACGTTTCAAAACCTCATGGTTATCGAAGCCGACGAGATTAAAATTGACGGCAGCTTTATTCGTGACCTTTCCGTCACCCGTCACAAACAGGTTTTCGTGCGCATGATTGTTGATTTGGCGCAGACATTTTCCGTCAAAACCGTAGCCGAATTTGTCACAACGCCGGAGGATGCCGATCTGTTGACCCGGCTGGGCGTGGATTATTTGCAGGGCTATTTATTCGGCGTCCCGAGCCCGTCCCCGGATTGGCCCAAACCACCGGCCGATGCTGACGCCGCAAGCGGCAATGAAACCGGGGCCCGCAAGGCGTAAGCCGGTCGAAAAACGCCTCCGGACGCCGTATTACCGTGCTTTAGCGATTGAAACTTGCCCCCCGCCTTCTTACATTAAGATAACGAGGAGGGACTACCCATGGCTAATTTTGAAACCCAAATAGAACAATCCAAACGCGAAGTCGCAGAGGCGCAAGCCAAGATGAGCGAGTTGTCCACGCGGATTGAAACGGCCCGCACCAAGATCGATAAAGGTCAGGACATCACCATCGATATTGAAAACGCATCACTTGAAGAAGTGCACGCCCATTCCGCTATGATGAATGCCAATATCGCT
>CALLXE010000057.1 GCA_938015875.1 uncultured Robiginitomaculum sp. | reverse complement strand
ATGCGCAATTTGTACTTTTGGCCAAGCGCTTCGGACGGCAAGGTCACGTTACACAGGTTTGGTTCAAAGCGGCGCTTTGTTTTGTTGTTGGCGTGGGACACATTGTTGCCGCTCATAGGGCCGGTGCCGACAAGATCGCAGGTGCGGGACATAATAACCTCAAATAATTTCGTGTGCGCGTGCCCTAAACGGTTTCAGGGGTTTCGCAAAGATGTCGGGACATAAACTATTCGTGATAGTGCCGTCAACACCCCGTTTGTTCATATTGGTGATAAGTTGCAGGGTTTATATAGACAAGTGTGGCTTGGGGCTATACCCGCCCCTGTATTAGGGCAAAATGAAAGGATTTCTGATGATTTCCCGTAAAAACATTCTTAAAGCCGTCATTGGCGGCGCATTATTAACCGCAGCGACAGTCACCGGCGCAAGCGCCGATAAAACAGCGGCCCCTGTCAGCAGCGATTTTGTGAAATTTCAGCTCGATTATACGGGCTCTCTGTTCTTCTTTACTATGGGGACTTTGTCCTTTCGCGGTGAAAAGAACGCCTATGGCTATTCTGTACGCGCCGATATGGAAAGCGCCGGCTTGGGTAAATTGTCCAAAGACGGCGGGCTGTGGTCCACAACGACCGGATATTATGACGCCGCCGGTGTGCATCCGAAGCGCCATGAAATTCAAAAGCTGAATTCCAAAGCCCGTAACGTCACTATGGAGTATGACGCGAGCGGCCTGCCGACATCCACAATCAAGCCGCGCTTTGGGTCTATGGGCGTCCCGCCGGCAACAGATGCTGAGCGCCGCGAGGCGGTGGACGCTATTTCGGGCATTATGCAGATGATGATGACGGGCCATGCTTTCGGTGATGAGCCGTGCCAAGGCACGATAAAAATCTTTGACGGCAAGCAGCGCTATAACTTGAACATGCGCAAGGTCGGCAATAATTATATTCGCCAAAGCAGCTATAGCGGTGAAACCACACGCTGTAATGTTATGATGGAAAATGTATCCGGTTATGATCCGGAAGACCGCCTGACTGCAGAGGAGGCTGCAACGCCCCTGACTGTCTATCTGGCGAACTTTGAAGGTGCCGGCTTTTGGGTGCCTGTGCGGTTTGATTACCGGGTCTCCGGTATTCGCGTGAATATCAAAGCGACGAATATTGCCTTTGAGTAGGCGGCGATCAAAGCCTGATATAAAGACGGCCGGCGTGGAAACACGCCGGCCGTTTTGGCTTTAAAGCGGTGTCGGCACAGTTCTCTGACCAATTAAATTAATTGGTTTGCATAATTGGTTCAAAAAGTGGTTGATTAACCCTTGCAAAGCGCTCCCTGCGCGCTAGTTTTGCAAAAAACAGGCTGAAATTTGCGCGCCTTGCCGGTGTCACCCGGCCGCCCCGGCGCGTCGACGCAAATTTCACATCGCAGGGGACTATATTATGGCCGTGAGCAGAAGACAGATGATGATTGCCGCCGGCGCAGCCGCGCTGCTTCCGGGATGCAAACCGGCTGAGCTTAACCGGCCGTTTTACGCGGCTGATATTCTCCCGGAAGGTTTTCCGACTGTCGAAGCTGTCAAATATATGGGGACATTAATGAGCGAGCGCTCCGGCGGCCGCATGAGCGTTAAGATGTTCTCAGGCGGGCAGTTGGGCTCAGAGCGTGACTCCCTTGAGATTACCTCATTTGGCGGTCTTGATATTAATCGTATCGCCATTGCGCCGCTCAATACATTTGAGCCGTTGACAATTATTCCGGCCCTGCCGTTTCTGTTTCGCTCAACGCAGCATATGCGCAGCGCGATGGACGGCGCGCCCGGGCAGGTTATTCTCGACGCCCTTGCGCCGCACGGCTTGGTTGGCCTCTGTTTCTATGATTCCGGCGAGCGCAGCTTTTACAATACCAAACGCCCGATTTATACGCCGGCCGATTTAAAAGGCCTGAAAATCCGGGTGCAAAATTCCGATCTCTATGTCTCTATGGTCAAAGGCCTCGACGCAGATGCCACGCCTATGGCGTTCGGCGAAGTTTATCAGGCCTTGGTTCAGGGCGTGATTGACGGCGCGGAGAATAACTGGCCGTCCTATGAAAGCACGCGCCATTTCGAAGCGGCGCAATATTACAGCCTGACCCGTCATGTTATGGCCCCCGAAATTCTAGTTATGTCTCTGAGCCGCTGGGAAAAACTGTCCGCTGCGGACAAGGAGATTGTCAAACAATCAGCCCGTGATTCTGTGCCGATGATGCGTGACCTTTGGGACGCCCGCACAATTGACGCGCAGAAAAAAATCAAAGAAGCGGGCGTTAAGGTCAATGAAGTTGAAGATCAAAAGGCTTTCAGTGATCTGATGAAGCCGGTTTGGGAGCGATACCTTGTTTCCGACTCGCAAAAAGCCTTGGTCAAATCCATTCAGGATATGGAGTTATAATGTCAAATAATACTCTTGCACGCGTCACGCACAAAGCGGCAGATATCTTATTAGTCGTTGCCGCCATCGGACTGTTGGCCATGACATTCATTGTCGGCTGGCAGGTTTTCGGGCGATACGTCCTGGGCTCCAGTCCGTCATGGGCAGAGCAGGCCTCTTTGACCCTGATGATCTGGTTTATCTTTCTGGGCGGGGCGGCCGGGGTTCGTGATGGGTTTCATATTCGCATTATCGCCGTTGAAAACATGTTTGACCGTCCGGGGCGTAAAAAACTGCGCCGCCTGTCAAACGCGATTGTCGGACTTTGCGGGCTGGCCATGCTCTGGTGGGGCGGCGAGCTTGTTATGCGCACATGGAGCCACGTCATTCCGTCCCTGGGTATCCCGCGCGGCATGGCCTATTTGGCGATTCCGATTGCCGGCGCATTGATCGCCCTGTTTTCCGTCGAACGCATTTTGGATGATCCGGCAGAGATGGAGACTTTTGCCGACTCGCCGGACGTCGTGGCGGATTTAGGCGACATCGTCAGTCCGGGATCAAAAGAACCTGAATTTGAAACCTCCAAAACAAAAATAACGGGCAAAGGCGGAGACACATAATGGAAATCGCAATTCTTCTTATCGTTCTCGTCATCTTTTTGGCGATGGGCGTTCCGGTCGCCTTCGCTCTGCTGGGCGCATCAATGGCCACATTCATGGTCCTCGATATCCCGCTTATCGTTGCGTTTCAACGTATGGCCTCGGGCGTCAGCGTGTTCTCGCTTATGGCGATTCCGTTCTTTATCTTTGCCGGTGATCTTATGTATCGATCGGGGATTGCGGAGCGCTTGGTTCAAATTGCTGACGGCACATTCGGGCGTCCGCACGGCGGCCTTGGCCTGGTAAATGTCGGCGCGTCATCCTTGTTCGGCGCTGTGTCCGGCTCTGCGATTGCCAGCGCGTCCGCTATGGGCTCAACCCTGATGCCTCTGATGAAAGAGCGCGGTTATGACGGGGATTACGCGGTCAATGTCACGGTCACGGCCGCGATTGTCGGTCTCCTTATTCCGCCGTCTCATAATATGATTATCTACTCCGCGTCCTCCGGGATCGGTGTGTCTATCGGTGATCTGTTCCTCGCGGGCATTTTGCCGGGTATTTTGACGGCAGGCTTGCTGATGTTTGTCGCTTGGCGCGTTGCGATTAAGCGCGGCTACCCGGCCGGTAAATTCCCGGGCAAGCGCGCTTTTGCCAAAGCGGTTCTGTTTGCTGTTCCCGGCCTGATGACAGCAATTATTATTATGGGCGGCATTCTGTCCGGCATCTTTACAGCTACGGAAAGCTCGGCCATTGCGGTGATTTACACCATGTTGATCGGACTGTTTATCTACAGGACTCTTGGCTTTAAAGCCTTGTTTAATGCCGCAAAAAGTTCGGCAAAGATCACGGCTATGGTGATGCTGATTATCGCCTCTGCGACGGCGTTCGGTTACGCGCTGGCCATTCTTGAGGCGCCGACGCAACTCGCCGGTTTGATAACGTCTGTGACGTCCAATCCGATCGCGGTCTTGCTTATTGTCAACGTCATCCTTCTGGTGCTGGGGACCTTCATGGATATGTCACCGCTCATCGTGATTATGACGCCGATCCTGCTGCCTCTGGTTATGGCCGTCGGCGTTGACCCTGTGCATTTTGGCATCATTATGATGATCAATTTGGGCATTGGCCTTGTGACCCCGCCCGTGGGCGCGGTTCTGTTTGTCGGTGCAGCCGTGGGTAAAATTCCGGTTGAGGACGCGGTCAAATCTATCTGGCCGTTTTATATCGCTTTGATTTTTGCGCTTATGCTCATCACATTCATTCCGCAAATCTCACTGATGCTTCCGGGTATGTTTTAGAGCCGGGGCCTAAGCGAGCTTTAAAACGCGGTCACCTTATATCCGGCATTAACAAGCCGGCGATGAATTTCGGCAATATGATGCGGGCCGACCTCGCAGCATCCGCCGATGATTTTCGCGCCGGCTTTTGCCCACCCAAAAGCGTAGCTTGCATAGTCTGCCGGGCCTAAATCGGCTCGAGTCTTCAGCCCCGCCGTTGTTCCGCCTGCGCGAAGGGGTGTAATAGATTGAAACCCATTTGCGTATCCGCCCACCGCTGCAAAGCTTTTCAAGAGCGCCGGCATGGCCGCCGTAACGGTTTCCGGCGAAGAGCAATTGACCATGATCGCCTCAGGTCCAAGGGTTTTGACGGCGTTTACGGCGTCGGTGAGCGCTTCTCCGGAGCGCAGAACTGCCGGGTTTTTATCATCAAGTGTGAAGCTGATAACGGTGCGCAATCCGGCTTCGACGGACGCGGTGACAGCCGCAACGCCTTCGCGAATTGTTGCTATGGTTTCGCACAGCATTATATCAACGGCGCTTTTTTGCACTGCCACAAGACGGCGATACTGATCTAGACAGTCTTGAGCTCCGGGCGCGAGCTCCGGTTTATAACTCGCGACAAGCGGCGGCAGGCAGCCTGAAATCATAACATCGTTACGGCCGGATTTGTCCCGCGCGCTGCCCGCGGCTTTTATCGCGGCTTTGTGGATAGGCTCAAACAGATCAGGGCTTGCATCCCGGGCCAGACGGGCCGGCGTCGCCACATAATTATTCAGGGAAATGACTTTGGCTCCGGCCTCAATAAAATCTAAATGAAGCGCCTCAACTAATTTTGGATTATCCAGCATAAGTCGGGCCGCCCAAAGCGGTGTCGGCGCAAGGCCGGAGCGGCGGATAAGCTCTTGGCCCATGCCGCCATCCAAAAGGGTGACTGATTTTGTCATGATAGTCTCGGCGCAGTTAAGAACAGAACGTTACCGCACTCATATCGCGCGCTTAAGCTTAAGCGCAAGGTTAGTCTGCGTGACAGTTTTAAAACGATCCCCGGCGACATAATCCCCCGCCTGCATTTGCCCTCTTGAAATCCGCCCTGTAGCCGGCACAACGAGCCCATGTCCATCTATACGCCCGAGCCTGTTTTGACGGCCATTTTAGGCTCTACCAATACCGGGAAAACCCATTATGCGGTTGAACGCATGCTTGGGCGATCAAGCGGCTGTATTGGCTTGCCTTTGCGCTTGCTCGCCCGCGAAATTTATGACCGCATTTGCCGGATCAAAGGCCCTAATGTTTGCGCGCTGATTACCGGCGAAGAAAAGATCATCCCGCGCTCGGCGAGCTATTATGTCTGCACAGTGGAAGCTATGCCGACCACGCAGCGCTTTGCTTTTGTCGCCATTGACGAAGTGCAACTGGCGGCTCATCCTGAACGTGGGCATATTTTTACTGACCGTATTTTGCACATGCGCGGCACAGAAGAGACGCTGTTCTTGGGGTCAGAAAATATTCGGCCGATTATTCGCCAACTGGTGCCGAGAGCTCGCCACGAAACCCGCGAGCGATTTTCCACGCTAAGCTTTGTCGGGGCGTGTAAATTGCGCGCCCTGCCGAAACGCTCTGTGATTGTCGCGTTTTCCACAAGCGAAGTTTACAGGCTTGCCGAGGTGATGCGGCGAGAGCGGGGCGGGGCGGCAGTGGTTATGGGCGGCCTGTCCCCGCGCACCCGTAATGCACAAGCCGAGCTTTATCAAAACGGTGAGGTTGATTATCTGATTGCGACGGATGCCATTGGCATGGGCCTGAATTTGGACGCCGATCATGTGGCGTTCGCGGCTATGCGTAAATTTGACGGACGGCGAAAGCGGTTCTTAAATCCGCCGGAAGTCGCGCAGATTGCCGGCCGCGCCGGCCGTTTTCGCAATGACGGCACGTTCGGGACGACCGCAGCCTGTATGCCTATGGATGAAGATTTGGTCGGGCGGATTGAAAACCATATGTTTGATCCGATCAGGGGCGTGAACTGGCGCAATTCCAAACTCGATATGAGCAGTACGGATGCGCTGCTGGACAGCCTTGGCCGTCCGTCGCCCAACCGCGCCTTGCGCCGCACGGATGCAGTGATTGACGAGCAATCTCTGGACCGCCTTTTGGGCGATACGGATGCCCGTGACAGCGTTCACGGTTCGGCTGATGTGAGGCGTCTTTGGGAAGTGTGCCAAATTCCTGATTTTCGCGATATGGGAATCGATACCCATATACGCCTGCTTTACGATATTTATGACCGGCTGCTGAAAGGCTGCGGTAAGCTTCCGGATGAATGGTTAATGCGCCAAGTGGCGCGTCTTGACCATATTGACGGCACGATAGAAACGCTTTCGCAGCGCCTGATGCAAATCCGCACGTGGACTTATGTGTCCAATAAAGCCAAGTGGCTAAACGACGCCGGGCATTGGCAATCGCGCACGCGCACTATAGAAGACAGGCTGTCAGACGCGCTTCACGAGCGCCTGATTGCAAAATTTGTAGATCGGCGCACACGCGCCCTTATGAAAGGCCTGGGGGCTAGGACACTTATGGACGTTAAAATCGACGATAGCGGAATGGTTTCCGCCGAGGGCCACACCATCGGAACCCTAAGCGGATTGCGCTTCACCCCGGATGAAAATGCATCCGGCGCGGAGGCGAAAGCCCTTGCCGGAGCCGCAACGCAAGTGGTCGCCCCTGAGGTGGACCGGCGCATGATGGCTATGGTCGGCGCGCAGCACGATATTTTTGCTCTGACGCCGGGCGGCATTATTAAATGGGGCGAGGCCGATATTGCGAAGCTTTCTCCCGGGAAATCTGTCTTGCATCCGGTCGTCGATTTAATCGGCGGCGATCTGGGCCAAACCGTTTTAAAAGATCAATTGGTCGCAAGGCTCGGCGATTTTGTTCAGACTGAGATTCGCACAAAACTTGCTGCGTTAAAAAACCTGGAAACCGTCATGGTATCCAAAGACGTTGTCGGCGATGCGCGCGGGTTTGCGTTTCAAATGCTCGAGGTCAACGGCCTGATGGCGCGGCGCGGCAATGAAGCCGCGATTAAAGCGCTTGAGACTGAGGCGCGCAGCGACCTACGCGGCGCAGGCATTCGGTTCGGAGAATATTTTATCTATATGCCGGATTTAATAAAGCCGGCCGCATCTGAGCTTTTGTCCATCCTTTATGCCTTTAGTGACAAGGGCAACGGTAAGCCGTTTATTCCGTTCGCCGGCGTTACATCTGTGGCCATGGAAGAGGGCTACAGCGAGGCCGCGTTTAACGTCGCCGGCTATAGCGGGCGCGGGCCGCGGATCGTTAGGGTCGATATTTTAAACCGCCTCGGCGACACGGTGCGCCAAGCCAAGGGCGAGACGAAATCGCCGAAATTTTTCATCTCCCTTGAAATGATGGCCATGCTCGGCACGTCTTATGAAGAATGTTGCGGCGTCTTAAAAGCGCTGGGCTATAAATCAGGACCCGCAAATATTCCTGTCCCCGCCGGCCCTGAGCCGGTCACGCAAGCTCCGGCAACCCAAGCCGCGCCAAACGCGCCGCAAGAAGGCAATATGCCCGCTGCTGATAATTTTGATGCAGCCGCAAAAGCGCCTGAGGCCCCGATTGCGGGCCGCACGCCGGCCCTTGACAGTGCGCCTGAAGACACTGCTGCCCGGCCGGGTGTTGCGGTGCCCAATACAATCGGCTCTGACGGTAAACCGAAACATGCCATGCCGAGCGCACCCAAAGCCAAGGCAAAAAAACCGCGCCGGGGCAGTCAACCTCTGGCTTATTACGAGCCTGTATTATCTAAAGATGAGAGTGGCAGTGATGTGCGCGGCGCGCAGACTGATTTTTGGTTTATGCCGTTTCGCAAACCCGGCGGACGGCCGCATAACCGCCGTCATGACGCGGCAGACGGCGGCGCGCAAACCGAGCGTTCTGATAATCGCGGCTTTAAGCCCAAGGGCGAACGCAATAACCCCAAAGGTGGTTTTAAGGGGAAGGGCGGCTTTAAAGGCGGCCCCAAAGGCAAGCCCGGCGGTAAACCGGCCGGCGATAAATTTGCCTCTAAAAAACCGGCCATGAAACCCGAAGACAGCCCGTTTGCGGCGCTTGCGGCACTTAAGCTTAATAAGGATTAGCCTTGGAAGGCAGCGGCAATGACGACTGCGCGCGACTTGACGTTTGGCTCCGGCGCGCGCGGTTTTTAAAAACAAGGTCAGAGGCCGCACGCTGTATTGCCGGCGGCAAAGTGCGCCTTTTGCGCGCCGGGCAATCCACGCGTATTACGAAGTCTCATTTCAAAGTCCGTCCCGGCGACCGAGTCACATTTATGCGTGCTGACAGCTTGGTGGATGTGACTGTTTTGGCTATGGGAACGCGGCGCGGGCCCTACTCGGAGGCGCGGCAGCTTTATGAGGATCATTTAGAGGGCGCAGAGCCTTCATCTCCTTCGTAAAAACCTTACCGTCTGTTTGCCCGTATATATTGACAAATCACCCTTTACGCGGCACATGACGCGCATATTTCAACAGGCCCTAATCCACCGAGACTTTTATGACCTATATAGTCAAAGACGAATGTATCAAATGTAAGCATATGGACTGCGTCGAAGTCTGTCCTGTGGATTGCTTCTACGAAGGCGAGAACATGCTTGTCATTCATCCGGATGAATGCATTGATTGCGGCGTTTGCGAGCCGGAGTGTCCGGTCGACGCTATCACGCCGGATACCGAAGACGACCCGGACGGCAAATGGCTGGCGATAAATTCCAAATACGCAGAGCTTTGGCCGGTTATCACAACCATCGGCACAGTTCCGGCGGATGCGGCGAAATATGCTGATGAAACCGGAAAGTTTGAGAAATACTTCAGCCCGAAGCCGGGTACAGGCGCTTAAACACGGCAAAAATGGGCTGTAAATGGCTCTTTTTACACTGTTTTTGTTCTAAAACGCGTTTGCGTGAGTGGATTTCGGCGTAATTTTGTGTTATAGTGTTAATTCTTAAGACGGCGCGGGCCGGCATTGCCACCGCGCCGTTGTTTTGTCTGTGCACCCCACATGCCCGTCAAAACACATGAAATGTGAATGAAAGAAGGTCCATAAAATGGCTGCTAAGAAATCATCCAAGTCCAAAGCGAAAACAACAGGAAAAGGCAAACGCATTTTCAAAGTCAACGAACACATCGTTTATCCCGCCCACGGCGTCGGTAAAGTGATCGGTGTTGAGACCGAAGTTATCGCTGAGATGGACGTAGAACTTTATGTTGTTGAATTTGAGCAAGACAAAATGATCCTGCGGGTTCCGACCGTAAAAGCCGCCAATTCCGGCATGCGGGCATTGTCCAACGAACTTGTCCTCAAAGATGCCTATACGACGCTGAACGGTCGCGCGCGCATTAAGCGTACAATGTGGTCGCGCCGCGCGCAGGAATATGAAGCCAAGATTAATTCCGGCGATCTTATCCTTGTGGCCGAAGTCGTGCGCGATCTTCACCGCACCGACGAGCAACCTGAGCAGTCCTATTCCGAACGTCAACTGTATGAGCGCGCCCTTGACCGTATGGTCCGCGAAGTGGCGGCAATTAACAAAGCGACCCGCTCTGTCGCGCTTGAGGATATTATTGATACATTGTCCAAAGCCCGCGCCAAGGCGGCGGCCAAAGCCGCAGCTAAAGCGGCTGCTGAAGCGCCGGCCGGCGAAGACGGCGAGGAAGCCGCTGCGTAAATCACGCAGCATACTAAATTTGAAACCCGCAGGGCTTGGCGCTGCGGGTTTTTTCATGCGTGCTGCCCTAAAAGATAATTAAGAGGTCGCGACTAATGTTGCGGAGATTTTAAATCAGAAAGGTGATCAGCATGAAAAACGGCCCCGGCAATACAAACCCGTTTGATGGCATTGATATGTTTGTGGAAACAGACATTGTTCCGTCACTTTTGCTTCACGAACAGGAGCGCGCACAGACCGCCCGGCGGATTATTATGATGCTCGGCAGTTTGGCAGTTTTGGCTATTGCTTTTATTATTTTTGGCCGCCTTGAGTTTGGAGGCTTCGATGCCTACCTTCCGCATGTCTTTATAGGTGGCATTTTTGGCGGCGGCTTTATTTTCGCGAGCATGACCAAGGGCTTACGCCATAAGGCTAAAATCATATTAGCCGGGGGTTTGGCGAGGTATATTGGGTGGAATTTTATTCCGAAGGGTTTCAGGCCGCTATCGGTTGCGCTGTTTCGGGATCTGTGTTTGCTGCCAATGTTCGGAAGTGCGGACTGTATTGAAGATAGAATTACAGGCTATGTCGACGATCTTGAATTTACCATGCATGAACTGCGACTGGTGACGAACGGTAAGAATAAAAAGGTTCATTTCCGTGGTCAAATATTTGTCATGGATTGTCGGCAAAAATTCATGGGGAAAACTCTGGTGCTGCGCGATAAAGGCAAGATCAGTCATGCCGTCACCCGTAAAGTTTCAGGCCTGAAACGCGCCGGCTTTGCAGACCCGGTTTTCGAAAAAACCTTCGAGGTTTACACGACTGATCAAGTCGAAGCCCGTTATCTTTTGCCGCCGGATTTCATGCAGCGGATTTTGGACTTAGAGGCGGCTGCAGGCGGTAAAAATATCCGCTTTGCATTTTCTGACGCCAAGCTGTTTATTGCTGTGGAAACCGGCAACAGTTTCGAACCCGGACATTATTTCAAGTCTTTCAATGATCGCGGCCCCGCTCAAAAAATCATTAAGGAGCTTCGCGCCGTCCACGCGCTGATTGAAGGCTTGGGTCGGTAAGTCTCGAATTTCTATGCGACTCCCACATAAACACGGTTAATCCGTTTTAACACTTTCCGCGTCCCAAATTCAGTAAGCGTTCAAGGGAGACTTGCTAGATGTAAGGCTCAAGAAAGAGCAGTGGTTATAAAACGTTGCGCGGAGACCGACATGAAAAAAGCTATCTTAACAGTCACCCTTATCGCCGGCATTTTTGCGCTCGCCCCGTCTGCATTTTCCGGGAGCAACGCCGTCACGCAGCAAGCTTCAGTTCAAAATAGCAGCGCCCATCCGGCGGGCGTCACGGCAAAGACATTTAAAAGTCGCCGGGTCGTAAAAGCGGTTCCGCGCCGGGTTCGCATTGATGAAGGCAGCTTTGTTTCAGCGTGTAAGAGCAGAAATCGGAACAACCAAATTCGGGATATTCGGTCTGAAACCCCGGGGTTCCAATCCGGCATGCCTGTTCTTTATAAATCAGAGGCCGCTGCGAAAATGCGTTATTCTGAAATTGCCCGGCATTGCGAAACCCGCCGCCGCGCCGCGGGTCAGTAAGAGAGGGCTTAGGCGTTTTTGATCACGATATTGACGGTTTGATATTATAAGATCCAAGTGCTGAACGGTGCGAGCGACAGGCTTGAATTGAAATATCGCGAATCGCTTGTGACTTCAGCACCCACCCAATCCGGTTTTTCAAACGCCTGCGTCTCACCTTCCAACTCTATTTCTGCCACGATAAGACCATCGTTTTCGCCGCTGAAAACATCAATTTCCCAGGTCAATTTTCCTTGGGGCACAAGCCATCTGTGTTTTTCAATCAAAGGCCCTTCGCAAAGTTTCAACATTTCAAGCGCATCTGAAACGGGAATGGCATATTCATATTCCGCCCGTGACATGCCGACAGATAAGCCTTTGACCGTCAACAGGGCTTTGTCGCCCATGACCCGAACCCGAACGGTGGGGTGCTTGTCCGGGTTCAGATAGCCCTGAATGTAAAGTGTCGGTTTGCCGATCTTCCAACCGTCTCCGATAACAAGAAATTTTCGTTCAATTTCTAAGGCCACGTAAATTAGTTTCTGTTGAGAGGGGGATGCCGAAAGATCAACTCTGCACCCCATCCAAAACTTCAAGGCGCTGCGGATGATCAAGCCACATCATCGGGCCGTTTTTCAGCTCGACCCAGCCGCGCACGCGCACAAGCGCGCCCTCCAGTTTCAGCGGGTCAAAGCCGTCTTTTTTAAAGCGTTTTCGTGCTTTTTTCGGCACAATAATTGTAAAGTCGGTTTTGTAATTGGCCCCGAAATTAACGTAAACCGTGCCGCGAATATCGGCGACGGACGTGACAATGCCTTCGACCAGTTGAAAGCTGTCCACGTCTTGGGCCAGCGGGTCGGGATCAGGCTTTCTGACCGCGTAATAGGGCAGGGCCCAGATGCCGCGTCCTGCGGCGCGCGCCTCGGTTTCGGCGGCGTATAATTTAGCGGTGTCTTGGTATGTATCGGGCCACGTATAAACCCGGCCCATGCCGAGGCGGATCATTTCTTCCTGAACCCAGATGTCCGGCGCGCCGGCATCATCCAGAACATGGACTTGGGCGAGCGCCCGTTTATAGCGGTCACGTTTTGCCCCGCCGTAATAAAGTTGCAGGCTGCGTCCTGCGGTCAACGCCGTCAGCGCGGCTTTGGATTCCTCGCCTAAAGGCCAATCTTTGAACCCTTCCCGGCCAAGGGATAATTTTGGGGCCTGCATGCCGGACAGGCGAATTTTCAGGCCGGTTTTAAAATACAGCGTATCGCCGTCCAGAACATTGCGAACTGTGCCGACTTCACCCGCCGTCATGTCGGCCATGCGCATTGCGCCGCCGGACACGCCCATAAGCAGGGCGCTCGCAATGGCGAGGGCTTTTGTGACATTCGCTTTCATAGCGCCTTTATCGGGTTTGCGCAGGCGTGAGTCGAGTCCCGTTTGCGCCGCCCTTAAACATTGACCCTTTGCGCCGGGGGGCATAAACCGCGCTCATACTTCTTATGACTTAAGCGAGCCTGATATGCCTTTCTCCGATGAACTGATGAATAAAGCCAAAGCGTGGCCTTTCGAGCAGGCGCGCGAGATTGCCAAACGCTTGATGATTGAGAAAAAACGCGGAATAGATCGCAGCGACCGGCCGGTCCTGTTTGAAACCGGCTATGGCCCGTCCGGCCTGCCGCATATCGGCACGTTCGGCGAAGTGGCGCGCACGACCATGGTGCGAAAGGCCTTTATCGAACTGACCGGCGGCACAGTCCCGACAAAGATGATTTGCTTCTCCGATGATATGGACGGCTTTCGCAAAGTGCCGGATAATATGCCCAATCAGGACATGCTGACGGAATATTTAGGCAAGCCTCTGACCGATGTGCCGGATCCGTTTGGCTGCCATGACAGCTACGCCGGGCATAACAACGCTATGCTGCGTGATTTCCTTGACGGGTTCGGGTTTGACTATGAATTTAAATCCGCCACTGAGGAATATCGCTCCGGGAAGTTTGATGAGGCCCTGATGGGCGCGGCGCGCAATTATCAAAAGATTATGGACGTCATGCTCCCGACACTCGGGGCAGAGCGTCAAGCGACATACTCCCCATTTCTGCCAATCTCCCCGACCACCGGCCGCGTGCTTTACGTGCCGATGAAAAACGTCAACGCGGAAACCGGCGAGATTACTTTTGATGACGAAGACGGGAGCGAGGTGACAATGTCCGTCACCGGCGGCAATGTGAAAATGCAGTGGAAGCCGGATTTCGGCATGCGCTGGGCGGCGCTCGGCGTGGATTTTGAAATGTTCGGCAAAGACCATCAGGCCAATGCCGGCGTCTATTCCAAAATTTCAAAAATCCTCGGCGCAACTCCGCCGGTGCAATATGTCTATGAGTTGTTTTTGGATGATAAAGGCGAGAAAATCTCCAAATCCAAAGGCAATGGCATCGCCGTCGAAGACTGGCTGAAATACGCCATGCCCGAGAGCCTTGCGCTCTATATGTTCACAAAACCGCGCACGGCGAAACGCCTGTTCTTTGACGTCATCCCCAAAGCGACTGATGAGTATTTTCAGCATTTGGCGGCTTACGCCGGACAGACGCCGGAGCAGCAGATTAATAATCCCGTTTGGTATATCCACGAAGGCAATCCGCCGAGCGATATTCCCCCGGTCAGCTTTAGCCTGCTTTTAAATTTGGTGTCTGCCGCGAATGCGTCCGATAAAAAAATCCTCTGGGGCTTTATCGAAACTTATGCGGAGGGCGCGACACCCGAAGGGTCTCCGGCGCTGGATAATCTGTGCGAATATGCCGTGCGCTATTATCACGATTTCGTAAAACCCACGAAACAGTACCGCGCGCCAAACGAGCAAGAGCGCGCCGCGATGGTCGATTTAGCCGGACGCCTGCGCAAAGTCACAGGTCCCGACCGCACAGACGGCGGCGAGCTGCAAACTCTTATCTTTTCCGTCGGTAAAGACCACAATTTCGAAAACCTGCGCGATTGGTTCAAAGCCATATACGAGGTGTGTTTGGGTCAATCGCAGGGGCCGCGGTTCGGGTCATTCGTGGCGATTTACGGTCCGGATAAGACTGCGGATATGATTGATGCGGCGCTGGCGGGGGATTTGGGGTAGATATGCTTTTTAGGGTTCCTGACAAGATTTATAATCCCCTAAAGTGGGCGGTCGGCATGCTGATGGGGCTATTCAGTGTTTATGGAATCGGAAGTCTTATTCCTGTCTCGGGTCTTTTGGGTCTCATTTTTGTTATTTTTCTCTTCCCTGCATTTTTTCTGTTTGTCACTTTCGTTCACGAAGCCGGACATGCTCTGTGTGGAAAACGCTTTAAGTACCAAATTCAAACGTTTTGCGTGGGTCCGGTAGCCTATCGGCCTTCTTCAAAAACCTTTCATCTCGCAGCCGAATCTCACCTAAATGAAATTGCCGGTTACGTCGAATTGTTACCACCGACCCGGTTCAATCGCTGGCGTGATATTTGGGTAAGCCTTTGCGGTCCTTTGGCGACCATTATTTTGGGAATCCTAATCTTAGCTTACGGGCAAACTATAGATTTTTATTCTGAGGCCCGTATCGGTACCACGGCTTTGGCGTGGGTTTGTTTTTTGGATGCAGGATTTAATTTGATACCGTCGAAGCAGGCCGGCAGACCCGGCAGTGACGGCTATAGAATCCTTAAAAACTTGACGGCTAAGCCAAGATATTAACACAATATCTCTCACAAGGCTTATCAAGCCGGGCATTTATAACAAAGCTATCGGTCATCGTCGCAGGGTAGGCAAACTCACCGCTCCCCCGGCTTGTATCTCGCTGTGGCCTGCGCAATGACATCGTCTTTCGTCAGCAGCGCCGGCCTGAATTTTTCCCCTGCAAACATCTCCACTTGGTCATTGTGGTGGACGTTGCCGGCGTCTCCTATATTACTCCCATACGGTTGGGCTATGGAGGCATTTAAATTTCCGTCTGCGTCCCATTCCACCAAGGCGATATAGCTGTCCCCCGCCGTCATGGCGAGCTTGCCGTCATCACCGAAACTATCCGGATAGACCGCGCGCAGCGTATCGCCGGAGCCGGACAGGGGCGCAGAGACATCGCCGCGCCGCAATATATTTAAATCTCCATAGGGCGGGTCGATGCGGCCGTGATGCCTGATTAAATAATCGACCGCGTAGCGCAGGGAGGCATCCGGGGGCAGAGGCGCTTCGCCGGTATAAATCTCGCTTGTGGTTTTTAAGGTCACCATAATCCCGAGCGCCGCGTGGCGGCTGTCTTTATCCGTGCCGAGGTCCCAAGCGCGCAGATGGTCTTGCGCTTTTAGAAGCTTTGGCTCTGCACTGTAATCAATCCCCAAGACTGCGTTTAAAAAATCCACGGTAATAGATTTCGCCGCATATTTATTATCAAATTTTATCGCCAGCAATCGCTCCCGCGTCATGGGCTTTGACGGGTCGCTCGCCAGTTCCATAATGCG
>CALLXE010000056.1 GCA_938015875.1 uncultured Robiginitomaculum sp. | reverse complement strand
TGGCGGAGACGAAGGGATTCGAACCCTCGATGAGCTTTTGGCCCATACTCCCTTAGCAGGGGAGCGCCTTCGACCACTCGGCCACGTCTCCGTCGGCGGGTCTATTTCAAAGGGGGGCTTTGTTCAAGACTTAATGCGGGTTTGATGTGAAAAAATGGTCCCTGCATGCCGCCGGCCTGTTTCGATACAGCGAAACGCGCAAATCCGCAGAAAACACACGCATCGGTTTAAGCTGTCCCGCAGCGGGTCACCCGCGCGCCGGCAGCGTTAACGGGTTTTTTCACCTAAAACGCCTAAAACCTCCCAATCCCCCAAAATAAACCACGGGTTAACCATAGTGCCCCGCCGGCGTCCCAAGGCGGGCCGCTCTCCGGCAAACCGGCCTGCAAAAATTGCCAAAATAGTTTGAAAAAAACACATGACGTTTACGGGATGTTTCTGCCGGCCGGTTATAAACAGCGCAAATGGTAGGATAAAAGAATGGCCAATAAAGATATTTTACTGCTGCAAGACGGCATGCCGAAACGGCGCGCAGGCACGGACCGGCGCAGCGAAAACCGTCCTGCGCGCGCGCAAACGGTTGAGACCGTCGACGCATTTGCCGCAAGAACCGGCGCGCCCGGAAGCGCGTCAGCAGCCGCGCCGGCCGGACAGACGCGCGCTCGGGTGACTTTGTCATCTATTGACGTGCCAAAAAAACAAATGAGCATGAACGCCCTGCGCGCCGCTTTGCGGTTTGGCGACGGCGTCATTGTGACAGCCATTATTATGGCGTCGATCTGGGGCAGCTATATCGGCTTTAACGGCAAGGATATTATGGCGCCTGTTGTGGCCGGCGTGACCGGCGCGATCGCGTTTATCGGCGCACTGTTTACGATGAACGCGCACCGCTTTGCACCGACAGAAACTTTGGGCGAGCACATGAAAACCGTCTTGACGGCGTCGGCGGCCGCCCTCGGCGTTTGGCTGTCAGCCGCTCTGATTTTGCGTCCGGATACGTTCTCGCCGGACGCCCTTGCAATCGCCGGCGGCCTTGCGACCCTTGCCCTGCTGGTTCTGCATGCACTCTATCATTTTCAGGCTAAACGCCTTCATGCGGCCGGACAGCTTATTCCGACAATTGTGATGCTCGGCGCTACAGAAGCAGCCCGGCGGTTGATTGAAGAAAATGCCAAAACGCGCGAGCTGAATATTCTGGCTATTTTCGATGATCGTCTGTCGCGCGCGCCTCACAATATTCACGGCGTACCTGTGGTCGGTAAAATTGAAGATCTGCTCGGCTGGGACGCCCTGCCCTATGTTCACCGTATTGTCGTGACCCTGCCCTCTATGGCGGCGCAGCGCAAAGAAGCGTTTGTGGCGCAAGTTCGCCTGCTGCCTAATCGCATCGCCTTTGTCGTCGATGAATTTGAAACTTTGGATCATGTGCAGCAGCGCCTGACTCAGATTGCCCGGGTCGGTATGGCCGATATTACCGGCAAACCGAAATCAGGTCGCCATACGCTAATGAAGCGCCTGATGGACGTGATTGTGTCAGGAATACTCTTGATATCAGGCGCGCCGTTTCTTGCGATCCTCGCAATGCTGATCAAGCTCGATACCCCCGGCCCGGCCCTGTTCAAGCAGCCGCGCCACGGCTTTAACAACCGCATTTTTCATGTTTATAAATTCCGCTCCATGCGCAATGAGGCCGCCGATTTAAAAGCTGCGCAACAAACCGTCGCAGGCGATGCGCGCGTCACTAAATTAGGCCGTATTATTCGCAAAACCAGTCTGGACGAACTGCCGCAACTTTGGAACGTCCTTAAGGGTGACATGTCACTTGTCGGCCCGCGTCCTCACGCCGTCGGCATGCATACCGGTGACGTTGAGAGCTATAAGCTGGTGGAAGAATACGCCCATCGCCACAAAGTTAAACCCGGCATGACCGGTTGGGCACAGATCAACGGCTCTCGCGGCCCGCTGCATAATGCCGAAGACGTGGCCCGCCGCGTACAGCTTGATGTGGAATATATTGAGCGCGCCTCCGTGCTTTGGGATATTGCGATTATGCTGAAAACTATTCCCTGCCTGCTCGGCGACAGCGAGAATATCCGCTAAGGCGGAAGAAGGGGACCGGCGCAATGGTTTGGAAACAAATGATGGGATATATCCCTGTTAATCTGGCGAATATCCTCGTCAGTTTTGGCAGTATATTGATCCTGACGCGCCTTCTGGACGCGGCGGAATACGGCCGTTACGCGCTGGTATTTGTGGCGCTGCAAATGGCGCATACCCTGATCTTTACATGGATGGAAGCCGCCATGGAGCGCTTCCACGCCCGCGCAGAGCGTGAGGGCAATCTGCGCGATCATTTGTTTACGCTTTACCGCACGTCCGTCACCATGTGTTTGGGCGGGCTGCTCCTGTTTATGGTCGCGATTTATCTCTCGCCGCTTGGCAGTGATATGAAAACAATATTGGCCTTTGCATTGGGCTCAACGGCGGTTCAGACTCTGGTGCGTCTTGGCATGGAGGCGCACAAAGCCGCAAACCGCATTACCCGCTATTCCATTACCTACAGCGCGCAAATGACGATCAGTTTTACCATCGGTATTATGCTTATTATTCTGACGCCCCTGCGCGAAGCCGGGCCGTTTGCCGGCCTTCTGATCGGTAATTTACTGGTATTGTGTTTTGACCTGCCATTTATGCTCAAACGCATGAAAGGCGGCACGTATCAACCGGATAAAACCAAAGCCTATTTGCTTTACGGTCTGCCGATTTGTTTTTCCTTGCTGCTTGAATATGCCCTGTCTACGTCTGACCGGTTTGTCATTGCAGCCATGCTGGGCGAAGCGGATGTGGGACGCTATTCCGCCGGCTATGGCCTTGCCAATCGGTCAATTGATGTGCTGTTTGTTTGGATTGGCCTGGCGGTTACGCCAATGCTTGTGCGCACGCTCGAGACAGCCGGACAGGCGGAATGCATAGAACAGCTGAAACATTACGGCGCGACGTTATTATTGGTCACCATGCCGGCGGCGGTCGGTTTGGGATTGGTTGCGCAGCCCGCTTCCATTTTGCTCGGCGAGCCCGTGCGCGAAGCCGGCGCACAAATCATTCCGTGGATCGTCGGGGCCGGCGTGGTTAACGGTATGATCAGCTATTATATCCAGCGCGCCTTCATGCTGGGCGGGAAAACCAAAATGCTGCCGATCACTATGATTGCGCCAATGGTTTTAAACCTCGGTTTGAACATTTTAATGCTGCCGAAATTCGGCCTGATGGGCGCGGTTTACGCGACGGTTATCAGCTATGCTTTCGGTCTTGTTTTGGCATTCATTGTCGCGCGCCGGTATTTTCCCCTGCCCGTCCCGATTGAAGCGTTCTTGAAAACAGGGTTTGCCTGCGCCGTCATGGCCGGCGTTGTACTCGCCCTGCCCATACCCGAGGGCATTAACGCCTTCGTCGAGATTGCCGTTAAAGGCAGCGTCGGCGCGGCGGTTTACGGTGTGGTCGCTTTTGCCACCAATGCTGCAGATTGCCGAATATTAGTCATAGCACTGGCCGCGCGGGTCAAAGCCAAGAAGACTGCGGAGATATAGATGCCTGTTTTATCCGTTTTAATCCCCTATTACCGTCACGATCCGGCTCCGCTTTTAGAGGCGCTGCTGGCACAGGCCTCGGATGATGTGGAAATCCTTTTGTATGATGACGGCACCGCCGATGCGGCCGTTAATGCGCGCCTGACCGAAATAGCAGCCGCCGCCGCGTCACCGGTGTATTTAAATTTCGCCCCCGTCAACAAAGGCCGCTCTGCTGCGCGCAACGCCTTATTTGCCGATGCCAAAGCGCCTTGGGTTTTGTTTCTGGACGCGGATATGCTTCCCGCCGATACGCAGTTCTTAGAGCGTTACCTGACCGCGATTAAAGCCGGCAAGGCCGAGATTATTTTCGGTGGGTTTCAAATGGCCAAAGACTTCACAAAAGACACAGCCCTGCATCACGCTTTTTCAAATACGTCCGATTGTTTGTCCGCCGCACAGCGCGAAATCATGGGCCCGAAATATGTTTGCAGCTCGAACTTGGCCGTGCGCCGCGACGTTCTTAACGACCGCCCGTTTGATACCGGTTTTACGGGTTGGGGATGGGAAGACAGCGAATGGGCCGCGCGGGTTGCAGGACATTACCGCCTGTCGCATTTGGAAAACCCGGCCTTGCATCTGGGTCTTGAAGGCACTGAGGTTATGCTGTCGCGGTTTAAAAACAGCGCGGCCAATTATGAGCGCTTTACCGCCCGCCACCCTGATTTGGCGAAAACTTTGACGCTTTATAAAATGAAAACGCGGCTGAAATCCGTGCCGGGGCAAAGCCTGATGCGCCCGCCCCTTGCAGCACTGGTGCGGGCTGATTTTGCGCCCATGAAATTGCGCCTGCTTGGCCTGAAATTATGGCGCGCCAGCTGGTATGCGAGCTATGACAGCGCCGCCGCGCCGCAATCAAAAACACTGCGGGAGGAGCGCGCATGACCTATGTTCCGACCCCGTCCGTATTTGACAAAGTCGCAAGAAAGCTGCGCAGATTTCAAAATGTGCGCCGCTTGAATTTTGACATTGAAACGCCGATCATCAGCATCACCTTTGATGACTTCCCGAAAAGCGCCGTTGATATTGGCGCGCGGGAAATGAACGCGCGCGGCCTGCGCGGGACGTTTTATACCTGCGCCGGATTGGCCGGGCAAACCAACCATCACGGCCGCCTGTTTGACCCCGAAGACTTACCGCGATTAGAAGCCGCCGGTCATGAAATTGCCGGACACACATTTGACCATATGGACTGCCTGACCTTAAGCGATGCGGCTCTGGAGCGCGAACTTTCTAAAAACAGCGCCACGCTGAAACAGATGGGCGTAAAACAATCCGTTGATAATTTTGCGTTCCCGTTTGGCCAAAACAGCGCCGCATTAAAGGCCCGTCTGGGAGCCGAATTTAAATCTTTGCGGGGCATAACGGACGGCGTTCACGCCGGCAACGCCGATTTGAACGAACTGAAATCTTGCGGGTTTTATTCGGGCACAGCCGGCAGAGTCATCAAAAGAATTGAAAACTTGAAAGCCCGCCCGGCGTGGATCACGATTTTCACCCATGATATTCAGGACAGCCCCACCCAATGGGGATGCACCGAGGTTGAATTTATCTCTTTGCTGGATGCAGCAGAATTAAGCGGCGCGCGTATTATGACGATCAGGGATGCGCTTAAAACTTTGGAGGCTGATCATGACTAAGCAGGACAAAAACTTTAAAGAGATGGTCTCGGTCATCATGCCAACCTTTCGCCGTCCGGACGGTTTGAAAATCGCGCTGGAAAGCCTTCTGGCACAGAGCCCGTGCGGGCTGCCCGTTGAGATCATCATTGCCGATAACGACCCGGCCGGAAGCGGTAAAGACTATGTCGAGCGCGTCAGTGCCGACAGCGCCATACCGATACATTACCTCCACGTCCCGCAGCCCGGCGTTTCCAACGCCCGCAACGCGGCCTTGGAGGCTGCGCAGAGCCGCTACATTGCATGGCTGGATGATGACCAGGACGCGACGGTCGATTGGCTGAAAAACTACCTTGAGGCTGCAAGATCCCATAAAGCCTCTCTGGTGTTCAGCCCGACTGAGGCCCGCATTCCCGGAAATTCAAAATACCAAGCTTATTTGGAAACGTTTTTCGAGCGCAAAGGCCCCGGCATAGAGACCGGCGTGATCGATGAATTTTACGGCTGCGGAAACTCCTTTATGGACCGGACGCGCTGCGTCATGCCGGAGCAAGCTTTTGATCCGCGCGCTAATGAGACCGGCGGTGAGGATGATTTACTCTTTTCTCATATTGAAAAACATGGCGGCGTCTTTGCGTGGACGCAAAATGCCGTCTGTTTTGAAGATATTCGCCCGCACCGTGCCACGCCTGAATACATCAAAACCCGTAGTTTTGCCTTTGGCCAAGCACCGACGGAATTGGCCCATGAAGCAGGAAATTGGGCCGGCGTCCTTTACTGGATGGGCGTAGGATTAGTTCAATTTCTGTATGGCGCGCCGCTCATGCTTGTTACAAAACTTATCGGACACCCCGGTTATATTCGGTTTTTATCGCGTATGTGGCAGGGTCTGGGAAAGATATTTTGGTCAGATAATTTACGGCCGAAACTTTACGGACAGACAGCCGCAACAAAAGACGTTTTTTAAAAACCCTAAGCCGTCTTTTTAACGATATGCGCGCCAAACCGTTTACGGAGCGCCGTGAAAGGCTGCTCGACGCAGTAAAACGAAATCGCCGTAATCACGACAGAGGCAATGATCGCCACCGCGATAATAGTGATCTCATTGTCAAACAGTCTGCGCGCAGCGTCCAGCACCGGGAAATGCCACAGATAAAGTCCGTATGATACTGTGCCAATCCACGCAATCGGCGCCCATTCGAGTATTTTAAACGTAAACCCTAAGGCCCGAAAATAGTACAGGTTCAGGAAAAGCAAAAACAAAGCGCCCCCCTGAAGCGAATATCGCCAAACACAGCGGAACGTCTCGTCACGGCACAAAAACGACACGGCCAAAAACGCAAAACCCGCCGCAATCGCTCCCCACCCGATCAAAGGTTTGAATTTTTTTATGTCCCCGGCTTTGTCCAGCAGCACGGTCAAAAGACAGCCCCACGCCAGACTGTCAAAACGAGCGTCAGACATCATGTAATTATAATCCGGAACCGAAACATTCAGGTCGGAGCCTACAATAATAAAACGCCAAAGCGGCACAAGAATAATAATCGCGAGCAGGGTATTACGCAGACTTTTGGTGACAACCCCGCAGGCCACGACGATCAGGGGAAAGACTAAATAAAAATGTTCTTCGACCGCCAGTGACCATAAATGCGTCCAGGACATAAATGGCAACGGATCGCCGGCGCTGCGAATGGCAACCTGAAAAAAGTTTGTAAAATAACCCAGCGCGGCGGCAAATTCTGTCAATGTCGGCCCGCCATACCCCATCAACATGAAATAGGCCGTTGTCGGGATAACCATTGCAATCAATGCAGGATATAGCCGGATAAGGCGGCGAATATAAAATTGTTTTAACCCGATTTTACCTTTGGCTTTTTTCTCGGCAATCAAAAGTCGGGTAATTAAAAAGCCCGAAATAAAGAAAAAGACCGTCACCCCAAACCCGCCGGGAATGAGCTTGGAAATACCGAAATGCGCGGCAATCACGATCAGCACTGCAATGGCACGCAGACCGTTCAACCCCGGAATATACCCGTAAGCGGCGGACGGCGGCAGCAACGCGTCAGTATAGTTCGGAGTTTTGGCAGTCATAAGGATAGCAACGCTTTCTTTGTTGATACCCTGCAGCCATGCAAGTTTAAGTCCGGTTATGATCCGGCTGAAGCAAAACAGTCTCGCGATCCCAATACGGGCGCGTTTTTTCCCCGCGCCAATAGGCCGGATCGAATGAAAAAAGCTTGGCCGTTGTGGCTGTAAAGATAACCCAATCAAGCAAGTTTGCTTGCAGAATGGTCGACTCAGATAAAGACAGGACTAAGAACAATATCGTAGACAACAGCGCCCAGTAATTCTCAACGCCGCCGCGCGCCAAACGGTCGAGGGCTAAAATCAGCGTCACCAAATAAGTCACGCCAAACATGATAACGCCGACAAGACCTATAGACAGCCACGTTTCCATCCATCCGTTATGGGCCGTCGGAACGCCCCAATCTAGATTAAAACGCACCCAATAAGACGGACCGAGCGGCTCCATCCAAAACGTACCATAGCCATGGCCGAGCCACATATGCTCTGATGCGGCGCGGATCAGGCTGTCCCAGATATCCGTCCGACCGGTCAGGGTTGGATCTTTACCGATAATTGACAGCATTTCGCCCGGCATAAATGTCATTAAAAACCCGAACACAACCGTGCCGATAATTGCCACATACATGACCGGAATACGTAAAATCGGATAGGCGCGCATAATGCGAACAAACACAAAGCCGGCGATCATCAACAGCGCAGCCAGCAGCGCTGTTTTCGATGTACATAAAAGGACAAGCAGAAAACACAGCCCGCCCATCGGCACATAAAACCATCCGCGTTTAGGCTGCATGGCAAAAGCACACATCATCACCAGCAGGCCTTTGGCCATTTGCGCGCCAAAAGAGTTCTTCTCCAGCCACATGCCGCGCCACGATCCCTCATGAATAAATTGCATGCGGCCATATTCCGGCAAAACCGCACCAAAGATAAAACTGCCAATGGCTAAAAACGCATAGGCGCAAGCCAATCGCGTCACCAAACCGTTCCAATCATAGCGCGCGGCCAAAAAGAAACCGAACGCCGTTGTCATAACAATAGCCACAGAGCGGCGCATGGTAATGGCAGGATCAATAGACCAAAAATAGCTGACTCCGCACATAAACACGCAAATCAAGATCAGCGGGTTAAATACCACGGTGCGTAAAAATTTGGGGAAATGAACAAAGCACAGTGCCAGGATTATCAGATAGCTCGGATACCACAGCGTCCGCAAAAACGGACTCTCTGCCTCAAGGTCCTGATGGTCGGTCAGCAGCAAAGCCAAAATTGAGCCGGAAAAATGAATAATCAACCAAAAGACGGCGAGGTTTTCCAGCCATAAAAGCGCTTTAATCGCCATAGCGTTGCGGCTTTGGACAGCGCGCGCGTAACCAACATCAAAGTCGCCGGCCGTAACATCGGTCATAGCAGCGCTCCTGTTTGGGCAAGATGCGGAGGGACTTGGTTGATGATCGCACCGGCGCAAGTTCCGCCGGCCGCCGCGATAGCGCTGAGGGCGACGTGGTTGTCCGGGGCACTTGAGGCCGACGTTACGAGGACGCAAGCATCTGCATATCCGAAGACGGTCTCGCCGCTGCCGGAGCGATCAGACGCCGGAACGTCTATAATCACTGCATTGTAGTGTCCGCGCAGCACTTGCCAATAATCCGGTGCGCGCGCGATTTGAACCGATTGTCCGTCTTTGACAGCCTGCCAAGAAAACGTTGTCAAAGACAGATTCCGCGACCGGCATTGATAGAGCGCGCCAAAGCCGGCTTGTGCGCCGGCGCCGGCAAGAACGGGGCTGACATGCCAAAACGGCGACGCGCCGTAACACGCGTCATAAGGTCCTGTGATTGCACCGTAAGCGGCCTGCCCTTCAGCGGACGCAAACCGGACATATTGATCACAGCGGGTAATATCCATATTGACCAATAGGGTCGCGTTTCCTGCGCCGGCCATCGTCAGGGCCAATTCACGGGCCACATGCGAGGTCCCGACCGCGGAACGGCTTGCGCTCACCGCAATAATAATGCCTGACCCATCAAGGCGCGGCGCCGCCAAAAGGCAGCGGGCAGCATCTGTTAATGTCGGAGCCGAGGCCACAGGGCGCGGCTACGTCCCGGCGAGGGACTGCCCCAAGACAGGAACCTGACGTCCGTCAGGACCGGTGACATATTGGGTTTCGCCCCCATGCACGGACGGATCATAAGGCTGCGGCCCTTGGGCTGAATTCCAATTTGACGTTGACGGCGCGCCGACCAAACTCTCGGTCGCATACGCGCCTGTAACAGGCTCAGGGATTGCTGCGCTTACGTATGGGTTACTTGCATAAGGATTATCATGACTCTGCGGGGCATCAACCGCCGCATCATCAAACGTGGCCGAGGTATAGCCGTAATCCGCCGGGTTATATTCTGACGGATAGGCCGCGCCGGTAACGGTTTGCTCTTGGTGCGGATAGGCAACAGGCGCAGCGGCGGCAGGCGCGTAGGCCGGCTGATATTCAGGCATGTAAGGTTGCGCCGCCGGGACCGCTTCGGGAATACCGCCGGCATCATTACTGCGGCGACTGCGATCACCCTTGCGCGATCGCGTATCGGACGGACGGGCCATGCGGGACGGGCCGCCATAAACGGACGGGTCAAGGAACGTGCCCAAAAGACCCAGCATCAATGCGGTCATGGCCGCGCCGACAACGGACAGGAACTGCACGATCTTTTTCATATTGCGGCCCTTACGTGGCAAGGTCGCCTTATTGATAACTTTGACATTTTCCGTCTGCGTTTCGGCTTGGGCCTGCTCAACAAGCGCGTCCTGCTCTCTTAAGTTCAAGGCGGACAAACGCACTTCGAGAGATTTTTTCTCGCGCAGCAGATTTTGATAGGTCGGGTCAAGCGCGGTCAGGCGCGCGGTCATAGCAGACGTGTCATTGAGCTGCTGCTGAACAACGAACTCTTTTTCGCGCAAGGCTTCAGCCGTAGAGCGCAGCGTATTGAAACGGGTTTGCAGGGCCTGATGAACGGTATTTGGGCCAACGCGGCGACCGCCGATTGCATTACCGTTCGCGCCGGCGATTAGCTGGCGAAGCTCAGCAATTTCCCGCTCTTTGGCTTTAACAGGATCAGAGGTCGGCAAATATTTGGCCAAAAGCTGCTTCCGTTCAAGTTCCGCCTGGGCGACGCGCTGGGAGGCACGATCATCAACTTGGAGATTTATGGTTGCCGGCGTATTGCGCAGGCTCATTTCTACAGATGCAAGAGCGGCTTCGGTTTCAGAGACGGACGCCTGAACAGTGTTAAGCTGCGCGCGCAGCTCTTCTGTGCGTCTGCGCGATCCGGTGCGTTCGCTGTCAAAATCACCAATGCCGTTCTTTGCCATGAAATTTGACAAAGCTTTATCCAAGGTCGCGAGCTGTTTTTCAGTCGCTTCGCGGCGATCCCCGATTAATGAAGATGCGCCGTCAACAAAGACATCGCGGCGAAATTCCAGATATTCTTCAATAATCCGATCAACGGTTAATTGCGCGACGTCCGGGTTTTCATGTTTAAAGCTGATGTCGACAATGGAGGATTTCGGTTTGGCCGCGACATAGAAAGCGCTTTGGAACTTTTTAATCATCTGCGCCTGTAAATCACGGGCCGCATTCATATTGCGGCTTTGCCGGGCGCGCTGAAACTTAGCAAAGTCTTCCGGGAACAACTTGTCCATACCAACATCAACCATGACCCGGTCAATCAACTCAGGGTTATTCATAATCCCGATCTCTGTCAGGACGATAGAGTCCGGCGTGATCGTCAGGCCGGTATTATTCTGCCCGCCGCCCAAAGACTGAAAGATATATTCATCACCAATGGTAACAAGCAAGCGGCCCTCAGCAGAATAGCTGCGCTTCATCTTGCTGCCCATATACCAGCCAAGGCCGGCCAGAAGCGCAAAGACGATGAGCATCATCGGGATGCGTTTGATAAAGGCGCGCATAAACGCCGGGAAATTGAAACCGCCCCCGCCGCCGGACGGGGTCATATCAGAGTGCGCTGAGGCATATGTCATAGGTCAAATTCCGTTGTGCATGCGCCCCGTCATCACGCGATAACGAAACAGATACAATTTATGGTTAATGCACATGACGCCCTAAAATTTAATATTTCCTTATCCATTTTTGTTAACTGTTGAAAAAGTTAAGAAAACTCACAAAACAGGCGAATTCGGATGATCCATACCGCGAAAACCCCGCTTTATCTGGCATTATTGGCCGGATTGGCGATGCCGATGACCGCATCTGCGCAAAATTCCGCCCCGATTATGCTTAATGGCGCGAATCACTTTGCCGTGCAAAATCGTGTAAATGCACCGGTTTATGTCGCGCCGCAGCTTCAGGGCCCGGCGACTTACCGCCTCGCGCCCCAATCTGCCCGGCCGCAAATGCAGCCCCAAATGATGCCACGCCGCGTCATGCAAGCCCCTGTCATGCAGCGCCGGGTCATGCATGCTCCCGCAATGCCGCCGCAAACCGGTCGTTATGTGAGCGCCGCGCCGTCCGGACGCATGGCCGTGCAGCAATCCGCCGGCCGCTACGGCCCGCAGGCTCCAAAACCGCATAAACACGCCAAACCGGCCGGACTTCTGGACAAGCTCTTTAATAAAGGCTCGGACAAACACATGTATGCGGGATATCGTGACCGTTTAAACGGCGCGCGCCTGCCGCAATATCAGCAAGCGCCGCGCAGCCCCCATCCTATGGACAGATTTCTGCAATGGCGTGATACCGAATCCTCTTACGCGCTTTACCCCGGTGATCAGGTCGACATCGTAGTCGGCAGCGCGCCGGAGCTTTCGCGCACACTTACGGTCGGGCCGGATGGCCGCGTTGTAATGCCGATGACGCAGCCGATTATGGCCGCCGGTAAATCTTTAAAAGCTTTGGAAGCTGCCATCAGCGAAGGTCTCGCCAAGCAATTGGTTGATCCGCGCGTTGCGGTCACGCCGCGCGCTTACGGGCCGCAGCAAATATTCGTTGGCGGCCAGGTCGGCGCGCAAGGCACCTATACTTTGCCCGGGCCTGTCGGTGTGACCGAAGCCGTGCTTATGGCCGGCGGATTTGCAACATCAGCGCGCCTGCATCAAGTCGCTGTCTTGCGCCGCGCGCCATCAGGCGGCTTTATGGCCCGCACAATTGATTTTCGCGACGGCCTGCACAATCCGCTCAGCCTTGCTGATAATATTCAGCTGCGCCGGGGCGATATTGTGTTTGTGCCGCGCAGCGACATCTCAGAAATCGGCCTGTTCATGCAGCAATATGTGCGTGACGCCCTGCCGGTCGGGTTAAACCTGTCGTATAATCTGGGCGAGACCCGCCAATAACACAGGCGGTCAGCCCAATTTACAATTAAAGCGCGCCTTTATTACAGGCGCGTTTTTTTATGCCGCAACAGAGTTCGTTTCAGATTTTTTCTCAAGAAGCCATCCGCGCGCCGCTTTTTGCGCCAGTGACAAATCTTCACGGCTCATTTCCAGCGTGATCTCAGCGCGATAAGCTTTGGCAGGTTGACTGCCCATCATAGCGGCCAAGTTGAACCATTTGTGCGCTTGCACATAATCCGGGCCGCGATCTTCAACATCCGTTGAAAACATAAGTCCGAGTTTGAAAAGATCCTGATGCGTTGCCTGTTCAACAATCGCGGCTTGGGTCTGCTCTACTTCTGTGTCTGTAAAGGCCATAATCGCCTCCTCTGTTTCATCCATTCACCTAACGCCTCCGGTTTTCCGGTTTGCGTTATCGAAGATGTTATCTCCGACAAGATGACTTTTACTTGAACGGATTGACATAAGGTTAACT
>CALLXE010000055.1 GCA_938015875.1 uncultured Robiginitomaculum sp. | reverse complement strand
GCAAATCCGCACTCTCTTTGTTCCCTGGTAATCTCCTTGGTCAGACGAACCGCGTTTTGCGCGTAGGCTTCGGTAACGCTTCCACTGTTCACGGCCTTACCGCTTAACCTACTCGCATTTTCACACAGGTGAAAGACGAGCGGCGATGATGACTTTGCAGCGCCGTTCTTTGGCGCAACCCAGAAGACCACATCAAGTCCGTCCGGATTTGCGGCGCTTTTGGTAGCCTCGGCCACGGCCTCAGAGTCTTTGGCGATGTCTTGGGCTTGAGCCGCGACTTCCGGAGAGCAGGCCGTTGTCGGCTCATTTGCTTTAATTTGCGCGGCGCAGGCATTCATGTCTTGCGTATATTGCTCGGTCGATGGCGGGCTGAAGTCCACGCCGATCAACGTGGCAATCATAGCGAGGCCAACGCCGACCGCGCCTGCGATTTTTTTGTTCTTCGGATCCATATCCTTGTCTAAAAAAATCAGTGCGAGAAGCGGTAAAAACGCGATAACGGTAATAATCGCGCCTAATTGGTTTTGGATAAAGAACTTGAATTTTTCTTCACGGCTTGCCGGGTCGTGTTTATTGGCGGCTTTCCACATCAGGCTGCCGGCAATCGCAAAGACTGCGATGACGACTAAAATACCGATGAGCAGAACAAGATTACCCTCATCAAACTTATTTTTAAGGAGTAAGGCAATGCCCGCGATTTCCGCGCCAATGGCAACCAACCATGCCAGCCCCGCAAATATGCGTAGTTTTTTGGCTTTGGACTTTTGATCCTGCGTTGCCTGCCAGGCATTTGTGATGTCCGCTTTTGCGGATTGTTCATTGTCGGTCATATTGTCCCCTTTGTCCCGAGTTTCGCATAGGTATTAGCATGATCCGGTTAAAATGCGAGGGTGTTTCCGCAGTGCGGCAGGGCCTTTTGTCAGGAAGGTTTGTGCATAAAAAAAAGCCGCTGACAGGCAGCGGCTTTTTCATAAATTTCGGTCTTTGGACCTACAGGTCTTTTAGGCCGACAGATGGCTTAAACTGAGCGGAGGTTTTGGCCTTGCTCATCATTTGTTTTCCGGTCGCCGGATTACGCATTTCGCGTGACGGACGGTGCTTTGCGATAAACTGACCAAAGCCCGGAATAGCAACAGCGTTGCCTTCTTTAAGCTGGCCTGTGACTGTATTTGTAAACGCATCTACAAATTCAGCCGCTTGCGCTTGAGTTGTTCCGCACTGCTCGGCCAGTGATCCTACGAGTTCTTTTTTGTTCATGTCTTATCTCCAGTATTGTCGCCCGCAACGCCCTTGCTGCACGGCCTTACCCCTATTGGCATGCTATATGGTTAATAAAAGGTCAATAGGCACGGTATTACTGGGTTTCAGGGCTATAAACCGACTTGAATTTTGCGGGATTTACGGCTTGAAAACAGGATGAAAAACGCTTGTCGAGCAGAGGTGGCCCATCGATGACCGTGTTATGCAGGGTCATTTTATGGGAGCTCATAAGCGGGTCCGGTTCAGCAATGTAACCCGGCGGGCAGAACCGACGCGGAGCGTCGATAAAGTCTTGTATTTTAAACGATTTTCCGGTGACCGACAGACGCTTGATCAGACCCGCAGTCGACGCCCCGCTATTGCATCGGGAATTCACTTCGCAAAATGCAAGACCCTTAAAAGGCATAAAAACTTTGCGTGTGGCTTCGCGCCTGTCGGCCCTCTGCGGCATTGATAGTTTTTGTTCAAATATCAATGCCGCAGAGGGGGCTGCATTTTATGTCGCTTTTGTCAGGTTGCTGCGGGTTTTACAGTTCTTTTGTCGTTTCCGGCCATGTAAGCGCCGTGTGATTCGAGCCAAGAGCCTTCTCATTTGCGACTGCGCGATAAGGGTAAGAGCCGGGCGTGGCAGGTCATGAGCGGCTTTCTTTTATATAAAGCAACATGCATAAGGGTGGGAAAAGGCCATGTCTCTGAACGGTCTAAAGGGGGAGTGAGATGAAAAAACGTGTTTTAAGTGTTATCGGGATTTTGCTGCTGATTGCGGCTGTTGTCGTGATTATGAATATCGGAAAAATTCAGCGTCTGCTCTTGGTCAACGCCCTGTTTGAAGAAGATAATATCGTTCATAATTTTTCGAACATGGATGCATTGATGTTCACCCACCCCCACCCGATCTCTGCCGAGCCCTATGTTTGGCGCGAAGCCGCGCAAGCCTTACCGCAGACAGTTATAATCGATGGAGAGCCCCGCGCTCTGGAGCCTTGGTTGGAAGAAGCGTCAACAACGGCTCTGGTTATCGTGCACGGTGACGACATTATCTTTGAAGATTATTACAAAGGTACCGGCGCAGAGGAACGCCGCATATCGTGGTCTATGGCGAAATCATTTTTGTCAGCTTTGGTCGGAACGGCCGTCGAGCGCGGAGAGATTAAATCACTTGATGTTCAGGTTACGGATTATGTTCCGGCGCTGAAAGGCTCTGCCTATGACGGGGCGAGCTTGCGCAATGTCTTAAACATGAGCAGCGGCGTCGCCTTTAATGAGGATTATTTGGACAGCGGATCTGATATTAACAAAATGGGCAGGGTGCTGGCCCTCGGCGGGTCTATGGACGATTTTGCCGCCGGCATTAACGTGCGCGCCCGCACGCCGGGCAGTGCCCGTCAATATGTTTCCATTGATACCCATGTCATCGGCATGGTGCTTCGCGCCGCGACCGGAAAAACTGTGCATGAGCTTTATGACGAACGGCTTTGGTCGCAAATCGGCTTTGGTGCGGACAGCTTTTATATGACCGATGGCGGTGACAGGGCATTTGTGCTTGGCGGCTTAAATATGCGCACGCGCGATTATGCTTTGTTTGGCAAGGTCATGCGTGATGGCGGCGTTTACAACGGCAAGTCAATTATCCCGGCGGCCTGGGTGACCGAGTCGACCGCCAATAACGCTCCGGCTTCTGCGGCCGGATCGCATAATGATGCGAGCGTCGGATACGGCTATCAATGGTGGGTTCCGCCGGCTTCAGAAGATGCAGGCTTTCAAGGTGATTTCTTTGCCGTCGGCATTTACGGGCAATATATCTACGTTAATCCGGCGCTGGATATTGTGATCGCAAAGAACGCCGCGCACCGCGAGTTTATGAGCCCGGCCGCCTCCGGCAAAGGCTATATGATGGAAAATATCGATGTGTTTCGCTCACTGGCGAAATATTACGCGGCAAAAGACCCGGCAGCAGAAGACTTGACAGCAAAAGACTAGACGTCCGGCGTAATATCCTTGGCCACGACCTTGCGGCCTTCAAGGCGCAGGCCGATCTTGCCGGCGAGCATGCCTAAAGCATCATCGCCAAAGGCTTCGCGCCGCCAGCCTTTAAGGCAGGCAATGTCGGCCTTTTCACCAAACGCAGCCAGCATCTCTATATCCGAGGCATTGGCGACAAGGCGGGGGGCGATGTCATTGTACTCACAGCGCAGGCGCAGAAGTGTTTTCAGCATATCAACCGTCGGCCCTAAATTGGGCGGCATGCGGGGCGGCTTTGGCACAACCGGCGCGTAAGTTTCTTTTTCTGCAATGGCGGTCTTGATACGGCGCAGTAATTTATCGGCCGCGCGGGATTTTTCAAAGCCGCGCGGAACGCCGCGCAAATTACCCAGCGCCTGCACGGTCGCCGGTTTGTTAAGCGCAATATCGTAAACGCCGTCATCTTTTAAAATGCGGTTGCGGGGCGTATCGCGCGCTTGCGCTTCTTCTTCGCGCCATGCGGCAACAGCTTTCAGGGCCGCAAGATAGTCTTGTTTCGGATTACGGATTTTAAGGCGCTTCCACGCATTTTCCGGCAGATATGTATAAAGGCTTGGTTCCAGCAAGGTTTCCATTTCCTGCTCTACCCAATGCAGCCGGCCTTTTTCTTCTAAATCAGCCACCATGCCGGGATACATGTCACGCAAATGGGTCACGTCTCCCAGCGCGTAATGAAGCTGCTTCGGGGATAGGGGGCGGCGACTCCAATCGGTGAACCGCTGCCCTTTATCAAGGTTGAGACCAAGCCGGCCCTTAACCAAAGCCATATAGCCGACGCTGTCGCCATAGCCCAGCGCCATAGCGGCGATTTGGGTGTCAAACAAAGGCGACGGAACATCGTCGCAAAGCGCGTAGAATATTTCCATGTCCTGACGTGCCGCATGCATAACTTTGGTTATGGTCGGCTCCATCAAGAGGTCTAAAAATGCGCTCATGTCCAGACCCTCGGCAAGCGGGTCAATGACCGCCTCGCAATTGGGGCCTGACGCTTGGATCAGGCAAAGCTTTGACCAGAAAGTGGAATCGCGCATGAATTCTGTGTCAACGCACATATACTCGCCTTTAGCGAGTTGCTTGCAAAATCCAACGAGGGCGGGGGTGGTAGTAATAACGTCCATAACTCGGCGTAGCAGGCAGAGCCGCCGGCGTCACGGAGAATATGCCTCGACGCAAAGAGAGGGTGTTTTAGCGGGGAACCGCCGGGCGCGGCATTTACGGGGCTTGCCTGCCTGCACGGAAATCCCTAAACCGCGCCTATGAATGAGACAAAGACATATAAAGACCTCGGCATGCTCGGTGCGGACACGGCTTTGCCCGCAAGTCCCGAAGCCGCCGTGCTTGAGCGCATCACCAACCCGACTCAAGAGGCGGACTATCTTATCCGCCTTGTCGTGCCGGAGTTTACCTCGATTTGCCCGGTGACGGGACAGCCGGATTTCGCGCATATCGTCATTGATTACGCGCCGGACGAGTGGATCGTCGAGAGCAAGAGCTTCAAGCTTTATATGGGCAGTTTTCGCAATCACGGTGATTTTCACGAAGCGTGCACGACAGGTATCGGCTTGCGACTGGTCAAAGAACTGGCGCCGAAATGGCTGCGCATCGGAGCCTATTGGTTTCCGCGCGGCGGCATTCCGATTGACGTTTTCTATCAGCACGGCGAGCGCCCAAAATCACTTTGGGTCCCCGACCAAGGCGTCGCGCCATATCGCGGACGCGGGTAAAATTTAGTTTTTGGGTTGGATTTGCGCCGCCGCGCCCCTATCTTAGCCCCTTAAACAAAGGACGCGTTATGCCTCAACTCAATGTCGCCAGTGATAAAAACGCTCCGCCCTGTACGTGGAAACAGCTCAATCAGGACGCGGCAAGTGTTGCTGTTAAAGAGCGCGCTCTGGCGTCCATGCTGCATGCGGTGATTTTAAATCAGAAATCCTTCGCTGACGCGCTTGCAAACCATTTGGCAGAGAAACTGTCCGATTCAGAGTTCAAAGCCCTGCACATTCGGGAAACATTTTTAGATGTTTACGCTGCTAATCCTGAGGTTATTCAGGCCGCGTCTGATGATTTGCGCGCTGTGCGGGACCGGGACCCGGCCGGCAAGTCCTGCCTTCAGGTATTTTTGTATTTCAAAGGCTTTCTGGCTATTCAAACGCACCGCATCGCGCATGTTCTTTATCGCGAAGGCCGCGAAATGTTTGCCTATCACCTGCAATCGCGCAGCTCTGAACTTTTTGCTGTTGATATTCATCCGGCTGCGACGCTCGGCTGTGGCCTGATGTTTGATCATGCGACCGGTATTGTTATCGGCGAAACTGCCGTGATCGGCAATAATTGCTCTGTGCTCCACGGGGTCACCCTTGGCGGTACCGGGAAAGATGATGAGGATCGTCACCCGAAAATCGGTGAAAAAGTCCTGATCGGCGCAGGCGCGAAAGTTCTCGGCAATATCAAAATCGGCGATGGCTCTATGATTGCGGCCGGCTCCGTTGTGCTGAAAGACGTTGCGCCGCACTGCACTGTTGCGGGCGTTCCGGCTAAGCCCGTCGGCGGACCGTGCTGCGATAACCCTGCGCAATCCATGAATCAAACGCTCTGAATCACACTCTTTTAAGGATAACCTCTATGAACGCTAAGCAACTGGCAGATGTCAAAGCCTATCTCAATAAACGTTTTTCAACTGACGGCGTAACGCTGAAGCCGCGCAAGGTTGCGGACAGCGTTGAGGTCTATTTGAATGATGAAATTTTGGGGCTTCTTTATATTGATGACGAAGACAAAGACGATATTTCCTACGATCTGAACATCTCAATTCTGCAACAAGATTTGGATGAAATGTAGTGGCGATCTACGCGCTGGACGGTATTTCGCCAACGCTGCCGGATGACGGCTCTTATTATGTTGCGCCCAATGCACAGGTGATGGGTAAAGTTGTTTTGCATAAAGAAAGCTCTGTCTGGTTCGGTGCCGTATTGCGCGGGGATAATGAAACTATCACAATCGGTAAGCGCTCCAATGTGCAGGATAATGCCGTGCTGCACACAGACCCCGGTTGTCCTTTGATTTTAGGCGAAGGCGTAATCGTCGGTCATCAGGTTATGATGCACGGCTGCACAGTCGGGGATAATTCGCTTATCGGGATTGGCGCGGTGATTTTAAATAAAGCGGTGATCGGTAAGAACTGCATTATCGGCGCGGGCGCTCTGATTACTGAAGGGAAAGTCATTCCTGACAATTCCCTTGTCGTCGGGTCCCCGGGCAGAGTTGTGCGCGAAATCACTGAGCCGCAAGTGCAATTTCTAAAGCTGAACGCCCAAGTCTATGTGGATAATGCAAAGCGGTTTAAAACCGGCCTTGTTAAAATAGAAGACTAAACATCTTCATTCCAAAGGCCGCGAATGCGGCTGTCTAAATCTGCCCCGATATTAAACCAAGCCGTCTTATTATTAGCGCTGTCGACAATAAACAATCGGTCTTGGCGTGTCAGGGTTTGGGACAGAGCATTGCGCAAGGCTTCGACATTGTGGGCCGTTTTCAAAATCCAGACTGTATCGCCGACGCGTTCGGCTCTTCCGAAGGTTTGAAGGCGCTGCAGGAATGTTACCAAGCTCTCAGAGCGAATTTCTGCCATGATCACGCATTGCGCCGGGAGCGGGTCAGTTTGAACGGGGGTTTCGATGACAGGCGCGGGAGCCGGCGTTGCGGGAGTTTGAACTGTATCTGCGGCGCTGTATTGCGGACGGCCATAACCGCCGCCGGCGCGCAAGGCTTGACCCGTGCCTGACCATAAAGAAAACACGTCATAGCCCACGGCTTGGAAAAACCCGCTTCCCGGCGTGTTGGAAATTAAGGATTGCGCGGTAATGCGGCCTTCCGACACAAAGCTTTGCATTTGCGTATCATCGTATGGGCCGTATATGTGACCGCTGACTTGCGCAAACCATTGCATGAAAAACACCTGTTTCCTTGGCCGCAAATCGGCCATATCGAACCCTATCCCTAATCCGCTTCGGCCCGCAGCCGCAATGATTATTTAAAAATTCAAAGGCCTGATATGTCATCCCGTGAACCAGTTTTCAATGTATCCGAAAAAACCCCAATATGGCTCGCTGCTGTTTTAGTGGTTGCTCATGGCATATCTGCCTATGCGCCGGAGCCTTTGCGGGTTGCGTTTCGTGAATGGGGGCTGCTTGCGGCTGTAAACGGAAATGTTGATTTAGACCGGGGCGGTATTCCGAACGCAGCCTCGCTTCTGCTGCATGGCCTGCTGCACGGCGATTGGGGACATGTCTTGATGAACAGCGCGATGATCGCTGTATTTGGCGTCGTTGTCGTCAAAGCCGGCCGGTTTTCAGGTCCGAGCGATTGGCGCGGCCCTGCGCGGTTTTTTGCGATATTTTGTTTGTCCGTGATTGCCGGCGGATTGGCGCAATGGGGCTATTGGATGGCGTTGTCTGACACAGGTTCGGCGGTCGGCGCTTCAGGCGGCGCGTCGGGATTATTTGCGGCGATGGCGTGGGTGACCGGCGGGAAATCGCGGCTTTTAAAATTCGGCCTTGGCTGGGCCGTGCTGAACGTTCTGATCGTGACTGCGGGCACTATCGGCTTGATGCCGTCCATGATTGCATGGCCTGCGCATATTGGCGGTTATATCGGGGGAGCGTTGCTCGCCATGGTCATGTTGCGGCCGGGGACGACGCCTTTTGTCATTACCCGCTGATGGAACACTTTATTGCCGACATGAAATGACGACACGCCGGCGTGGCCGTCCGCAGAAACGGCTAAAGTCAGCTTGACCGGTGCCAGCGGCTCCCGGTCCGATGCGGCTATAAAGGTTTGCGGCGGCGACACGGTATCAAAATCATAGGATAAGGTCAGGGCCTCGCCTTGGGCGACCGTTACGCGTGCGCGCAGCATCAGCGTATCTTGCGCCGTGCTCGGGCTCTCGGGAATACGGCGCAAAATGGCAAAGGGGTAGACGACGCCTTGGCTGCGCGAGACAAACACATAAGCTCTGTCGCCGGGCGAGAAGTAATTGTCGCCGGAAAGATCGTCCGTACTCAGCGTGCTCAGCGCCGTTGTTACAGTCGCAAGCGGAACCAGCACATCGTTCTGCGTGGCCGTAATCCGCGCCGGCAAGGTCAGTGGCGCGCCGGAGGCCAGACGCAAAGATTGCGCCCCAACCGCGCCGAGTGGCAGCGCAGACAGGCAAAGCCCCAATAGAGTCAGGCGGGCAGCCGATAAGCGGCGGTCTTTAATCATTGGCGTAAACCCGGGGGGCGCGCCTGTCGGCTGCGGATTTATACGGCAAGGGGCCGGTCTCATTGGGCAGTGATATAAATGCCGCGCTGACAAGGCCTGCTACAAAGGCCGACGCGGCGTAAATTATGCCGGTCTCAGGCGCAGTCATAATAACAGGCAGAATTAAGAACACGCTGCCGGCAATGGCGAGCGCGCCGATGGCGACAAAACCGGCGATATGGCGGCGAAACCCGTTAGCGATCAGCGCAAGTCCCAGGGCCAAAATAACCCCGGCAATGACAAGGCCCGCATAGGGCGCAGCTTTAAGACCATAATCCATCAGCGGCGCTTCAATGATGGAGGGCCGCGCAGACAGATAGGCAGCGCTGCCGGCCGGAAGGGTCAGAAAGCCTGCTTTACTGATTGCGGAGACGCTGAGCCGTTCGCGCTTTAGGTCCAAAATGAAAATTGCGCAGAGCAGGGCTGAGCCAATGGCAAGGCCGCCCGCCCATTGCGCGCCGGACGGAATTGCGTCGGTCCAAATCGGGCGCGCCGGGAGTGTCCAATAATCTTGCAGCGCGATCAGACCGGCAAGCATGGCGGCCGCCCCGCTGCCGGCGTGAAGCGCGCCGCCGAAAATGCCTTTGCGGCCCATGAGTTTGCCGATGCGGCTATGCATAAGGCCGACCAGAAGCAAGCCCGAAGCCGCTAAAATCGGCGAAACTTGTCCCGTAAAAACCAAGCCGGAGAGTCCGCCCAGCGCTATGATATAGGCAGCAAAGACGGCCACGCCCAGGGCCGGTCCGTCGCGGTGGCGGGCCATGGCAAACCCTTGCAGGGCCAAAAGCGCCGGGAACGCAATCCACGCCGCTCCGGGCTTTGGCAATCCGATTTGCTTAAAATTGCCTTGCGTAAGCGCCGCTACATTCACATCTGAACCCGTCAACGTAATGGCCGCCCATGCCAGAGCGGCAAAGGCACTGATCCGCAAGGCCAGTTTTGATCCTGTGACTAATCCCAGGCCGGCAGCCGCGAATGCGCCAAGGGCTGCGCCGGTGGCCGGGCCGGACGCAATGCCGAAGCGCATGGACGTTACATATAATGACAGGCCAAACGCCGCTATGGTCGCAAGGCTCGCCATTTCGGCTAAAACGGTTTGTCCGCGAGATTGCGCGACGTAAATCATCATCAGGGATGACCAAATGGCCGCGATAACGACGACCAGATGCACCGTATTGACAGGCGCGAAGATGATGGCTGCAATATTAGCCAATACTGCGCCGACCCAGATCATAGCCGTCAGAAGATATGTTGCAGCTGAAGCCGGTTTCGGCATGCCCGGTTTTGCGCGCTGAAGCTTCGGTGTCCAAACAGGCGAGTAATTGCCGTGTGACGGGGTTTGCGAGACAATAACGGATGGCCGTTCTGTAATTTGCCTGTGGCGCAGCGGCTGCGGCATACCAAGACCCGCGTTTTGGGCTTGATCGGCCGGGGCATTATCGTTGGCTATAGGCAGTTGTTTATTCATGGGGCACTCAGGGGGCAGGGCGGTATTGCAGTATGGCTCTCTATCAACCGGCCCAAGGGCGCATTGCGCAGCATCGGGACAGCCGGGTGAAGGCGTAGCAAGCGGCATGCCGGTGACGCATTGGCGTCGCGGCTTATCCCCGTAATTTACAAAGTTTGATGTTTAACTGACGGTTGTGCTGCTCGGCAGGGTCGAGAGGACATCAATCACGCTGCGTATAAGCGGGATCTCATGTTGCATTGCGCGATAGCCGCGCTCAATAAGTTCGTCCGCTTTGGTAAACTCCAGCATACCGATATGGCCGACGCGCGGCGCAACAAAGACATCCGGCGGGTCGCCTGCAAGCCGGGAGCGCGAAATACGGTCCATAACAATATTCAGTGTGCTCATCATAACAGAGCCGATTTTTGGCTCGCCGGTCTTACCGGATGAACCGAGCATGGATTTAAGCAATAATCTGTCGGGACGCATCTTATTAAGTGACCGCGCGGCCAGTTCAAACGGCTCGGCGGTGTCGTCTTCTTCCTCGTCCAGATCAACTTCGTGATTGGTTCCCATCGGGCCAAAGGCATCGCCGTTCAGCGAGACCGCAATTACGATATGCGCTCCTAAAGCCCGGCAAGCAGAGACCGGCACCGGATTAACCAGAGCGCCGTCAATCATATAGCGCCCGTCAACTTTGACCGGCTCAAACGCGCCCGGCAGAGCATAACTGGCCCGGATGGCGGGCACAATCGGGCCTTGCTGCATCCAAACCTCGTAGCCCGAGCGCAAATCACAGGCCACGGCTGCGTATTTGCGGTCTAATTCTTCGATTCGTACATCGCCCATATAATGATTGAGAACCCGCGCGAGCCGTTCTCCCCGCAAAAACCCGGCCCCCCCCCAGCGCAGATCCATATAACTCATCATGCGGCGCTTGTTCAAAGACCGCGCCCATGTTTCTAATGTGTCCAGATTGCCGGACAAATAAGCCCCGCCGACCAAAGCGCCGATAGACGTTCCGGTCACGATGTCCGGGCGGATGCCGGCTTCCATTAAAGCCCGCAGCGCGCCGATATGCGCCCAGCCGCGGGCAACGCCGCCGCCTAAAGCGATTCCCAGCGGCGGATGCTTGCGTCCTCCCTGTATGTGATCAGGATGAATGTCGGCGGATGGTGTCGGTAATCTCATGAGTGTGACCTTAAGAGGGTTTACTGCAAACGCAAAAGCAAAAACACGCCCCAAAGCTGAACGCTGCGTGAACCGACCGGTCATCATCGGCTCAGTAGGCCGTGATTATACAGTGATTATATGCACGATAAACGGGGAGCCTTTTTATGGCCCATATAAAGACACTGATTATGACCGCTGCTTTGGCCGGCATCGGAGCCGGACTTTCAGGATGTGCCGGCATTTCCAAAGATGAGTGCTTGGCCGGGAATTGGGATGACATGGGGTACCGAGACGGCGTTAACGGCGAAAGCCGCGGCCTTCTGGCCGACTACGCGAATATTTGCTCCGGCCACGGTGCAGGCGTGGACCGCGGAGCCTATCTGCAATCATATGAAACGGGCCTCAATGAATTCTGCGCCCCCTTGAAAGGCTATGATCAGGGACGCCGCGGCAGCGCAATGCCCGGCGTTTGCAGCTCGCGCCCTGAATATCGCGCGCAATATGATCTGGGCGTGTCGCAATATTGTACCCCCGACAGCGGGTATGAGCGGGGGCTGGCCGGCAAAAGCGCGAATCAAGTGTGCGGCGCGCCGCAATATAACGACTACCGCGCCGGTTATTATGACGGCCGGGCGATATATGACGCTGAGCAGGAACGCCTTCGCGCTGTAGAGTATGAGCATGATCGCCTGCATGACGCGGTCGTCGATACGGAGCGCGCTGTGCGTGATGTTCGCAATCGTCTCGAATCAGATGCGCTTTCAGACAGTGAGCGATACCGGCTGAAGAAAAAACTTGGCCGATTGGAAGATCGCCGCCGCTATCAAATCAAAGAGCTGCGCGTGTTTGAACGTGGCAACGGTCTGGATTATTGCTATTAGGCGGCATGGATATTCTGATCAGAGACGCCCGGTCCGGCGATTACCAAGCGATTCTCGACATATATAATGATGTCGTGGCGACCTCGACGGCGATTTATTGCGACGACTTCGGCGATCTTGCCTTTATGTCAGGCTTTATAAGGGGCCGTGAGAATGCGGGCTTTCCGTTTTTCGTGGCAGAATCAGCCGGCGAAATTGTCGGTTACGGCAGTTTTGGCGTTTTTCGCCCGCGCCCCGGTTATCGATTTACGGTAGAGCACAGCGTTCATGCCCGCAAAGATATGCGGGGCAAGGGCGTAGGCGGCGCTGTAATGGCAGCTTTAATTACCCGCGCCCGCGAAGACGGCTATCGGGTTATGCTGGGTGCGGTCGACAGTGATAACGCCGGGTCTTTGGATTTTCACCGTCGACTCGGCTTTGAAATCCACAATGCGTTACCCGAAGTCGGCCGAAAGTTTGACCGCTGGCTCGATATGACGTTCGTAACATTGGCCCTAAATAAAGAGCCTTCATAACGTCTGAGCCGTCAAATCGCGCCAATAAGGCCGCTATTTGCGTAATACAGGCCTAAATGTCACTCAAAATGCAGTATCGACGACAATCCCGAGTGATATCTGAGCGCAAAATGATTTTGTAGTTGAAATTTTAACGTAACTTATGTATAAGCTGCCTTCACCGAGTCGCTACGTGGTAGTCTTGGTGGTCAGTCAAAATTAAGATCGCTATGCCGGCGTATTCAACACCGGACGTGGGATTCTTATCGCCTGATTTTCAGTGAATTCACGCTTGTTTACAGGCTTGGAAATAAAACTGAAAAAAGATGATAAAAGGTTTTGACAGGCATGGGGCACGTCCCTATACACCGCAAACTTCTTCAAAGGGCCTTCGGGTTCGGCGGGGATTTCAGTCAAAGTGCTGAAGATTTTATACGGATTTTAATCCGGATATTGCCTTTGGTTTTCATTTGATTTCAGAATTTCAAACCCTTGCATAAGGTGCTGAAATAAAGCTGAAAAAAGATGATAAAAGACTTTGACAGGTGTGGGCCTCGGCCCTATACACCGCGCTTCTTCAAAGGGCCTTACGGCTTGGCGGGGAAATCAGTCAAAGGGCTGAGGATTATAAGATGGTTTCGGCCTGATAATATTTCTCGGATTTCATTTGATTTCAGTCTTTCAGAGCTTCGTTTGAGGCGCTGAAATAAAACTGAAAAAAGATGAAAATAAACTTTGACAGGTGTCGGCCTCGGCCTTATACACCGCGCTTCTTACCGGAAACGGTGAGGAGATGCTTCGGAAGCGGAGCAAAACACGGGCCTTTCGGGGCCCTAAAAATTGAGAGCTTAAGCGATTTCGCTCTCCGCTGTTTGACATTGTGAGATTGGAAAGAGAAACGCAGGCGGCGGTTAGCTGTGAGCTTCTTCGGAAGCAAACTGTTAACTGACTGTATGACGTTTCTTAAATATATTTGTATGAGATATCGCTTAGGCTTTTTTGATTTATCAGAATAGCTTGGTGTTTCTCGTCAGATTTTTTTGAACGCAACAAGCGAGCTGAAGTTTACTTCAGCTTTGCCAGATACAGTCGGAAACAAACCTCAACCTGAGAGTTTGATTCTGGCTCAGAACGAACGCTGGCGGCAGGCTTAACACATGCAAGTCGAACGATAAGCTATCTTCGGATAGTGGACAGTGGCAGACGGGTGAGTA
>CALLXE010000054.1 GCA_938015875.1 uncultured Robiginitomaculum sp. | reverse complement strand
ATATGATAAACGGAGTTTGCGCCCTGCGCCGCGCGAAAGGCGCCGCTCGGGTCGCTCCAAACGTCCCGCTTTGCATTGCCGAGCAGAACCGGGCGGGGTGCAATCGTTGCCAGCAAGTGGTGTTGATCAACGCTCTTATTTTCTACTTTATAACCCGGCGTGAACCAATGGGGATAAGCTTTCGTAATTGCCGCGACGGTCTCGCCGGGTTTGTCGCGGTTCAGTGATGCGCCGCCGGTGCCGGATTGATGAGCAATGACGGCGTCAATGTTTTCGCTTTGCATCGCGGCGACGAGGGCAGATTTTCCGTAACGGGAATGACCGTAAGCAATGACTCCGGAGAAACGCGGATCAGATTTAAAAACAACGGCAAGTTCGGCGCTCAGTTGGGCCCAAGCTGCAATCGTGCCCCAAGGATCGGTTTTGTCCGCGCTCAGCCGGGCTAACGCTGCTGCGCCGGTCTGCGCGTCGTCAGGCACCCATTGCGGGGGATGCAAAACAGCCAGCGCGTAGCCGTGATTGAGTATATCTGTGATCGGCGGCGAAACAATGTACTGTCCGAAAAAATACCCAAACACGCCGGATATTGCGCCGCCGCCGCCGCAATCTATTGCCGGCGGCGGCGGCGGGGTTATTCCGGATGTTTTAATGACATCATGGTTTGGGCAGAAGTTTTGCATGATGATAATCGGAAGCGGCCCCCGGGCATTGGCAGGCGTGACGATGACGACTTGGCCCACTGCCGATTGCCGGCCGGCCGTCAGGGTAAGAGTCATCTCTTCAATGCGGGCAAGACCGGAAAAAGCTGTGTCGCTGATATGCCGGGCGGGCGAGGCTGTTGCGGTAATGCCGGCAGGGACGCGGCCATAGACGTCCCGCATGAGCGCCGCTTTTGCGGCCGACCGTCCTGTCGCCTCCCATTCTGTCAGGGTCCTAACCGTTATGGCGGGCTGTGCAGGGGCGCCTTTGGGATTTACCGGCGCAACAGACATCAAAGCCCGCGTTCCGGCGCAAGAGCTGAGCAAGGCAAATATGAAGAGACACCCCGTGGCAAGCCATGTCCGTTTGAGGCGCAAAATCTTAGCGCGAGCGCGGGTCATTTCAGGCGCGGTATGGCCTGAGCAATGTCGGCTTGCAGATCATCGGCATGCTCTAACCCGCAGGCAAACCGGATAAGCGGACCGGCCAGTTTATCGGCATGGGACCGGCGCAATTGTGGGTCGCAATGAATACAGAGGCTTTCAAAACCGCCATAGGAATAGCCAATGCCGAACAGATCAAGCGCGTTGATAAAGGCAAGGACTTTTTCCGGTGATGTCGGGCTTAAAACCACGCCGAAGAGGCAAGCAGCGCCGGTGAAATCGCGTTTCCATAGATCGTGTCCGGCATGGGACGGCAGCGCCGGATGCAAAACGCTGTGGACTTCAGGTCTGCCTTTAAGCCATGTCGCAAGCTGCAATGCGGTGGCTTCGGCTTGCCGAAAGCGCGGCATGACAGAGCGAAAGCCGCGCAGGATTTGATAGGCATCATCAGGGGACGTCGCAAAGCCGACAGATTTCATATAGCCATCGACCTTCGCGCCGGTCTTCGCGTCCGCGCTGATGATTGCGCCGTAAAGCAAATCGCCGTGACCGCCGAAATATTTCGTGGCGGCATGAACGGATATATCAACGCCGAGAGCCAGCGGGTTTAAAGTAATCCCGCCTGACCAGGTATTGTCGACAATAGTGGTGACGTCGGCCGCTTTCGCGGCTTTGGTCATCGCCGGAATGTCGTGAATTTCAAACGTCAGGGAGCTTGGAGACTCCAACAGAATAACGGTTGTATTGTCCTGTATCAGTCCTGCGATATCGCCGCCAATCGCCGGGTCATAGAGCGTTGTTGTCACGCCGATTTTGGGCAGATAGGTCAGGCAAAAGGCACGAGTCGGGCCGTAGGCTCCATCCGTTAAAAGGACGTGGTCGCCGGTTTTGACGATGGAGAGAATTGCCGTGGTCGTCGCGCTGTGGCCTGACGGGGTCAGGGCAGCGTGCGCGCCGCCTTCCAGTTCGCAGAACGCTTTTTTAAGCTGATCATGGATATTAGAGCCGTGGCGACCATAGGTGCGGATGTCGCCGCGATATAAATCTTCGGCGCGGTCGAACAATAGCGTGGAAGCCCTTGAAATATAAGGGTTTACAGTTGTCGCAAGACCGGCGACCGGACGCCCGATATGGGTGAATTTGGTTTCTTTTTTCATGACTATACCTCTATGGGCGCATCGCTCGCGCCATATTCTGCCCAGGAACCCATGTAAACAGATACATTATCAGCGCCAAGTTTTTCAAAGACATAGCGAAGCGCGCAGGCCGTTACGCCGGAGCCACATGTCGTAATAATCGGACGGGACAGGTCAATACCGGCGTTTGCAATGCGCTGCTCAATATCGGCGTGAAGCCTTTTATTGCCGGCGAGCAGATTGCCGAGCGGCAAGTTTATGGCCCCGGGCATATGACCGGAGCGCAGACCTTCGCGGGGCTCCGGCTCTGCGCCGTGAAAGCGGCCGGGGCCTCTGGCATCGACAATTTGAATTTGCGTTCCGAAGGCTGCGACAAGCTCATCCATAATCACGCCGCGGCAAAGCGGGGTGGTCGGCGTATAGCCCGCGCTCACCGGGGCGCTGTGCGGGGTGTCCACGGTCTCTATGCCTCTGCTTTTCAGAAACGGCAAGCCGCCTTCGACAATATCTGTTTCCGCGTGACCGCAGGACTGCAAGCTCCATTGAATAAAGGGCGCGGAGAAAAACCCGGCGCGGTCATAGATAAGCAGCGGCGTATCTTTGGCAATGCCAAGGGCATTGGCCTGAGCGGCAATATTGCTTGCATCAGGATAGCGACTGCCGAGCGGCGTGGCGGCTTTGAGCGTGGCTACGTCAAATACTCTCGCGCCCGGCAAATAACCGCTTGCAAGCGGCGTATCACTGCCCGGCAGAGCCCACGTCGCGTCAAGCGGGATTGTATGCGTCTCGGATAACGGGATCAGATTGCTTTTGTCTATGTCAGCCATGGCGGCACCGGAAGGTCTTTGGACCGCAGGAACTCCGGATTGTAAACCTTGGATTGATAGCGTGAGCCGTAATCGCAAAGGATCGTCACAATCGTATGACCCGGACCCATTTCACGGGCCATATGGATTGCGCCGGCAATGTTAATGCCCGAGCTGCCGCCGAGGCAAATGCCTTCAAGCTGGGTCATGCCAAAGACGATTTGCAGCGCTTCTTTATCGGATATGCGATAGGCGCGGTCGACGATTATATCTTCGAGGTTCGCCGTGATGCGGCCTTGGCCGATGCCTTCGGTGATCGAGTCTCCTTCAGCCATAAGCTCGCCGTGTTTGTAATAGGAAAACATTTTGGAGCCGCCCGGGTCCGCCACGCCGATTTGGACTTTGGAATTGCGTTCTTTGAGCGCCATAGACACGCCGCCCAAAGTTCCGCCGGAGCCGACTGCACAAATAAAACCGTCAACTTTGCCGTCGGTTTGGTCGTAAATTTCCGGACCTGTTGTGCGGTAATGGGCATCGCGATTGGCGGTATTATCAAATTGGTTTGCCCAAATTGCACCGTTCGGTTCTGATTTCGCCAGCTCTGCGGCAAGGCGTCCTGAATAATGAACATAATTATCAGGATTGGAATAAGGAACGGCGTCAACTTCAATCAGTTCTGCGCCCATCAGGCGAATCGCGTCTTTTTTCTCTTGGCTTTGGGTGCGCGGGATAACGATTTTGCAGCGATAGCCCAGCGCGCCGCAAACCATAGCGAGACCGATTCCGGTGTTGCCGGCCGTACCTTCAACGACAAATCCGCCGGGTTTCAGCGTGCCTGCGGCTTCAGCGGCGCGAATAATGCCCAGCGCAGCGCGGTCTTTCACGGATTGTCCGGGGTTTAAAAATTCGGCTTTACCGAGGATTTCGCAGCCGGTCAGCTTGCTGGCCTCTTTGAGGCGAAGAAGGGGCGTGTTACCGATCAGGTCAAGAACAGATTGGGCGGTCATAAATAAGTCTCCGATTTGCCGTTAAGGTAACGAGCGCCGCCCGGAGCGGCAAGAAGAAACCGGTGCGCCGGCCGGTCAATTACGCATAATTTACTTTGAATTTTGCGCGTAAGCCGCCATATGTGCAGCCATAGGAGACCTGATATGACTACTGCCAATGCGACCATTAAACTGACAACCCCCACCGGAGCGGTATGGGAGATCGGAAATGATAAACCGATGACGTTTTTGGCCGGGCCGTGCGCAATGGAATCCCGCGAGCATGCGCTTGAAGTCGCCGGCATGCTCAAAGAAATTGCCGGCCGCGTCGGGGTCAACCTGATCTATAAATCGAGTTATGATAAAGCCAACCGCACAAGCATCCACAGTGCGCGCGGCATTGGCCTTGAAGCCGCTATGGAGGTTTTTGACGAAATCCGCAGCACGCTCGGTATGCCATGCGTCACGGATGTTCACACGGCAGACCAGTGTGCTATTGTCGGCAATCATGTCGATGTCCTGCAAATCCCGGCCTTTCTGTGCCGCCAGACGGATTTGCTCGTCGCGGCTGCGAAAACCGGCAAGGTTATCAATGTAAAAAAAGGCCAATTCCTTGCACCTTGGGATATGGGCAATGTCCTGAACAAAGTTGTAGAGGCCGGAAACGGCAATGTCATGGCCTGTGAGCGGGGCGCGAGCTTCGGTTACAATACGCTGGTCACGGACTTTCGCGGATTACCGATTATGAAAGACTTTGGCTCGCCTGTCGTGTTTGACGCGACCCACAGCGTTCAGCAGCCCGGAGGGCAGGGCGGCACATCCGGCGGACAACGCGAATTTGTTCCGCATCTGGCCCGCGCTGCCGCCTCTATCGGGGTTGCGGCAATATTCATGGAAACCCACCCTGATCCGATGAGCGCGCCGTCCGACGGCCCGAACATGATCCCGACTGCAGAGTTCGAAGCCCTGCTTGAGGATATTATGAAATTTGACCGGCTGTCTAAGTCGCTTTAACGGTTAAGGCCGGCGGTTATCCACCGGCGCAGTGACCGGGCTGTCGATAATATCGACGGACTTCAGGGCGTCCATCGCGGGGGCAAGTCTCGGAATACTGCCAGTCATAATCAAAGCCTCTGTACGGGCGGCGATGTTTAAGCGCAGATCTTCATAGAACAGGTTGAACGGCGCGGTTTTAAACCGGCCGCCAAATTGAGAGCGGCGGCGAAAACTGCGTGATTTCGGCTTATCAATGGCTAAAACGCCGTCCTCGCATCGCGCGCCGAATTGCTTTGGAATGGGGGCAGGGAAATCGTTGGGACCGAGGCCTTCTGCCGCAACAGCGCCGGCATGCAGCCTGGCGGGGGCATAGTCATCATTTCGCGCCCATAAGAGCGGGTTCATACACAGGAGCGGTTTGCCGCGTACTTGGATATGACGGTCGCCGGAAAAAGCAAGAGCGCCGGAGACAAAGCGGCGCGCGGCCACAGTCTGTCCCGGAGCAAACCCGCCAAACCCGACGACGCAACCTGTATCAATCGCTGTTTCGCAGGGCGGCGTTTTTGACAAGGGCCCGTTAAACAGCGCCAATGGTGTCGGGTAGTCAATAATATAAGCGGCCGCTAATCGCGACTGCCGCGTGCCCTGGAAATATTCAGCCAGCAAGCGCTGCACATGCAGGCCCCCTTGTCCATGCCCGACCAAGACAATGGGGCGTTCAGGCAGGTTATTTTGCAAAACCGTATCAAAGGCGCGGGCCACATCGGAATAGGCAAAGTCCTGCGCCAAACGGGCATCATCCCGATTGGTCATAAAGCTATAAAGCGAGGCTTGCCTGTATTTTGGCGCAAACACCCGTCCGCCTGAATAATAAGGCGAGACATAATTGGGCGCGATAATCCGGTTCAGACGGCGGTCAGCGCTCGGGTCATTTTGCGGAGAAACCCAATCGGACCCGCCCCAATAAGCCGTCGGCGTTACGACAAAAATATCAGCATCGCCGATAATTTTATCCGCGCTATCGGCTGAATTTGGCCATGCCAACCAAGCGTCATCCGTACTGTAATCCTGCCCTTGGGGCGGAATATAGGTTTGAAACGGTTTGCCCGGATCCATAAACGAAGCGAACAGGTCATCGCGATAGATATAAACCGCCAGGGCAATCAAAAGCAGCAGGCCGCCCATTACTGCTAAAACGGCCCGCAGTGGGAATGAATAGGATCGTTTTTTTTGCAGCTCTGTCATAATGGGCTCATAAATCTTGGTTAATCATACTGCAATTTGCGCATAAAGTCATTTGCCGCGTGAAAAATAAAAGCGTAGCTGTATGACTTCTTACAAACGGATGAAACATGGCCCAAAATAACGACGCATCGCCTGAAACAGGATCTGATACTTCTGCACTTGCGGGGGATGCAGCCCGTCCGACCGTTATGCGTGAAGTGCGTAATAATTTCCTGTCCGGAGTTTTTGTGGCTTTGCCGATCGGCTTGACGATTTGGATTATCACAAAATTTGTCTTTCTGGTCGATACGATATTTAAGCCTGTCATTCCGTCGGTTATTAATCCTGATACATATTTGCCTGTGACAATTCCCGGCGGATTGACGATTGAGCAAATCCCGGGTGTCGGGTTGATTGTCGCGTTTTTTCTTCTCTTTGTTTTGGGGACGCTGGCGAAGAACTTTTTTGGCCGCACACTGCTCAATATAGGGGAACGCATTTTAAACCGCGTCCCGTTTGTCGGCGCGATTTATAACTTTATCAAACAAATCGTCGGCGTCGTAGCCGAGCGTCAGGACGCCTCTTTTACCGAAGTCTGCATGGTCGAATATCCGCTTAAGGGGACATGGGCCGTGGCCTTCATCACGTCAGAGGTTGGCGGGGAGCCGGCCAAAGTATTGCCAAAAGGCTTCGTCAACGTGTTCGTCCCGACGACGCCAAACCCAACGTCAGGGTTTTTATTGATGGTTGAACGCAAAAACGTGAAAATCTTGGATATGACGCCGGAAGAGGGAGCCAAGCTTATTATTTCCGCCGGCATGGTGACTGAAGTCAAAGAAAAGAAAAGTCTATTGCCGGTTGATTAGCCGGACTTCATAAGCGCCACGCCGTAATCTTGCTCAAATAAGTAAAGACAAACTTTCGCCGCTTTGCCGCGGTCACTCTGTAAATTCGGGTCAATTTGAACCAAGGTCCGCGCGTCTTTTGAGGCGATCTCAAGCAGGGCTTTGTGCTTGTCCAAATCCGCCAATTTATAGGCCGGCAAGCCGCTTTGTTTTGACCCGAGCAGATCGCCGGACCCGCGCAAGTCCCAATCTTCTTCGGCGATAACAAAGCCGTCCTCAGTCTCGCGCATAATCTCAAGGCGGCGTTTTCCGTTCACTGACAGCGGCCCTTGATAGAGCAAAAAGCAAGATGACTTTTTATGGCTCCGCCCAACGCGGCCGCGAAGTTGGTGAAGCTGCGCAAGGCCGAACCGCTCGGCATGTTCAATCACCATTATGGTTGCGTCCGGCGCGTCGACGCCGACCTCAATAACGGTAGTGGCGACTAAAATGTCATACTCCCCGCGTTTAAAGGCCAGCGCGATGGCTTCTTTTTCTTGCGGTTTCATGCGTCCGTGCAGCAGACCGACCCGATCGCCGAAGATTGCGGTCAGTTGCCGGTGGCGATCTTCTGCCGACGATAAGTCAATAAATTCAGAGTCTTCTACCAATGGGCAAACCCAATAAGCCCGGCCGCCGTCTTTCAGCGCGCGGCCCATAGCGTCGATCATATCATCAAGGCGAGTCAGGGGCAGGATGCGCGTGTCAATGGGGTGTCGCCCGGCCGGTTTTTCATCCAATTTCGATATGTCCAAATCGCCATATGCGGTCAGGGCGAGGGTGCGCGGAATAGGCGTTGCTGTCATGACCAATAAATCCGGCCGCTGCCCTTTTTCAGATAATTTCATGCGGTCATGCACGCCGAAGCGGTGCTGCTCATCTATAATAACCAAGCCCAGATTTTTAAACTCTACCGCCTCTTGGAACAAAGCGTGCGTGCCGATGATCACGTCAATATAGCCCTCGCGCATGCCTGTTGCGAGCGCCTCGCGGGGCTTGCCTTTATCGCGTCCGGTGACGGCCTGAACCATTAATCCGGCCGGGGCGAGCAAGGCTTTGAGGGTTTCGGCATGTTGGCGAGCCAAAATTTCTGTCGGGGCCATCAGGGCCGTTTGCGCGCCGCCTTCAGATGCATGGGCGGCGGCCAGGGCAGCGACGAACGTCTTACCTGCGCCCACATCGCCCTGAAGTAATCGGGCCATACGATAAGGGCCGCTCATATCCTTGGCGATCTCGGCATAAGCCCGGCTTTGTGCGCCGGTCGGCGTAAAGGGCGCGCCGGTCAGAACTTCCTGCACGTAGTTTTTCCCCGTCATCAGTGCGCGCCCGGATTGCCGGCGATTGCTCTCGCGGACAATTGACAAAGCGAGCTGCTTGGCGAACAACTCATCATAGGCAAGGCGGGAGCGGGCAAGGCCGCCGGCCGCCAAGTCTTCTTTATGCTGCGGGCTATGCAGCATTAAGATCGCTTGTGCCCAGCGCGGCCAGTTTTTTTGCTCCAGAAGCGGCGCATCTTGCCATTCCGGCAATTCAGGCAGGGATTTCAACGCCTCTAACATCGTCTTGCGCGCCACCTTTTGCGACAGGCCGGCCGAAAGCGGATAGAGCGGCTCCAGCGCCGGCATGTCTGCGGCCTCCTCCGGGGGCAAGACATAATCCGGATGGGGCATTTGCGCTTGGGCGTTATAAATCTCCACCTTTCCGGATATCAGGCGGCGCTGATTGTCGGGCAGCAGTCTTTGTAAGAACGATCCGCGTGCATGAAAATAAGTCAGGGTCATCTCGCCGCTGTCGTCGCCGACTATGACGCGGTAGGGGCGGCCTTTGGACGTTGGGGGTAAGTGACGCAGTACGGTAATGTCGAAGGTCGCAGTTTGCCCGTCAAGCGCGCCGGCAATGCCCGGCCGCGCGCTGCGGTCAATCACGCCGCCGGGCGGGGTCAGAATCACATCTTTGACCCGTGTTCCCATTGCGCGGCCAAGGCTTTCAGCCACGCGCGGGCCGACGCCTTTGAGGGACGTAGTTTGGGCAAACAGCGGGAATAGAATATCCGGTCTCATATTTATTAAATGACGCAGCAATCAAGCCGGCGCAAGCCTTGCGGCGTAATCAGTAAGTGTTATATCGACCCGAGCAGACGAAAAAGGCCGCCGCATGACAGATGATATCGAAGCCCGCCGAAAACGCGCCATATATCGCGCCAATTACCGGGGCTTTAGGGAAGCTGACTTAATACTCGGCGGCTTTGCGAAATTGCACGGGCCTGATTTTACGCCGGATGAACTGCGGGAGTTTGAGGCGTTGATTGAGCAATCCGATCACAATATTTATGATTGGATTACAGGGACCAGACCGCTGCCTGCGCAATATGATACGGCGCTGTTTGCCCGGCTTAAAGTGTTTGACCCAAAAATTTGACCCCGCAAATTGAATATCAAAAGGCGCACGGACGTCTGGCCGTCGGGGAGCTTCCTGAAGGCGCAGACGCGCTTGTCTTTACGACGGCGGCGCGTAAGCGGGGGGGACGCAATGTGTTCATCGCCCGGGACGACACGCGCGCCGCTAATTTTAAAGCAGCCTGCCGGTTTTTAGCGCCGGACATTGAGCTTTTGGAATTGCCGTCTTGGGATTGCCTTCCGTTTGACCGGGTGTCCCCGAGCCGGGGTCTGGCCGCGAAACGCGCCGCCACCCTTTACGCGCTGTCCCGGCCAAACACGCAAACTCAGATTATTATTACGACCATCAGCGCCGCCGCGCAAAAAGTGCCGCCGCGCAGCGCGCTGGAAAGCGCCGGGTTCTCCGCGCGGGCCGGTGATGAGGTTAACAGGGAGGCGCTGCAATCGTATTTGACGGTAAACGGTTATGCCCGCGCCTCAATGGTTTCCGAGCCGGGTGATTACGCGGTGCGCGGGGGCTTAATTGATATTTTCCCGCCCGGATTTGACGCGCCGGTTCGTCTGGATTTCTTTGGTGACGAGCTTGAAAACCTGCGCAGTTTTGATCCCGATACGCAGATGAGCACGGACAAGGTCGGGAGCCTGCGCCTTGCACCTGTCTCCGAAGCCCTGCTGACAGACGAAACGCAGAGCCAATTTCGGCGCGGTTATATCGCAAGCTTTGGCGGCGGGGTCAGCGCGGATCCGATTTACGCCGCCGTGACCGAGGGCGTTCGCCCGGCCGGCGTCGAGCACTGGCTCCCGCTGTTTTATCCGGCGCTGGAAACTGTGTTTGATTATATCCGAGAAGGCGCGCTTTACGCTTTTGATTCCATGAGTGAAGAAGCGCGGCAGGAACGCGCCGATTTGATTGAAGACTATTACGACGCGCGCAAAACATATGCCGAGACGCAGACCAAATCCGGCGACGGCGTACACCGCGCCCTTCCACCGGAGCGGTTATATTTGTTGGGCGATGACTGGACCGCGATAAAAGAAACGTTGACCCGCCGTGAGCACAGTGTTTTCCGCGTGCCGGAAGGGGATTACGTTATCAATATCGGCGCGACCGGCGGTCGGTCTTTTGCCGCCGAGCGCCAAACCGAAGGCGTTAATGTATTCGACGAAGCCGCCAAGCACATTAAATCTTTGCGTGATATGGGGCAAAAAGTTTGGGTCGCATCGTGGACGCAAGGCAGTTCTGAACGCCTTGGCAGTGTATTTAACGATCACGGGCTTTTAATCGGAACCGCTGATAACGGCATGGCGGCGCGCGAGCTTCGCCCGGGTGAGGTTAAACGCATAATTTTGCCCCTTGAGGCCGGTTTTACGCTCGGAAAACTATCTGTCGTCGCCGAGCCGGACCTGCTGGGAGACCGCCTTGTTAACCGCGGCCGGCGCAAAAAAGCCAAAAACTTTATTGCTGACGCCACGACGATGTCTGAAGGCGATTTGGTTATTCACATTGACCACGGCCTTGGCCGGTATTTGGGTCTGCGCACGATTGACGTTCAAAATCAGCCCCATGACGTCTTGGAATTGGAATATGCCAAAGGGGCCAAGCTGTTCCTGCCGGTGGAAAATATTGAGCTTTTGTCGCGTTATGGCTCTGCGCCGGATACGGCGATCCTCGATACACTTGGGGCCGGGTCGTGGAATGCCCGCAAGACCAAAGCCAAATTGCGCCTGCGCGATATGGCTGAGGAGCTTATTAAAATCGCGGCTAAGCGCGCATTGCGCACGGCTGACCCGATTGAGGTTGCGCCCGGTATTTATGACGAATTTTGCGCGCGTTTTCCTTACGCCGAAACCGACGATCAGCTTAATGCCATTGAAGATGTTACGGCGGATTTGAAAAGCGGAAAGCCGATGGATCGCCTGATTTGCGGCGATGTAGGCTTTGGCAAAACCGAAGTGGCGCTGCGCGCCGCTTTCATTGCGGTTATGGCCGGAAAGCAGGTCGCCGTGGTGGCACCGACGACGGTTTTGGCGCGGCAGCATTTCAAGACTTTCTCTGACCGGTTTCGCGGTTGGCCCGTCAAAGTACGGCAGCTTTCCCGCCTTGTCTCCACTAAGGATGCCAATGCCGCCCGCGAAGAGATTGCAAGCGGGCGCTGCGAAATTGTTATCGGAACGCATGCGCTGCTCGCAAAATCAATATCATTTTCTGACCTCGGCCTGCTTATTGTTGACGAAGAACAGCGCTTTGGTGTGCAGCATAAAGAGCGCCTGAAAGCCTTGCGCGCGGATGTTCACGTCTTGACTCTGACGGCGACGCCAATCCCGCGGACCCTGCAAATGGCGCTATCAGGCATTCGCGATTTATCTCTGATTGCCACGCCGCCGGTCGACCGCCTTGCCGTGCGCACTTATGTGACGCCGTGGGATCCGGTGACTTTACGCGAAGCTATACTCCGCGAGCGGTATCGCGGAGGGCAAACTTTCTTCGTCGTGCCGCGCATTTCCGATTTAAAGCGCACCGAAGAGTTTTTGCAGATGCAAGTGCCGGAGGTGAAATACGTCATCGCTCACGGGCAAATGGCGGGAAGCGCGCTCGAAGATGTGATGACCGCGTTTTATGACGGCCAATATGACGTGCTGCTGTCCACGTCAATTATTGAGAGCGGGATTGATATTCCGACGGCTAATACAATGATTATATATCGCGCGGACCGTTTCGGACTGGCGCAACTTTATCAGATGCGCGGCCGTGTCGGGCGATCCAAAACCCGCGCTTATGCCTATATGACGATGCCGGATACGCATATGATTACGAAAGGCGCAGAGCAGCGTCTGAAGATTCTGCAATCCCTCGACACGCTCGGCGCAGGTTTTTCGCTGGCCTCCCATGATTTGGATATGCGCGGCGGGGGTAATCCGCTCGGCGAGGAACAATCCGGCCATATCAAGGATCTGGGCACGGAGCTTTATCAGCACATGCTCGAAGAAGCGGTCGCGTCCTTGCGTGACGATTACACCGTCTCAGACAGCTCTTGGTCGCCGCAGGTCAATTTGGGCATTTCTGTGCTGATCCCTGAACGCTATGTCAAAGATTTGAACGTGCGCCTGTCGCTTTACCGCAAAGCCTCTGAAATCGAAGATGATCAAAGCGGTGAGGCATTCGCAGCCGAGATGATTGACCGCTTTGGCCCGCTGCCAAAAGACGTGGAAAACCTGCTTAAGATTATGCAGATTAAACGCTTGTGCCGCCTGGCTCATGTCGAGAAAATTGACGCCGGACCGAAAGGCGCCGTGTTCACCATTCGTCATTCTGATGTGGTCGAGCCTGAAATTATCTTGAACGCCCTGTCCGGGCAGCCCAATTGGCGGCTGCGTCCCGATCAGACGATTTTCGTCAAAGGGGCGTTTGAAAAAGAGCCGTGGCGTTTGGCCGGCGTTGTCAATGCGCTGCGCGCCCTTGCGGGAAGCCCTAAGCCGTAATTGCTTCTGCTGCCATGTGCGCAGCAGCAACATTAGTCACGGTTACCTGAGCGGTCACGCCATAAGACCCGGCCTCATCCTTAAGTCCCGTACTGCCGATGATCGAGCTGATACGGCCGGCGGCAAAGTTAGCGTCTTCCAAGCTGACGGAAGGGAACAGCACTGCAAAACAATTTGTATCAAGCCGTGCGGTGCAGTCCTGCATACGTACTAAATTTCGCAGCATGCTACCCACTTGAACGCAGGCTTGGGTCAGTCGGTCTTCGGGCAAGGCGGGCTCGCCGTCTTTGGACGTAATCGTGAATATGGCGACCGGAACGAGGCGGCTGGTGCGTTTGTGGCGCTCAAGATGGGCGTCAAAGAAATCGGGATTAAAAAGCCCCGTAGCGGCGTCCATTGTTTTGCGGTTACCAAGGCCGGAAAAGCGGCCTTTCATATCTTCGTGAATGCTGTGAAAATTAGCCTGCTCTAATATGCGGTCACGGATTTCGCCTGCGGGCGCATCATCAGCGATTACGTCGCTGGCACCCTTGCGGTAGGCCTGCTCAATGTTGACGGCCTTGTTTCGGCCGGTCAGGATGAGGGTCGGCGTGTGAAACAGTTTTGAATTTCGGCGCATGGTTGATGATATCGTAAATGCCGGCTCTTCGGAGGTTATGGCGTTCAGGACAACAGCGTCAAAGTTCTGTTCATGCAAATAATCAAATGCGGTAAATCCGGTAAAGGCGGCGATAACCTCGGCGTCGCTGTCTTGCAAAGCGCTGACAATGGCCATGAAACGCGGGCTCGGCGATCCGACGAACAGAACGCGGATGCGGCGGCGCGGAGAAGGATCAAGGGCGGCCGGCGGCGCGTTAAATGTCTCCGACAATGTTGCAATCCGCATTGTCATTTCCGTCTCCATAATTTGAAGGCGGGATAAGGAGATTACGCGAGTCGCCAATTGCGAGGCATGGGCAGGGTGCAATACCGTGGTATTAAACAAGGCCGTAAAGTCGCCGGCGCTTTGCGCAGGCAAGCAGGCGGCCAATGAAGGTGCAGATTTATAAACTGACTTTAAACGTTTTGTCAGAGCTTTCAGATTACCGGGAATTGCATCAGGAAAATCGAGCACAATAATTGTCGGGGCTTGCGCGGGCAGGCGGCCAACAGTCTTGCCGTCAAAGGATCGTACGACCGCATTCAGCCTGCCGGCTTTAAGCCGCGCGCAAACATCCTCCAAGCGGTCCTCATCGACCCCGGAGGCTGCGGTAATAATTAAAACTGAATTCAGCTGTCCCATAGAATCACAGACTATCGTCGTCACCGTTATTAAGACGTAAAGATGAGTCGCCTAAGCTTGATAAAATACAGTCAAACTGCGTCAGGCAAACATTACCAGCCGCATGTCCGATTTTTGTTTTCTTCTTTCAGATAAATCATCAGCGGATCGAAATATTCCAGAATTGCAGAGCCGTTCATTTCGCGGGTTCCGGTGAAAGCTTCGAGGGCGTCCGGCCACGGTTTTGACGCGCCCATTTCCATCATGGCCTTAAACTTCGCGCCGACATCCTTATTACCATAGACAGAGCAGCGGTGGAGCGGGCCTTCAAAGCCGGCTTGGTCACAGGCCGCTTTGTGGAATTGGAACTGCAGGATATGCGCAAGGAAATAGCGCATATACGGCGTATTGCCGGGGATATGATATTTTGCACCGGGATCAAATGCATCCGCCGGGCGGTCTGCCGGAGCCGTCAGGCCTTGGTATTTCTCACGCAATGCCCACCAGCCGTCATTATAGGTCTCAGGGGTCAGCTCTCCGGAGAAGACCTTCCAGCGCCATTGATCGACCATCAGGCCAAACGGCAAGAAGGCGACTTTTTCAAGCGCTTGCTGCATCAGCAGGGCCGTGTCGCCGTCGGCACTTGGGACTTTGTCTTCATCGAGCAAGTCGATTTGAACCAGATATTCCGGCGTAATAGACAGCCCGATCATATCGCCGATAGCTTCATGGAACCCGTCATTGGCTCCGTTTTTAAACAGTACGGATTGGTTCTTATAGGCGCGTTGATAGAAGTTGTGGCCCAGTTCGTGATGGACAGTTTTGAAATCTTCTTCGTCAACTTTGATACACATTTTGATGCGGATATCATCTATATCATCAAGGTTCCAAGCCGAAGCGTGGCAGACGACTTCACGGTCTGACGGTTTCAGAAACAGGGAGCGCTCCCAAAACGTTTCAGGCAAGGGTGCAAACCCCATAGAGGTAAAGAAGGCTTCGCCTGTTTCGACCATTTTCAGAGCATTATAGTCTGCATCTTCGAGCAATTTTGTGACGTCCAAGTCTTTGCCTGTCGTAGGCGGGGCGACGTCGTCATAAATATTGCCCCAGCTTTGTCCCCACATATTGCCAAGAATATCGGCGCGGATCGGGCCATCGGTCGGGACAACCTCGTCACCGTATTTGGCGTTCAGGCCCGCGCGGGCATAGCAATGCAATTGGTCGTAAAGCGGTTTAACCTGACCCCAAAGTCGGTCGGCTTCTTTGGTGAAGTCATCGGCCGGCATGTCATAGCCTGACCGCCACAGTGCGCCGGCATCCTTATAACCGAGCTCGCGTGCGCCCTCATTAATGATACCGACCATTTTGGCATAATCGCTGCGCATGGCCGGTGAGATCGTGCGCCAACCTTCCCATATCGTTCTCAACAAAACGGGATCGTCTGACTCCGCTATGATTTTAGAGGCTTGGCCCAGATCGATTTTACCTTCCGGCACTTCTTGGTCCAGCGTACCGTCTTTTTCGCCGCTCTCATCAGCGCTGTCTAAAATCGCGATAATGCCTTTGTTGTTCACATCAACGGAGAACTTTCCTTTGCCGTAGGCAGAGTTCAGGGATGTCATAATCGTCGCCAAATCTTTGGATGCGCCGGGCTTATCAGGGGCCGGGAAATCGCTGCCGCGTTTCAGGCCATCCATTTTTCGCGCCATGCTTCCCGGCAGTTTCAAGCCGTTAAAGCGCTTGGCTTCATTAGAGAGCCGCGTCAGCAGTTTAGAATATTGCTCGCTGGAGAGGGCTGCGAGAAAATCAGTGTCTTGAGTGATAAAGTTAGAGTTCACCCACTGGGCACGGGCGGCAAATGCGTTCATTTCCGTGATGTCACGCTCGGCGCTTTCCAAAAACTCTTTGGCTTGCTGAACCGTTGCCTGTCCGCTGACGCCTGTCAGCATTTCAGCGGCGGCATCTTCGGTGGACAAAGCCGCCGGTTTTTGCGGCGAAGGACTAACCGTATCGGCCGGTCTGACGTCTGCAGGATCCGTTGCCTGCGTCGCGTCCGACTGCGTCGGTGACGGTTTTGCCGGTGTGTCGAGGCTTGATCGCGTGTTCTCTTCACAGGCGCCAAGCATCAGCGCGCCGGCAGCGGCAGCGGTCATAAGCGTGAGTTTCAAAGCAGAGGCGGTCATGGAAATTCCTGTTTGTGATTAAAATCAAGGTTTTGAACGCGACAAGTCTGCGTCCGAACGTGTATGTCATGCGTAACTATTGACGCCTAACAGCGCGCCGCGTCAAGCGACCTTACCGGAGAATATGAAAAAATGACAAAAAAAACAGGGCTCTTACTCGTGAACCTCGGCTCGCCGGATGCGCCGACACCAAAAGCGGTCAGAAAATACCTTTTTCAATTTTTGCATGACGACCGGGTCATCGAGTTGTCCCGTTGGCTTTGGTGCCCGATTCTTCACGGCGTTATCCTGCGCGTTCGCCCGAAAAAGTCGGCCGCGGCCTATGCCAAAATATGGGGGCCGGAAGGCGCGGAGGCCCCGCTTATCCGCATAACCCGCGCCCAAGCCGCCGGCGTCCAAGCCCGTCTTGGCGATGATGTTCACGTTGAAGTCGCCATGCGTTACGGTAATCCGTCCATTGATGCGGGGATTGCCGCTCTGGAGGCCAAGGGCTGCTCGCGCATTGCCGTGTTTCCGCTTTATCCGCAATATGCGGCCGCCACGACAGCGTCGATCTATGACGCCGTTGGCAAAGCGCTGAAGAAACGCCGCAACGCGCCCCAAATTCGGTATCTGCGCGATTATCATGATCATCCTGAATATATAAAAGCCATCGCCGGCAGCATACGCGATCACCTGAACACGCTCGATTATACGCCTGATCGTATTTTAGCATCATTTCACGGCTTGCCGCAGGAAGTCGTTGATAAAGGCGACCCGTATCAAAGCGAATGCATCCGAAGCGCCGACCTTATCCGTGCAGAACTGGGCATGACGGAGTCTGAATTTATGATCACGTTTCAGTCCCGCTTCGGGCCCAAAGCGTGGTTGCAGCCCTATACCGACAAAACGCTGGAAGCCATGCCGGAGCAGGGGCACAAAAAAGCCGTCGTCATTACGCCGGGCTTTACGTCCGATTGTCTTGAAACCCTTGAGGAGATTGCGCTGGAAGCCGGAGAAAGTTTTGAAGAGCACGGCGGCACTCATTACAGCGTTGTGCCGTGCCTTAACGACAGCGAGGCGCATATTGACTTGCTGACCAAAGTGGCCCTGGAAGGTTTGCTGGCGGGGTGGATTGAAACTGAAGCCCCGGCCTAGCGGCCGGCGATGCGGTCCAAAATCATATCGGCCGTCGTTGTGCCTTCAAACAGAAGGCTCGCCGGCAGGTTAATATCGGCCATCGCGTTATAGGCGTCCATACGAGAGGCCAGCAATTTCGGGTAATTATCCTTAAGCGCAGCTTCGCGGTCGCCGTCTGCGCGGTCTTTATACATACCGTTCCAAATCAAAGGCTTGGGCGATTTAAAATACAGTTTTTCCAGTCGCCGCAGATTGCTTGGTCCTGCCTGAATGTGGATGATGACGGACTGCGCAGCGAGCATTTTGCGGGCCTCTTCCGATAAATATATGACGCTGCCGGTTGTATCTAAGATGACATTGCCCGATTTGTCATCAAAGGCTTTAGCGGTCAGTTTGCTCTCAAGGTCAAGATATTCTGCCTCCCGCGTGGCATAGGCATCTTCATAGGGAAAACCCATCCAGTCTGCGCTCTCCTGCATACATTTCAGGCCAAGAGATTTTTGAATTGCCTCATCAACCTCATAGAGGTCAAAGCCGTGGCTTTTGCGCAGACGCATAGCCGTAAAGCTCTTCCCGATATTGGACATGCCGATAAAGGTCAGGCGCAGTGTTCCCGCATTAAGGCGGGCATAAAACTCATCAGCGGTCAGCTTCACCTAAGCGGTCTTCGCCAAATAGTCAGCCAGTCCGTCAAGGCTTGGTTCCATGACATGCACGCTTGGCTCTGTTTCAAACAGCACGGACAGAGCGTCAGGCATCGGAATGTCTTCGCGGATAATGCGGTCAACTTCGGTTTGGAATTTCGCGGGATGGGCCGTGGCAACCGTAATTTTTGTAAACGCCTGATCCACACCGGCGGAGAATTTCTCCATCGCCAAATGCCCCACCGTGGTGTGCGGGCACATCAGATAACCCGTTGCATTATAGACGCGGCGTAAGTGGCGCGCTGTCTCTTCATCGTCAAAGCTCGCGCCGTAAATGTCGGCGGCAATCGCTTTGTGGTCTTCATCATACAGCGACAAAATACGCGGGAAGTTATTCGGGCGGCCAATATCCATAGCGTTGGACAGGGTCGGGACGGACGGGCGGGGCGTGTAATCTCCGGTGGTGAGGTAATCAACAAGCGGGTCATTGACATTATGGCCGACAACAAACCGGTCAATCGGCGCGCCCATACGTTTTGCAATCAGGCCGCCGGTCAGATTGCCAAGGTTTCCGGACGGAATGGAGTATATTAAAGGTCGCTCAGGATAGGCGGCTTTGGCCTGCAGGCTTGTCCAAAAATAATAGAAACTTTGCGGAATAACCCGGCCAACATTGATAGAATTGGCGGACATAAGGTTATGTTTTTCCGACAGAGCCTTGTCGGCGAAGGCCTGTTTCACCAAGGCTTGCGCGTCATCAAAGCTGCCGGAGATTTTAATCGCTTTGACATTACTGCCGGCGCCCATCGTCGTCAGTTGCTGCTCTTGAACCTTAGACACGCCGCCTTCCGGGTAGAGGATATAGACCTTTACGCCGGGTTGGTTAAGGAAGGCGTAGCCGATGGCCCCGCCGGTATCGCCTGATGTAGCCACCAAAATTGTACGCTGCTCACCGCTCTTGGTGAGCAAATGCGACGCTGTGCGGCCCATAAACCGCGCGGCAAAGTCTTTAAACGCCAGAGTTGGGCCGTGGAAAAGCTCTAAGAAAAACTCAGAATCGTCTTCGGGCACGGCGGCATCAAGCTCACGGCCTTCAAACGTGCGCATCGGCAAGGGAAAGTCATAAGCATCTTCGCAAATCGCGATCAGGTCGTCATTGGAAAACCGATCATCCGTGAAATGCCGCGCGAGCTTTGCAGCGCACTGCGCAAAGGACATGGCGCCAAGCTCTGCCAATTGCGCGTCCGAAAATGTCGGCAATGATTTTGGCATATAAAGCCCGCCATCCGGCGCAAGGCTGGAGAGCAGGGCATCGCCGAAGCGGGCGGTCAGTTTCGGGTCGGTCAGAGAATAATAGTCCACAGCGCGTTAGCCTTCGATAAGGCGCGGTTCGCGCGGCGGGCAATAGCGCTCATCAAGGCAATTGTCCAAATAGTCGTCAACCACGTCCATCGCCTGATCAAGATGATTGGTGTAGAAATGGTCAGCGCCTTCAATCGGATGCGTGGTAATGAATGTACCTTTTTGCGTGCGAATACGTTCGACAACGCGGTCAACATCTTCGGCCGGAATAATTTGATCATCCGTCGCATAAGTCACCAGACCGGAAGCCGGGCAAGGCGCAAGAAACGCAAAATCATATGTATTGGTCGGCAGGGACATAGAAATAAAGCCCGAGACTTCCGGGCGGCGCATTAAAAGCTGCATGCCGATATAGGCGCCGAATTGATAGCCCGACACCCAAGAAAATGGCGCGTTTTGGTTAAAGCTTTGCAGCCAATCCAGAGCGTAGGCTGCGTCCTGAAGCTCGCCGGAACCATTGTCATATGTGCCGACAGACCGGCCGACACCGCGAAAATTAAACCGTAGCACGGAAAAGCCGCGGCGCTTATATTGTTCATACATGGCAACCGGAATGCGGTGGTCCATGTGCCCGCCCGCTTTTGGGTGAGGCGACAGGATAATCGCGCACGGCGCGGCGCTGTCATCGGATGGTGAATAGCGGCCTTCAAGACGCCCTTCAGGGCCGGCAAAAATGACTTCAGGCATGGAGATTTCCTATGTGATTTAGCCGCAGACATATGCGCAAAGCAATACTTGACTAAATTAGTCGGGATTACTACATCCCAACAGAAGTTAATGGTTGCGCGCGTCATAACAAAGAGGCGTTCAAAAAGCGAGAAAAACATGAAGCTGACCGCAAAAGGACGTTACGCCGTTATGGCCGTTTCCGATATTGCCGCCCAAGGCAGCGATGCGCCGGTCAATCTGTCTGATATTTCCGCGCGTCAAAACATTTCCGTGACCTATCTCGAGCAGATTTTTGCGCAATTGCGCCGCGCCGATATTGTCCAATCTACGCGCGGCCCCGGCGGCGGGTATACACTGTCCGGTCCGGCCGAAAGCATAGCCCTTGATCGGGTGATTGCCGCCGTTAATGAGGATATTCGCACCCATGGCTGCACGCCGGAGCTGAAACAAAGCTGCACCGGGCAAAGCGCCAAGTGCCTGACCCATAATCTGTGGGGCGCATTGGAGACGCATATCGGCAGCTTCCTTGCCGGAGTCACCGTGGCTGACGTGCTGGCGGATCGGTTCAATCCGGGCATGGAGGCGGCGCAGTGATGACCCGCCTCTACCTCGATCATAACGCTACAAGCCCGCTGCGCCCGGAAGCACGCGCCGCAATGCTTAATGCCTTTGACGTTATCGGTAATCCTGTGTCTCTTCACAGTCATGGCCGGGATGCGCGCAAAATTGTCGAAGATGCCCGCGACGTTGTGGCTTACGCTATGGGCGTATGCGCGCAGGATTTAATCTTTACCGGTTGCGGCACGGAAAGCGACAACACAGCTATCCACAGCGCCTATAAGGCCGGATGCAAGCGCATGTTAATCGCCGAAATGGATCACCCGGCGACGCTGAACGCGGCGCAAGGCTGCGGCGCTGTGGTTGAGAAAATACCGTGTAATGAACACGGGCAGACGAATATGGCGTGGCTGAAAAACCGGCTTGAGACTTGGGACGTGGCGGCCGGCCGGCCTTTTGTCTCTGTGACAGCGGCCAATAGCGAGACGGGGGTCATACAAGATGTGGCCACCGCAACAGAGCTGACCCATGCGGCCGGCGGCTTGATATTAGTTGATGCCGTGCAAGTTATGGGCAAATTGCCGATGGATTATGATGCGGATTACATCTCCGTGTCCGCTCACAAAATCGGCGGCCCGCAAGGCGTCGGCGCATTGTATGTAAGCGCTGATGCGCCGTTCACGTCTATGATGCTGGGCGGAGGGCAGGAAAAACGCCGCCGCGCCGGCACGTCTAATGTGGCCGGCATTGCCGGATTTGGCGCAGCGGCCAAGGTCGCGACCGGCATGTCTGACCTTGAGGTTATCCGTGACAGCATCGAAGCCGGCCTTACAGAGATGGAGCCGGGCATTAAGATTTTCGGGCAGGGCGCAGCGCGCCTTCCCAATACATCATTTTTCGCGGTGCCGGATAAGGCATCGCAGACATTGTTGATGGGCCTTGATTTGGAGGGTGTATCGATTTCCACCGGCACAGCCTGTTCATCCGGCGTATCGAAAACGAGCCGCGTTGTGAACGCAATGGGCCACGGGGACATTGCGCCAAACGGCGCCATACGCATGTCCCTCGGATATACAAATAAACCGGCAGATGCCGACACTTTTTTAAGCGCATGGGCCAAGGTGCGCCGTATTAAAGCCAACAAGATTGAGGCTGCAGAATGACTGATACCCTGATTAAAGACGACAATGTCGCCAAAGAGTCCATCGACGCGCAAACCGTCGAGGGCGTGAAATCCCTTGAGGCGGACAAGTATAAATATGGGTTTAATTCCGATATTGCACAGGATTTCGCGCCAAAAGGATTAAATGAAGATATTGTGCGCTTTATCTCTGCCAAAAAGAACGAGCCGGAATGGCTGCTCGAATGGCGGCTGGAAGCTTATGCGCGGTGGCTCGAGCTTGAGGCCCCCGAATGGGCCATGGTCGATTTCCCGGATATTGATTACCAAGACGCCTATTATTATGCTGCGCCGAAATCCGATGACGACAAGCCGAAAAGCCTTGATGAGGTTGATCCGGAAATTCTGGCGATCTATGAAAAGCTTGGTATCTCCTTGAAAGAACAGGAAGTTCTGGCCGGCGTCAAAGGCGCTCCGCGCGTAGCCGTGGACGCAGTCCTCGACTCGGTTTCCGTCGTCACCACGTTTAAAAAAGAGCTGGCCGAGAAGGGCGTGATATTCTGTAGCTTCTCTGAAGCGGTGCAAGAACACCCGGAGCTTGTGCGTAAATATATGGGCACAGTTGTGCCGCAGACCGATAATTACTACGCGACCCTCAATAACGCTGTCTTCTCTGACGGCTCCTTTGTTTATATCCCGCCGGGCGTGCATTGCCCGATGGAGTTGTCGACCTATTTCCGTATGAACGCGGAAGGCACCGGGCAATTTGAGCGCACGCTGATTATTGCCGATAAGGGCAGCTATGTGTCTTATCTTGAGGGCTGCACCGCGCCGATGCGCGACGAAAATCAGCTGCACGCAGCGATTGTCGAAATTATCGTTCATGAAGACGCCGAGGTGAAATATTCCACGGTCCAAAACTGGTGGCCGGGTGATAAAGACGGCAAGGGCGGGGTCTATAATTTTGTTACTAAACGCGCTGATTGCCGGGGCGATAATTCCAAAGTGTCATGGACGCAGGTCGAAACCGGTAGCGCCGTGACATGGAAATATCCAAGCTGCATTTTGCGCGGCGATAATTCTCAAGGGGAGTTTTACTCCATCGCCATTACCAATGGCCATCAACAGGCCGATACCGGCACGAAAATGATTCATTTAGGCAAGAACACCAAATCGCGGGTCATTTCCAAAGGCATCAGCGCGGGTAAATCCAATTCTACCTATCGCGGCCTTGTCAGCGCCCATCGCAAAGCGACCGGCGCGCGCAATTTCACCCAATGCGACAGCCTGCTTATCGGCAATGATTGTGGCGCGCATACGGTTCCGTATATCGAAAGCGACACGCCAACCGCTCAATTTGAGCACGAAGCGACCACGTCAAAGCTTTCTGATGATCAGCTGTTTTACTGCCGCCAACGGGGGTTGTCGGAAGAAGACGCCGTGGCGCTGCTTGTCAACGGGTTTTGCCGTGACGTGCTGCAAAAATTGCCGATGGAATTTGCGGTTGAGGCGCAGAAATTGGTCGCGATTAGCCTTGAGGGGAGCGTGGGTTAGTGCGCGCTTTAATCCTGATACTTGCTTTGTGGCTGTCGGCTTGCTCCGGCGATGTCGAAAGCCCTTACGCGCAATCGGATTTTAATCCGCAATTTGCAGCATGGACAAGTGTGAAAGTCGGCATGGATTCCGATGCGGCAGAGAAAATATTGCGCGACCGTCTGGGCGAAACGGTGGAGGGGCCCGGCGGGCTCATCGTCACTTATGATGTTAAGGTCAAAGACGGGTCCGGCTATATTGTCGGTACGCAAGAGGGCGCGCTTGACAGCACTATTTCGGCGCAACAGGTTTATATCAGCGTCCGTGACAATGTGGTGGACTTTCGCGGTTTGCGTCATAAATGTCAGGCCGGACCTTCTGCGGGCAAGTGGACGGCGGTAAAATGTCCCTGAGGTTTGCGCTCATATCCTGTATAGTGTCTGCCGGGCTGATCGCTTGCCGGGCTGATACCGTCAATGCTGCGTCGCCCCCTGAGACGCCGGCCGCCGCGCCTGTTGACCTGCTCCCGACGGACGGTGTCCCCGGCGTGATGCCGCCAAAGCCGCCGCGTCCGTCACTCGAGGAGAATGCGGGATATGATATTGCGGATTTCGACATGGATTTGGCGCGGTTCGTCAAGATTTATGTCGGCCAGAAGAGTGTTGAGGCGCAAAATACGATCGTCAACCACTTCGGCATCAACCAAGATGAAGGCGACGAAAGCTTAAAGGTAGAGCAGAAATTTCTGCCCTCCGGCTTGACCCAAATCATCGTGACTCGCACGGGACTTGCAGATGACAGTGTGAAGGCCGAGCAATTTCTCGCAATCTTCAAACCGCTCACCCTGAAAACCGGGCAATTACAGGCTTACGGTATGCGCATTAAGTGTTATCGGGGCGAAAGTACTAAGGATTGGCAGACGAAACCCTGCCCATAATTAATTTAGCAATCAAAGGAATATTATAATGGCCACGAAAAAAGCCCCGAAACGTCAACTTATCACGCTCTCTGAGGGCGAAAAACATTACGGCATGTCCCGCGCGGTCATCGCCGGCGATTGGTGTTTTGTCTCCGGCACAGTCGGATATGATTTGAACAAAAAAGAACTGCCCGAAAGCGCAGCGCAGCAGTGCTTTAACGCGTTTTCTAACATCCAAAGCGCCATGAAAGCCGGCGGATTTGAACTCGGCCATACGGTCCGCGTTCAATACACGGTGTCCGACAAAAAATACATCCCGGAAATTCTGCCGGTCATTCAGCAGCATTTCGGGAATATCCTCCCGGCCGCGACGATGGTTATCGCGGGCATGGTTGATGATAAAATGAAGGTAGAGATCGAGGTTACGGCTTACAAAGGATAATTTTATTGTTCCGCTCATCCCCGCCCCTTGCGTTTCTTTGAAACGCTTGGCGGGGATGAGGGAACATGGTGAGGTGTAAATTTTTTAGCACCGACCCCACCACACCCGCTCACCCCTGCCGTCGTTTGCTTGCAAACGTAGGGGCCGGGGTTAAGTGGCGCGAAAAAGTAAGTTGGCCTCGCCACTAAATCCCAGCTTTCGTTGGGATGAACGGGTAAAGGAGAGACATGAGCCGAAGTTGAGAATTCAGCCCCGGTCCCACCACCCGCTCACCCCGTTGGAAAACGAGGTCCAGAGCGAGAGCGAGCAAAACATAAAACTGGTTCCCGACTTTCGTCGGGATGAGCGGAAAATTAGAAATGAGTACAGAAACCAAAAAATACAAACTTTCCGACCGAGCTGCATTTCGTTTCCCCCGAATGCTGGCTTTGGCCGGGCGCGTGCTGTTGTTTTTCTCCGTCGTGTTAATGATAGCGGGATATGTTTGGGCGTATTTTATAAATGAATCTATGGCTGAAATTGAGGGCGGAGAAGCCTTCATGGCCATGATGGGCGGCAATGCCGGGGAACTCTTGATGACC